>NZ_JBUZPJ010000005.1:0-346258 GCF_055406205.1 Pseudomonas sp. E315 | reverse complement strand
CGCAGCCTTCGGCAGCTCCTACAAAAGCTGGGATAACCGCCGATCCCCTGTAGGAGCTGACAAGGCACGCAGGCTGCGATCGGCTGCGCAGCAGTCGTAAAATCAGGCGCTGCGGTGGGTCAGGTGTATGGGGTTGCCAGGTTTACGAACGCTTCGCGCCCGATCGCAGCCTTCGGCAGCTCCTACTAAGTCCGGGATAACGGCTAATCACCTGTAGGAGCTGACAAGGCACGCAGGCTGCGATCGGCTGCGCAGCAGTCGTAAAATCAGGCGCTGCGGTGGGTCAGGTGCATGGGGTTGCCAGGTTTGCGGACGCTTCGCGCCCGATCGCAGCCTTCGGCAGCGACTATAACGTGTGGGTTTATCCCTTTGCTTAAAACGGGCAAGGCGCCGAGAATCTAGCCTTTCACGCACTCAAAGACAGCGAACACATGACCAAACAGCATTCAGCAGCGACAGAACTCTGGGCCATTTTGCGGCTGGCCGGGCCGCTGATTGCTTCGCAGTTGGCGCACATGCTGATGGTACTGACCGACACGCTGATGATGGCTCGCTTGAGCCCGGAGGCGCTGGCCGGTGGCAGCCTTGGCGCGGCCAGCTATTCATTTGTGTCGATTTTTTGTATCGGCGTGATTGCCGCGGTCGGCACGCTGGTGTCGATTCGTCAGGGCGCAGGCGACATCGAAGGCGCCACCCGCCTGACGCAAGCAGGGCTTTGGCTGGCGTGGGCGCTGGCGCTGGGCGGCGCGGTGATGCTGTGGAACATCAAACCGCTGCTTCTGCTGTTTGGGCAAACCCCTACCAACGTTGAAGCCGCGGGCCAGTTTTTGCTGGTGCTGCCCCTCGCCTTGCCTGGCTACATGACGTTTATGGCCTTGCGCGGGTTTACCAGTGCAATGGGTCGCGCCACGCCCGTGATGGTCATTAGCCTGATCGGCACGGTGGCCAACTTCTTACTCAATTACGCCCTGATTACCGGGATGTTCGGCCTGCCGAAACTGGGTTTGATGGGCATTGGGCTGGTCACTGCGATTGTGGCTACAGCGATGGCGTTAGGTTTGGCTTGGCATATTCAGCGGCACCCGGCCTACACGGCGTACCCCATTCGCAAAGGGCTGTCGCAGCTTAACCTGACTTACTTGCGCGAACTGTGGCGCCTTGGGCTGCCCATTGGTGGCACCTATGCGGTCGAAGTTGGGCTGTTTGCCTTTGCGGCGTTGTGCATGGGCACTATGGGCAGCACGCAATTAGCCGCGCACCAAATTGCGCTGCAAATCGTGTCGGTGGCATTCATGGTGCCAGCGGGCATGTCGTATGCGATCACTATGCGCATCGGCCAGCATTACGGCGGCGGTGATTTACTGCGTGCGCGCTTAGCGGGCCGGGTGGGCATTGGTTCTGGCGCGATCGCGATGTTGGGCTTCTCGGTGGTGTTCTGGTTCTGGCCGAACCAATTGGTGGGGCTATTTCTGGACTACAACGACCCGGCGTTCCGGCCTGTTTTTGAATTGGCCGTCAGCCTGCTGGCAGTGGCCGCTTGGTTCGAACTGTTTGATGGCTCGCAAACCATCGCGATGGGCGCCATTCGCGGGCTCAAAGATGCCAAAACTACATTTCTGGTGGGGCTGTTTTGCTACTGGGTCATTGGAGCGCCAATGGCCTGGCTGCTGGCGTTTACCCTCAATTGGGGCCCGACCGGCGTTTGGTGGGGCTTGGCGCTGGGCTTGGCCTGTGCGTCGGTAAGCCTGACGTTGGCCTTTGAATGGAAGATGCGGCGCATGCTCAAGCGTGAACACAAGGCAGCATTCGTTAACGCGAGAATCCTTTAGCTGCTGCCGAAAGCTGCGAAGGGTTGCAGAGCAACCCTTTTTTGACCCGTTACAGTTCTTATCGCAGCCTGCGGCAGCGACTACAGGAGACGGCGTTAAGTCGCCTGTGTCGCCTGCTGCTGCGCCCCATGCGTTAAAAAATCCAGCAACTGGGCCAGCGGCAAGGGCCTGCTGATGAAGTAGCCTTGCACTTGATCGCAGCCAAACCCCCTCAGCAGCGCAAGTTGCTCAGGGGTTTCGACCCCTTCTGCTACAACTTCCAGTTTGAGGTTGTGGGCCAGGTTGATCATCGCGTGGACCAGCTTGCGGTTTTCTTTGCGTTCTTCCATGCCGCCCACGAAGCTTTTGTCGATTTTAAGCAGCGCAATCGGCAGGCTGTTGAGGTGTACAAAGGAGGAGAACCCCGTGCCGAAGTCGTCCAGCGAGAAACGCACGCCCAGACGGCCCAGTGCATCCATCGTCTGCTTGACCAGATCACTGCGGCGCATCACGGCGGTTTCGGTCAGTTCAAACTCCAACCACTGCGCTTCAACGCCCCGCTCGGTAATCAAGCGGCTGAGTGTTGAGAGCAGTTGGCTGTCCTGAAATTGACGAAACGACAAGTTGACCGCCATGTGCAGGGGCGCCAACCCGTGTTCGCGCAAGGCCTGCATGTCGCGCAGTGCTCGGGAAATGACCCAGTAACCCAGTGGCACAATCAACCCGCTTTGTTCGGCTAATGGCACGAACTCGCCGGGCGCCAGCAGGCCGCGTTCGCTATGTCGCCAGCGCACCAGGGCTTCAAGCCCGACGATGTTGCCGCTACTCAAGTCCAGTCGAGGCTGGTAATGCAGCTCCAGTTCGTCGCGACGCAAGGCGCGGCGCAGTTCGCTTTCAAGGTCGGCCAGGCTGCGGGCGTTACGATTGATACGTTCATTGAACACGTGAAAAGTGCAGCCCTGCGTGCTTTTGGCTTGTTGCATGGCGATGTGCGCGTGCCACATCAACGGGTCTGCCCCAGCATTGGTGCGTGCATGGGCGATGCCCAGACTGCAACCAATCAACAGGCTTTCGCCGTCGATCCAGTAGGGTTCAGCCAGCACCTCGGTAATGCGCTCGGCCATCCACTGCGCGCGCTCGGGGGCGCGGCGGGTGTCGATCAGCAGGGCAAACTCGTCGCTGCCCAGCCTCGCAAGCTGATCACCGGCTTCAAGCTGGCTTTTAAGCCTGGCCACCACTTGCAGAATCAGGCGGTCGCCCGCTTGATGCCCCAAGGCATCATTGGCGTGGCGAAAGTTGTCCAAATCCAGATGCCCAAGGGCAACTCCGCGGCCTTCGCTTTCAGCCAAACGCACGGCCAGCAAGGTTTGGAAGCCTTGCCGGTTGGCGATCCCGGTGAGCGGGTCTTCCTCAGCCAAACGCTGCAAGGTTTGTTCAAGAACACCGCGCTCGCGCACGTGGCGCAGGCTGCGGCGCAAGGTGTCGGGGGTCAAGGTTGAGGCGACGAGCCAATCGCTGACGCCATGCGGCGCAACCTCGGGTTCGTCGTCCAGCAGCAATAGCGTGGACAAGCGGCAGCGAGCCGAAGCGGGCTGAAGATCGGGGGTGGTCAAGAGCAGCGCGTGGTGATCGTGCTCGAACAGGTGACTGATAGATTCCCAGCTCGGCGCGCACATCAGCACGACCGAACTTCCCATTGGCGCCAGACACTCGCGCAACAACGCTGCCCAAGACGGCTCTTTGGCCAGTAGCAGCAAACGCAAGGGTTCGACAGGCGTAGACAAGCTGGCTCCCTAGACTCTGCAAAAATTGAGGCGGTGGGCATTATGACGATCTGCCAATCAATGGCAAATGACATTGGTTATCAAATACTCGCGAGTAGTATTTAACGTACGGTAGACCCATTTCGGGTCGGCATCCTGCGCGAAAGTAACAAAAGCGGCAAATTTAGATAGAGTGCTACGTCACACTGTCGCAGAGTGGCAGCAATATCTGCTCAGCCTGTTAAAATGCCCGCCCTTTTTACATACGACCCCCTGACTCGTCATGTCCCGACTCAATCCCCGGCAGCAAGAAGCCGTGAGCTACGTCGGCGGCCCTCTTTTGGTGCTCGCCGGCGCAGGCTCCGGCAAAACCAGCGTGATTACCCGCAAAATTGCGCACCTGATCCAGAACTGTGGCATTCGTGCGCAGTACATCGTCGCCATGACCTTTACCAACAAGGCCGCGCGCGAGATGAAAGAGCGGGTGGGCACCTTGCTCAAAAAGGGCGAAGGCCGTGGGCTGACGGTGAGCACGTTCCATAACCTGGGGCTGAACATCATCCGCAAGGAGCATGCGCGGCTGGGTTACAAGCCGGGGTTTTCGATCTTTGACGAAGCCGACGTCAAAGCGCTGATGGCCGACATCATGCAAAAGGAATACTCGGGCGACGACGGGGTCGACGAAATCAAGAACATGATCGGCTCGTGGAAAAACGACCTGATCCTGCCGCCCCAAGCGCTGGAAAACGCTCGCAACCCCAAGGAGCAGACGGCGGCCATCGTTTATACCCACTACCAGCGCACGCTCAAAGCCTACAACGCGGTGGACTTCGACGACCTGATCCTGTTGCCGGTAAAGCTGTTTGAAGAGCACGCCGACATCCGTGAAAAGTGGCAAAACAAAGTCCGCTACCTGTTGGTGGATGAGTATCAGGACACCAACGCCAGCCAGTATTTGCTGGTCAAGTACCTGATCGGCACGCGCAACCAGTTCACTGTGGTGGGCGACGATGACCAATCGATCTACGCCTGGCGTGGCGCACGGCCCGAAAATCTGATGCTGCTTAAGGACGATTACCCGTCCCTGAAAGTGGTGATGTTGGAGCAAAACTACCGCTCCACCAGCCGTATTTTGCGTTGTGCCAACGTGCTGATTGCCAATAACCCGCACGCGTTTGAGAAGCAGTTGTGGAGTGAAATGGGCCACGGAGACGAAATCCGGGTTATTCGCTGCCGCAACGAAGACGCTGAAGCCGAGCGCGTGGCGGTCGAAATTCTTACCCTGCATTTGCGCACCGACCGGCCCTACAGCGACTTTGCGATTCTGTATCGCGGCAACTATCAGGCAAAACTGATTGAACTGAAGTTGCAGCACCACCAAATCCCGTACCGCCTGTCGGGCGGTAACAGCTTCTTCGGGCGTCAGGAAGTCAAAGACCTGATGGCCTACTTCCGGCTGATCGTGAACCCGGATGACGACAACGCCTTCCTACGCGTGATCAACGTCCCGCGGCGTGAGATCGGCTCGACTACGCTGGAAAAGCTCGGCAACTACGCAACCGAGCGCAAAATCTCGATGTACGCGGCGACTGATGAAATCGGTTTGGGCGAGCATCTGGACAACCGGTTCACTGATCGCTTGGTGCGTTTCAAGCGGTTTATGGACCGTGTGCGTCAGCACTGCTCGGGTGAAGACCCGATTGCGGCGCTGCGCAGCATGATCATGGACATCGATTACGAGAACTGGCTGCGCACCAACAGTTCCAGTGAAAAGGCGGCGGACTACCGCATGGCCAACGTCTGGTTTTTGGTCGAGGCGTTGAAAAACACCCTCGAAAAAGACGAAGACGGCGCCATGACCATCGAAGAAGCCATCGGCAAGCTGGTGTTGCGCGACATGCTCGAACGCCAGCAAGAAGAGGAAGACGGTGCCGAAGGCGTGCAAATGATGACGTTGCACGCGTCCAAGGGGTTGGAATTCCCTTACGTATTCATCATGGGCATGGAAGAAGAAATCCTGCCGCACCGCTCCAGCATTGAAGCTGACACCATCGAAGAAGAGCGCCGCCTTGCCTACGTGGGCATTACCCGCGCGCGTGAGACGCTGGCGTTTACCTTTGCGGCCAAGCGCAAGCAGTACGGCGAAATCATAGATTGCGCCCCGAGCCGCTTCCTTGATGAGTTGCCACCAGACGATCTGGCTTGGGAAGGCAACGACGACACCCCCACCGAAGTGAAGGCGGTTCGCGGCAATACAGCATTGGCTGATATACGCGCGATGTTAAAACGCTAAAATCGACTATTTTTTACTCTACCTTCAGCGCATAGGCGCTATTTGAGGACGTAACGTTGGAAGCACTGCACAAGAAAATTCGCGAAGAAGGCATCGTGCTTTCCGATCAGGTACTGAAGGTTGACGCCTTTTTGAACCACCAGATCGACCCGCAACTGATGAAAGAGATCGGCGATGAGTTTGCGCGTTTGTTCGCTGATGCGGGCATCACCAAGATCGTTACCATCGAAGCATCGGGCATTGCCCCAGCGGTGATGACGGGTTTGAACCTGGGCGTGCCGGTGATCTTCGCGCGTAAGCACCAGTCCCTGACCCTGACAGAAAACCTGCTGTCGGCCACGGTGTACTCGTTCACCAAGCAAACTGAAAGCACCGTTGCGATCTCGCCGCGCCACCTTCAGAGCACCGACCGCGTGTTGGTCATTGATGATTTTCTGGCCAACGGCAAAGCATCGCAGGCCCTGATTTCGATCATCAAACAAGCCGGCGCAACCGTTGCAGGCTTGGGCATCGTAATCGAGAAGTCGTTTCAGGGCGGCCGTGCCGAACTGGATGCTCAAGGCTACCGCGTTGAGTCGCTGGCACGGGTTAAATCCCTGGCCGGCGGCAAAGTGACGTTTATCGAGTAAAAGCCTCGCCCCGCGGGTGGGAGCTGCCACAGGCTGCGATCTTTTAAAGATCAAACGATCGCAGACTTCGGCAGCCCCTACGGGCGGGGAGGTGTTAATTATTTGGCGGTTGCTTGTAACCCCGCCAGCAGCAGGCGCTGATACAGCTCTTCGCGCAGCCCGTCCGGGTTGGCCAATTGCATGCGCCTTAGGTGCTCGGGGAATGCGTGGGGCGGCGGCGCGTCCAGCGTCGCCTTGCCCAGTTCGTAGATCTGCGTGAGCTTGAACTTGCTTTTGAGCCAGTTCAGCGCTCGCAGCAGGTCTTGCTCCTGCGCGCTGAAATCGCTGCCCAGCGGGTATTCCGGGAATAAATGCGGATGGCGCGCGGCAATCGCTTGCAGGCGCTGCGGGCTGTTGTTGGTAAAACGTGGCTCAAGGCGAAAGTCTTTGGGCAGTTTGCCGATTTTTTGTGCCTGCTCGATCAGGTCGGCCTGAAAACGCGAGTCACTGATATTGAGCAGCGCCTCGATCACATGGCGATCCGTCTTACCGCGTAGGTCCGCAATGCCGTATTCGGTGACCACAATGTCGCGCAAGTGGCGTGGGATGGTGCAGTGGCCGTATTCCCACACGATGTTGGAACTCACATCGCCACCCGATTCACGGCAACTGCGCAGGATGATCACCGAACGTGCATCGTGCAGGGCGTGACCTTGGGCGACAAAGTTGTACTGCCCGCCCACGCCGCTGAGCACGCGCCCATCTTGCAGTTGGTCGGCAACCCCGGCACCCAGCAGGGTGACGGTGAAGGCGCTGTTTACAAAACGGGCATCGCGCCGTTGCAGGCGTTTCAAGTCTTCCTGCCCATACAGCTCGTTGATGTAGCTGATGGCCGTCATGTTGAATTCGGCGCGTTTGCTGTGCGGCAGTTCGTTTAAACGCTGGTAAAAACGGGACGGGCCAAGGATGAAACCGCCATGAACGCTCACACCGTCGGCGTGTTGGCTTTCGTCGAGGGTGCCCGCGTTGGCTTGGGTTTGACGTTCAACATCGGGGTACACCTTGCGCCGCACAATGCCTGCATCCACCAGCACCATCAGCCCGTGAACAAACATTTCGCTGCACCCATACAAACCTTGAGCGAAGGGCTCTATGCCGCCTACGCGCTCAATCAAGGTGTGCCAAGGCGTGAGGTCAATGTCTGCAAGCAAAGCCCGATAGCCCGCGTTGTCCGCCTGACGTGCCAGCAACGCGGCGGTCAGCGCGTCGCCCATTGCGCCGATGCCAATTTGTAAGGTGCCGCCATCGCGTATCAACGTACTGGCATGCAGGCCAATAAAGTGGTCTTGCAGGTTTACCGGCATATTGGGGGTAGAAAACAGCGTGGTGCGCTCATCGTCGTCAATCAAGAGGTCAAAGTCGTCGGCATTGAGCTCTGAGTCGCCGGGCATATAGGGCAAATCACTGTGAACTTGGCCCAGCAGCAGAATGGTTTCGCCTGCCGCTCTACGTTTGGCGATCATGGGCAGCAAATCGAGGGTGATGTCAGGGTTACAGCTCAGGCTCAGGCGCTGGGCATCCTGCGGGTGCCGGGCGATGAGTTGCGCTACCAGATTCAAGCCGTTGGCATTGATGTCGCGTGCCGCATGGCTGTAATTGCTGCTGACGTAATCCTGTTGCGCGGGCGGGCTGTTGAGCAGGCTGCCGGGCTGCATAAAAAATTGCTCAACGTGAATGTTGCTCGGCAAGCTGTCGCGGTGCAGGTCGGCCAGGTAGTCCAGCTCAATGTAGTCACCGAATACCCGTTCGCTAAAAGGCTCCAGAAAGCGGCGTTGCAGGCCATCACCCAGCGCCGGTCGTCCCAGACTTAGCGCGGTATAAATCGTCAGGCGGCGTTCAGGCAGCAGCTTGATCCGCTGATATAGCGCATTCACGAACCGATTGGCTTTACCCAGCCCTAGCGGTAAACCGAGGTGAATATGTGTGGGTAAGCGCGCCAGCACATCATCAACTGCGCACTCAATCGAACAGGACTGCACCATCTGACCCTCCAAAACCATCCGTGTATAGAGATGTGACAGAGAGTGACCGGTGTTGGTTGCAATGGCTAGGCGCGGCCTAAATCGCAGGCACAAAAAAGCCGCCCATCAGCGGCTTTTTTGGGGAAGATCGGTTTATTTCAAACCGGACATCTTCTCGATGGCGCCTTTAAGCTCGTCATCGGTACAGGTCATGCAAGTGCCTTTTGGCGGCATGGCATTGATACCGGTGATGGCCTTGGCCAGGATGCCATCAAGGCCGCCTTGGTGATCGGCGCGTTCTTTCCAGGCTGCGGTGTCACCGATTTTCGGTGCGCCCAACAGGCCAGTGCCGTGGCACGCACTGCAGTGCTTGGCAATGATGTCGTCTGCGGTCATTCCACCGCCGCCGCCTGCAGAGGCTGCAACGTCCATTCCTACGCACTCTTGGCCTTGAATACAGACTTTGCCGACAGGCTCAAGACGTTTTGCGATGTCATCATTAGTCGCCGCCTGAGCGTTGACTGCCCAAAGGGCCAATACGGCTGCTGGTACGGCCAGCATTTTCATAATTAGGTTCACGCGTACACCCTCAATGGTGGCTAGTCACGCCCACAACCACGGTTTCGCGGGCGGGCGAAAGTATAACGGTTACCCCGCCACTCTGAAACAACCCTAAAGTCAAAGGGGTCATCGATGTGGCGAAAAATAGCTTCGGGCATCGCTGCGACATGCGCAGGGCGCCTCTTTTCTTAGAAATTTGCCGGAGTAGCTGCGCTGATTAGTCGCGCTGCGACCTCGAACGGGTTACGAAAACGATGGGGTTTTGAGCTTTCAAAATAATAGCTGTCCCCGGCTTCGAGCACGAAGGTCTCAAGACCTACGGTCAATTCCAGGCGGCCTTCAACCAAAATTCCGGTTTCTTCGCCTTCATGGGTCAGCATTTCGTCCCCGGTGTCGGCACCCGGTGGGTAAATCTCATTGAGGAACGCGATGGCCCGGCTAGGGTGCGCTTTGCCAACCAGCTTCATGGTCACGGCACCATCGGAAATGTCGATTAGCTCATTGGCTTTGTAGACGATCTGTGTCGGTTTTTCCTGAAGGATCTCTTCGGAAAAAAATTCGACCATAGACATCGGAATGCCACTTAACACTTTTCGCAATGAGCTGATCGAAGGGCTTACGCTGTTTTTTTCGATCATCGAAATGGTGCTATTGGTGACGCCCGCACGCTTGGCGAGTTCACGCTGTGACAGGCCTTTCAGTTTGCGGATGGATTGCAGTCGTTCACCGACGTCCAATGCGGGAGCCTCCTAGGGATCAGATTCAGGTCGAATTGCCGCCATCATGGCGATAGCGTTCAGTATTTACAACACTTCGACTTCAATCCGCAGTACCCATTTGGCCCCGCGCATTGCCCGCTACCCACTAGCTCCCGGAATAGAGGCGTGGCACGCGTTTGAGGTTACAAAAAATCTGGTAAGGAATGGTTTCAGCTTTTGCCGCAACTTCACTGGCGAGGATGTTTTTGCCCCACAACTCGACAGTAGAACCCAAGCCCGCTTGCGGCACGTCGGTGAGGTCGATGCACAGCATGTCCATCGACACGCGGCCCAATAACTGGCTACGTTGACCGGCCACCAACACGGGTGTGCCCGTGGGCGCCTGACGGGGGTAGCCGTCGGCATAACCCATCGCGACCACGCCAATACGCATGGGTTTTGGGGTAATGAATTTGGCGCCATAACCGACCGGCTCACCAGCAGGCAATTCGCGGACGCAAATCACTTTGGACTCAAGCGTCATCACCGGCTGCAAGCGTGAGGCCAGTGTCTGGGCTTCTTCAAACGGGGTGGTTCCGTAGAGCATCAGGCCAGGGCGAACCCAATCGCTGGGCATGGTTGGCCAGCCCAGAACCGACGGCGAATTGCGCAAGCTGACTTCGGCAGACATATCCACGCGAGCCGCTTCAAACACAGCGAACTGTTCTTCACTACGGGTGCAACCCAGCTCATCGGCGCGGGCGAAGTGGCTCATCAGTACGATTTTTGACACGTTGGCGCTGGCTTGCAGGCGCTGATAAGCGGCTTTGTAGTCGCTCGGGTGCAAGCCGACGCGGTGCATGCCGCTGTCGAGTTTTAGCCACACGTGGATCGGTCTAGCCAGTTTGGCGTGTTCGATTGCGTCGAGCTGCCACAGCGAATGCACCACGCACCAAAAGTCGTGTTCGACGATCAGCGGCAGTTCATCGGCTTCAAAAAAACCTTCAAGCAGCAGAATGGGTGCGCCAATACCGGCCGCGCGTAACTCCAATGCTTCTTCAATACAGGCAACGGCAAAGCCATCGGCTTGGGCCTCAAGGGCTTGGGCGCAACGTACCGCGCCATGACCGTAAGCATCGGCCTTGATCACGGCGAGGGCTTTGGCCCCCGTCACTTCGCGGGCCAGTTGGTAGTTATGACGCAGGGCTTGAAGATCGATCAGGGCACGGGCTGGGCGCATGGCGGCGGGCTTCTAACGGCTGTTTAATAAAAAACCGGCGCTAACCTGCGGTATTAACCACGTGCAGCGCCGTAAGAGGGAGTGTTTCAGGAGCAGAAATTTTACGGCAGTGCCGCGACAACCGACAGCTCGACCAGGATTTCTGGCTCGCACAGCTTGGCTTCAACGGTGGCGCGGGCTGGGGCGACACCTTTTGGCAGCCACGCATCCCACACGCTGTTCATGCCCGCAAAGTCAGCATCAATGTCTTTGAGGTAGATGGTCACCGACAGGATTCGGCTTTTGTCCGTACCCGCCAGATCCAGCAAATGCTCAATGTTGGCCAGCGTTTCACGGGTTTGCTGCTCAACCCCAGCGTTCATGTCGTCGCCGACTTGCCCGGACAGGTAAACAGTGCCGTTATGGGCAACGATTTGGCTCATGCGTTCATTGGTGAGCTGGCGCTGGATTGCCATGTTTTGCAGTCTCCTGGTGGTTGCCGTAACGGGAAATATCAAGGCCTTCGGCGCTGATTTGTGGGTTCTTTTTAGCCATCACGTCAGCGAGGAAGCGACCGGAGCCGCAGGCCATGGTCCAGCCAAGCGTGCCATGACCGGTGTTTAGGAACAGATTTTTGAAGGGCGTAGCACCAACAATAGGCGTGCCGTCCGGCGTCGTTGGGCGCAAGCCCGTCCAGAAGCTGGCTTGGCTCAAATCACCGCCCTGAGGATAAAGGTCGTTGACGATCATCTCTAGGGTTTCGCGCCGACGCGGGTTCAGCGACAGGTCAAAACCGGCTATTTCAGCCATGCCGCCGACGCGGATACGGTTGTCGAAGCGGGTGATCGCGACCTTGTAGGTCTCATCCAGAATGGTCGAGGTAGGCGCCATGTTCGGGTTGGTGATCGGGATGGTCAGCGAGTAACCCTTCAGCGGGTAAACCGGGGCCTTGATGCCCAGCGGCTTAAGCATTTGCGGAGAGTAGCTGCCCAATGCCAGCACGTAGCGATCAGCGGTTTCGAGCTTGCCATCGATCATCACGCCATTGATGCGATCACCGGCGAAGTCCAATTGCTGAATGTCTTGGCCGAAGCGGAACTCAACGCCCAGGTTTTTGGCCATTTCAGCCAAGCGGGTGGTGAACATCTGGCAGTCACCCGTTTGGTCGTTCGGTAAGCGCAACGCACCAGCCAGAATGTCAGTGACGTTGGCCAGCGCAGGCTCAACGCGGGCAATGCCAGCGCGATCCAGCAGCTCAAATGGCACGCCAGACTCTTTCAGCACGGCGATGTCTTTGGCGGCGCCATCCAGCTGGGCTTGGGTGCGGAACAGTTGCGTAGTGCCGAGGTTGCGAGCCTCGTAGGCAATACCTGTTTCGGCGCGCAGTTCGTCGAGGCAGTCACGGCTGTACTCAGACAGACGCACCATGCGCTCTTTGTTCACGGCATAGCGGCTGGCGGTGCAGTTGCGCAGCATCTGCGCCATCCACAGGTATTGGTCGATATTGGTGGTGGCTTTGATGGCCAAAGGCGCGTGGCGCTCAAGCAACCATTTGATGGCCTTGAGTGGCACGCCCGGCGCAGCCCACGGGGAGGCGTAGCCTGGGGACACTTGGCCCGCGTTGGCAAAACTGGTTTCCATTGCAACGGCTGGCTGACGGTCTACAACGACCACTTCGAAACCGGCTCGGGCCAGATAATAGGCGCTGGCAGTACCAATAACGCCGCCACCCAATACCATAACTCGCATATTTATATCCCTCATCGCGGCCAGCCGCAGACGTTTATTGTTCAAAGCGAAGATGGGCGCAGTATATGAACCATTGGCTAGTGGTATTCACTGTATAAGCGGCTATATTTGGCGACAATTCTCGGCAAAAACGCTTTTCACGGAGGAGAATCTCCTATGCGTACGAATCACCAAACAAAGCGTGAATTGGACAAGATTGATCGCAACATTTTGCGCATCTTGCAGGCGGATGGCCGCATCTCGTTTACCGAGTTGGGCGATAAGGTTGGGCTGTCGACCACGCCCTGCACCGAGCGCGTACGCCGTCTGGAACGTGAAGGGATCATCATGGGCTACAACGCCCGGCTAAACCCGCAACACTTGCAGGGCAGCTTATTGGTTTTTGTCGAGATCAGCCTGGACTATAAGTCGGGGGACACCTTTGATGAGTTCCGCCGTGCCGTGCTCAAACTGCCCCATGTGCTGGAGTGCCATTTGGTGTCGGGGGATTTTGACTACTTGGTGAAAGCGCGGATTTCCGAGATGGCGTCTTACCGCAAATTGCTGGGCGATATCTTGCTCAAACTGCCCCACGTGCGCGAATCCAAAAGCTACATCGTGATGGAAGAAGTGAAAGAAAGCCTGTGCCTGCCGATTGCCGATTGAACTCTTCATTGATGCCCAAGCGTCCTTAGGCAGCTCACGCAGCAGATGTGTGACGTTTTAAACCAACACCTGCCGCGTACTGGCGATGTATTCGTGCACCAGCTTTTCGGCGCTGGGGTGGATCATGTCCACAGGGCGGCGGCCATTGGGGCATGGCAAGGTCGGCGTGGTGCCGAACAAGCGGCAGATCAGCGGGCGTTCTTCGTACACCGTGCAGCCGTTTGGCCCTAGGTGTACACAGTTCAGTTCGTCCATTGCGGCTTCTTGCTCGGCAGCTGTTTTGCGCGGCAGGCGGGCCATTTCTTCAGAGGAGGTGGTCACAGGCCCACAGCAGTCATGGCAACCCGGTACGCAGTCAAACGATGGGATTTGCTGCCGAAGAAAGCGGATTTTGTGACTGTTGCAGCTCATCTAAGGCTTACCAGATTTGAAAAGGCCAAAGAGTCTGCCTGAAAAGCCTCGCTCTAGACAGCGCCGCCCGGCTGTTCTTGCCCCGTGGGAATGGCGCGGCTTATGCTCCGTCAAATTTTCCAAACACACATCATCAGGATTACGCACATGAACGCCTCTGTTCAGCGCAGCCAGCACACTGCTTCTTATTACGCCGCCAGCAGCCTGCCGCAGCCCGACCATCCGGTGTTGCAAGGTGAGTGGGTGGCCGATGTGTGCGTGGTGGGCGGAGGCTTTTCTGGGCTCAACACTGCGCTGGAGTTAGCTGAGCGCGGGATGAGCGTGGTGTTGCTTGAAGCACACAAGATCGGCTGGGGCGCCAGTGGTCGTAATGGCGGGCAACTGATCCGTGGTGTGGGTCATGGGCTTGAGCAGTTCGAAGGCATCATTGGCAAAGACGGCGTGCGCCAAATGAAGCTGATGGGGCTCGAAGCGGTTGAAATCGTTCGCCAGCGTGTAGAGCATTTCAACATCGACTGCGACCTGACTTGGGGCTACTGCGACTTGGCGAACAAGCCCCGCGACCTTGAAGGCTTTGCTGAAGAAGCCGACGAGCTGCGCGGGTTAGGTTATCGCCATGAAACCCGCCTGCTGCAAGCCAATGAAGTGCGCAGTGTGGTGGGTTCGGATCGTTATGTGGGTGGTTTTGTTGACATGGGCTCGGGCCATTTACACCCGCTTAACCTGGCGCTGGGCGAAGCAGCGGCTGCGGCGCAACTGGGCGTGAAGCTGTTTGAGCACTCGGCCGTGACTCGCATTGATTACGGCCCTGAGGTGCGGGTTCATACGGCTCAGGGCTCGGTACGCGCCAAAAGCCTGGTGCTGGGTTGCAACGCTTATCTCAAAGACCTAAACCCGCAACTCAGTGGCAAAGTGCTGCCTGCGGGCAGTTACATCATTGCCACTGAGCCGTTAAGCGCAGCTCAGGCTCACGCATTGCTGCCACAAAACATGGCGGTGTGTGATCAGCGTGTGGCGCTGGACTACTACCGGCTTTCAGCGGATCGACGTTTGTTGTTTGGCGGTGCCTGCCATTATTCGGGGCGTGACCCGCAGGATATTGCGGCTTACATGCGCCCCAAAATGCTGGACGTATTCCCGCACCTTAAAGACGTAAAAATTGATTATCAGTGGGGCGGGATGATTGGCATCGGCGCCAATCGCTTGCCACAAATCGGTCGCCTGCCTGACCAGCCCAACGTGTATTACGCCCAGGCCTACTCAGGGCACGGGGTCAACGCCACGCACTTGGCCGGCAAGTTGTTGGCCGAAGCCATCAGTGGCCAGCACAGCGATGGGTTTGACCTGTTCGCCAAAGTGCCGCACATCACCTTCCCGGGCGGCAAATACCTGCGCTCGCCATTGCTGGCGCTGGGGATGCTGTGGCATCGGCTTAAAGAGCTGCGTTGACCGCGGAGCTGGCGTGTTATGGGTGTTTCTCATGAGCGCCAAAACGGTTTGCAGCCTTCACGTTGAGCCATTTCGTGGCTTAAGCCCACGTCCCGTAGTTGCTGCGCATCCAAATTGAGCAAGGTGCGGCGAGTGCGGGCACGGTGCCAGAAAAGGCGCCAGCGGCTAAGGCCCGCCGGAGTGCTCTCGACCCGCACGGCCTCGTGCTCGGCCAGCAATTGCGGGCTGTGCAGCGTCAGGCGTACATCGCTCAAACCATTCATGGTGCGGCTCCTTTTGACTCGATTGCTATGAGTCAGCATGATGGCCTTGCACTTAAAACCATGACAGATTCAGCAAAGTGTTTTTACTTCCATACAGATGGGGCTTTTTAGCCGCTGAATCACAGGTTTTTGCCTCATCTGTGCTGGTCTCCCCTTCGAGAATTGCGCCATGACCCTTTATGTCAACCTCGCCGATTTGTTGGGCTCACGTATTGAGCAGGGGTTTTATCGCCCCGGCGACCGCTTGCCCTCGGTACGAGCACTCAGCGCAGAACATGGTGTGAGCCTGAGCACGGTGCAGTTGGCGTATCGCTTGCTGGAGGACAACGGCTTGGCGTCGCCTCGGCCAAAGTCCGGCTACTTTGTGCCGCTGGAGCGTGAGTTACCCGCGTTACCGGGCATGGGCAAACCGGCCCAGCGGCCCGTAGAAATTTCGCAGTGGGAACAAGTGCTGGAGCTGGTGCGCTCGGTTCCGCAAAAGGATGTGATTCAGTTGGGGCGTGGCATGCCAGACGTCACCACGCCCACCATCAAGCCGCTGTTGCGCAGCTTGGCGCAAATCAGTCGGCGACAAGATTTGCCCGGCCTGTATTACGACAATGTGTATGGAGTGCTTAGCCTGCGTGAGCAGTTGGCGCGCTTGCTGCTCGACTCGGGGTGTCAGCTTGGCCCGGATGAACTGGTGATTACCACCGGCTGCCATGAAGCGCTGTCGTGCAGCATTCGAGCGGTGTGTGAGCCGGGCGACATCGTGGCGGTTGATTCGCCGAGTTTTCATGGCGCCATGCAAACCCTTAAAGGGCTGGGCATGAAGGCGCTAGAGATCCCCACTGACCCGCTTACCGGAATCAGCCTCGAGGCACTGGAGTTAGCGCTAGAGCAATGGCCGATCAAGGCGATTCAGCTAACGCCCAGTTGCAACAATCCGCTGGGCTACATCATGCCCGAAGCCCGTAAACGGGCACTCGTTTCCCTTGCGCAGCGCTTTGATGTGGCGATTATTGAAGACGATGTGTATGGCGAGCTGGCCTACACTTATCCTCGTCCGCGCACCATTAAGTCGTTTGACGACGATGGCCGGGTGTTGTTGTGCAGTTCATTTTCTAAAACATTGGCCCCCGGCTTGCGCATTGGCTGGGTTGCGCCGGGCCGGTATCTGGAGCGGGTGCTGCACATGAAATACATCAGCACCGGCTCGACGGCGCCGCAGCCGCAACTGGCGATTGCCGACTTTCTAAAAAATGGTCACTTCGAACCCCATTTGCGCAAGATGCGCACGCAATATCAGCGTAATCGCGACGTGATGCTGGGGTGGGTGAGCCGCTACTTTCCTGCGGGCACTCGCGCCAGTCGGCCGCAAGGCAGCTTTATGTTGTGGCTTGAGCTGCCCGAAGGCTTTGATAGCCTGCGGCTCAATCGCGAGCTATTACAACAAGGGGTGCAGATTGCAGTCGGCAGCATCTTTTCGGCGTCGGGCAAATACCGAAATTGCCTGCGCATGAACTACGCGGCCAAGCCCACGAGTGAAATCGAAGAGGCTGTACGCAAGGTGGGCGCGACGGCCAGCAAGCTGTTGGCACAACACGTTTGATCATTCCTTTGACCGCTGACCCGAGGCGCCACGCGTTGAAATCACTCTGTGCCCTGTTGTTGACGGTGTTGTTGGGAGGCTGTGCCACTTTGGACGTACCCCGTGAACCGAGCCAGGCCATGCCTGCGGCCGAATCAGCCTTTGGTCGCTCGATTCAGGCTCAGGCCGCGCCCTATCAAGGGCGCTCGGGGTTTCGCTTATTGCCCAACAGCGGTGAGGCATTCAGGGCGCGGGCGGAGTTGATTCGCAACGCACAAAGCAGCCTCGATTTGCAGTACTACATCGTTCACGACGGCTTGAGCACGCGCATGCTGATGGACGAGCTGCTCAAGGCGGCGGATCGCGGTGTGCGCGTGCGGATTTTGCTCGACGATACTGCCAGCGATGGGCTGGACGATCTGTTGGCCACCCTCGTCGCCCACCCCAATATTCAGATTCGTTTATTCAACCCGTTGCAACTGGGGCGCAGCACGGGCGTGACCCGAGCGATGGGGCGTTTGTTTAACCTGTCGCGCCAACACCGGCGCATGCACAACAAGCTGTGGCTGGCGGACAACAGCGTGGCGATTGTGGGTGGGCGTAATTTGGGGGATGAGTATTTTGATGCCCAGCCCGACCTGAATTTCACTGACATCGACCTGCTGAGCGTCGGGCCGGTGGCAGAGCAGCTGGGACACAGTTTCGATCAATACTGGAACAGCGCTTTGAGCCAGCCGATTGGCGATTTTGTGTCTACACGCTTGTCCGAGCGGGAGCTGGCCAAGGCGCGCAAGACGTTAGAGGACTCACTCAAGCTGGCGCAGCGGCGTAATAACGCGCTGTACCAGCAACTAGCCTCCTACGAGACTAACCCGCAGTTGGATGTGTGGCGTCAGGAGCTGATCTGGGCGTGGAATCAGGCCTTGTGGGACGCGCCGAGCAAGGTGTTGGCCAAAGATGAGCCCGACCCGCATTTGCTGCTGACGACCCAACTGGCGCAGGATCTATCCAGCGTCAGCAAAGAATTGATTCTGATCTCGGCCTACTTTGTGCCGGGCGAAACGGGTTTGGTGTATTTGACGGGCCGTTCTGACGCCGGGGTAGATGTACGTTTATTGACCAATTCTTTGGAAGCGACCGATGTGCCTGCTGTTCACGGCGGGTATGCGCCCTACCGTAAAGCGCTGCTGGAGCACGGGGTGAAACTCTATGAGTTGCGCCGTCAGCCGGGCACAGGCAGTGGCAGCGGGCCGCATTTGTTCAAGCACGGGATGAGCACTGACTCAAGCTTGCACAGCAAGGCCATGATCTTCGACCAGCAGAAGTCGTTTATTGGTTCGTTCAATTTTGACCCCCGTTCAGGGCTGTGGAACACCGAGGTCGGGGTGTTGGTCGACAGCCCGCAATTGGCCGCTGAAGCCCGAAAATTGGCGCTACAAGGCATGGCTCCCACGTTGAGTTATCAGCCGAAACTGCAACAGGGCAAGATCGTTTGGCAGACCGAAGACAATGGGCAGTTGCACACCTTGACGCGCGAGCCGGGTAATTGGTGGCGTCGGCTGAATGCGTGGTTCAGCAAAAACGTTGGGCTGGAAAAGATGTTGTAAGTCAGTTGCCACACCGCAGCCTTGGGCGGCGTACAAGATTCAGGTTGTTGCTTGCTCGGCCCCAAACGCGCCTTGGCGTGACACCAAAATCACCAATCCCAAGGCCCCGGCGGCCATGAACAGCGGCAACGCATGGCCGCTGATCCACTGGCTGCCCGCGCCTGCAGCCAAAGGCCCGATCAGGCAGCCAATGCCCCACAACTGTGCGACGTGAGCATTGGCTCGCACCAGCGCGTCATCACGGTAACGTTCGCCAATCAGAATCAACGACAGGGTGAACAGCCCGCCTGCGCTGGCCCCGAAAATGACCCACAGCGGCCAGATCAATAGCGTGTCCAGCAGCAGTGGCACGGCCAGACTCGACAGCATCAGTGCCACCGCACAACCGGTGAACAGCGAGCGGCGTGACAGCCGGTCGGCTAACGCGCCAATCGGCAGTTGCAACAAGGCGTCGCCCACCACCACCGTGCTGACCATAGCCAGCGCAATGTCTGCGGTAAAGCCTTGGCGTAAGCAGTAGATGGGCAGCAGGGTCAGAATCATCGCCTCAAAAGCTGCAAACAGCGCAACTGCCCACGCGATAGCGGGCAGGCCTTTGCAGAACCCCAGCAGGTCTTTGAATGTCACGCTGCAAGCTTCGGTCGTGGGTGCGCCATCGCGGCCCATGAGCAGCAGCGGTGCAAGGGTCAGCAAACCTACGCCGATCCAAAAGCCGTAGTCGCCTTCTGAGCCCACTAAGCCTAATAGCAGTGGCCCGGACAATTGGCTCAGCGCATAAGCGCAGCCGTATAGCGCAACTAAACGCCCGCGCCATTGCTCGACTACCAGTTGGTTGATCCAGCTTTCACCGAGAATAAAAATCACGGTGAGCACCACCCCGATCAGCAGCCGCAGCGCAAGCCATACGGGGTAGCTGGGCAAAATTGCCAGCAAGCCGATAGACAGCGCGCCCGCCCAGAGGCACAGGCGCATCAGGCCAGGCGTGCCAAAACGTGCCGCGAGTTTGCTGGCGATACTGGCGCCGACCAACACGCCAATGGCTGGCATTGCGGCCATTACACCAATCGCGAACCCGCCATAGCCCCAGCTTTCGAGGCGAAACGACACCAACGGCATGCTCACGCCCAGCGCCAGCCCCACGCTGAGAACGGAAGCCAGCACGGCGAAATAAGTCGCCCAACGCATGTTCATGCTCCTGTGGATAACTCGTCTATGGAGGGCATAAAGCGCATAGCAGTTGACCCGTAGAACGAGGCTGCGTCCGGGAGCGAAGCTGGCGTAAAGCCAAGCGACGCGGTGCCTCGGTGGCACCGCGCATTCAGGTTTTACGATCGCTTGGCTCCCGAACGCAGCCTTCGGCAGCTGCTACGGGAAGGCGCGCAAGCGCCAGAGGGGTGTTACAGCTTGATCCAGGTGGACTTCAGCTCGGTGTATTTGTCGAAGGCGTGCAGTGATTTGTCACGGCCATTACCCGACTGCTTGAAACCACCAAATGGAGCGGTCATGTCGCCGCCATCGTACTGGTTAACCCAAACGCTGCCAGCGCGCAGCGCTTTGGCGGTCAGGTGAGCCTTGGAGATGTTGGCAGTCCAGACCGCAGCAGCCAAACCATACGGCGTGTCGTTGGCAATCTGGATCGCTTCTTCAGCGGTGTCGAACGCAATCACCGACAGGACTGGGCCAAAGATTTCTTCCTGAGCGATTTTCATGGCGTTGCTCACGCCGTCGAAAATAGTCGGCTCAACGTAAGTGCCGCCGGTTTCTTGCAGGATTTGGTTGCCGCCAGCCACCAGTTTGGCGCCTTCGGTATGGCCCGACTGGATGTACGACAGCACAGTGTTCATTTGTTGCGTGTCCACGAGTGCGCCAACCGTTGTGGCCGGGTCTAGCGGGTTGCCGGGCTTCCAGCCTTTGAGGGCTTCGATCACCAGTGGCAGGAAGGTGTCTTTGATCGAGCGCTCGACCAGCAGACGCGAACCTGCGGTGCAGACTTCGCCTTGGTTAAAGGCAATGGCGCTGGCTGCGGATTCAGCCGCTGCTTGCAAGTCGGGTGCGTCCGCAAACACGATGTTTGGGCTTTTGCCGCCAGCTTCGAGCCAGACGCGCTTCATGTTGGACTCGCCGGAGTAAATCATCAGTTGCTTGGCGATTTTGGTCGAGCCGGTAAACACCAGCGTGTCGACATCCATGTGCAGCGCCAGCGCCTTGCCGACGGTGTGGCCGTAACCCGGCAGCACGTTTAGTACGCCAGCAGGAATACCGGCTTCAACGGCCAGAGCTGCGATGCGGATGGCTGTCAGTGGCGACTTTTCGGAGGGCTTGAGGATTACCGAGTTACCGGTTGATAGCGCAGGCCCGAGTTTCCAGCAGGCCATCATCAGTGGGAAGTTCCACGGCACGATAGCGGCCACAACACCGACCGCCTCTCGGGTCACCAAACCCAACTGGTCGTGCGGGGTGGCGGCCACTTCATCGTAAATTTTGTCGATAGCTTCGCCGCTCCAGCTCAACGCGTTTGCGGCGCCGGGAACGTCGATGTTCAGGGAATCGCTGATCGGCTTGCCCATGTCCAGGGTTTCAAGCAGAGCCAGTTCCTCGGCGTTTTGCTTGAGCAGGCCTGCAAAACGGATCATGGCGGCTTTGCGTTTGGCAGGTGCCAAGCGCGACCAAACACCCGACTCAAAGGTCTTGCGCGCGTTTTCTACAGCGCGTTGGGCGTCTGCTGCGTCGCAACTGGCAACCTTGCCCAGCAAGCGGCCATCGACTGGGCTCAGACACTCGAACGTTTCATTGGAGACCGCGGCGGTGTATTCACCGTTAATGTAAGCGCGACCTTCGATCTTCAGCTGCTGGGCCCGTTGTTCCCAGTCAGCACGCGTCAGGGTGGTCATTCGAGTGTCTTCCTCTCTTATTGAAGTTCATGCACCACGGTTTTCACGTGATACCTCTGGAATGCTTTGCCAATCATCAAAGTGATCGGCATAAGGCATGCGCCACCCTAAACCAGTGGCCCAAGGACTTTCAATATATTTGACATCAGTGTCGCAAACGGCATGGCTTGTTCGTTTTAATAAACATAGACTTTGGCCTTTCGGGCCGCACACGCCGTCATTTCGGGGGGACAAGAACAATGAGCATCGAAACCATCGTCGACTTCAGCACTGCCAACACCCAAGCTGAGCGCTTTCGCCCGGCGGCGGAAAAAATTCTCAAGGGTGATTCTGAGCAAGTTATCCACAACCATTACAGCAGCCCTTGCGGGCAAATGGGTGCGGGTATCTGGGAGGGAGCGCCGGGGCAGTGGACTGTTAATTACACCGAGCATGAGTATTGCGAAATCATGCAGGGCGTTTCGGTTCTGCGTGACAGAGAAGGGAACGCCAAAACCCTCCGTGCGGGAGATCGCTTTGTCATCCCTGCTGGTTTTAGCGGGACATGGGAAGTGCTTGAGCAGTGTCGGAAAATTTACGTGGTGTTTGAGCAAAAGCCCTGAAAGTACTGATGTAGAGCATCCAAAGAGCCCTGCCCTCTAAGCGAGAGCAGGGCTTTTTTGCATTTGGGTTTTGCGTTTCACCACACCTTCTGCAACACCTCGATAAAGCAGTTTGGCCAACCTTGAGCCAGTCTTTGGATGTGAGGGCGGCACGGCCAAAGACTCCAAGATGAGCCCGTGTTGCCAGGCACATTAATTTATTAATTTATCTAAGCAAGGAAGCGAAATGAAAACTGCAATCAAGTTCAAAAGTGCTGCACTGGTTGGCATGGTAATGCTGGGTTTTGGTGCTCTGGAAGCTAGCGCATCGCAACCAGTTGAGGGTGTGTGCCACACCGATTTTCCGCTGACTAAAATGATGCACACGGCCACTCCTGAGTTTCTGGAAGAAATTCGTCAACTCTCGAATTCGAACGTGGTGCGTGTTTTGAAGCCAGGCCAAGTGATTACGTACGAATACAGCCAAAATCGCCTTAATGTGCATGTCGACGAAAACAACGTCATGACCAGCTACAGTTGTTTTTGATTGCTGCAATTAGGTCGGGCTGCTTAGCGGCTTAGATCTTTTTCAGGCACAAAAAAGGCCCGTATCGTGAGATACGGGCCTTTTTCGTTAAGAAGTAAAAATCAATTACTTGATTTTGGCTTCTTTGTAGATCACGTGCTTGCGAACCCGCGGATCGAATTTTTTGATTTCGATTTTGTCCGGAGTGGTGCGCTTGTTCTTATCTGTGGTGTAGAAATGGCCTGTACCAGCGCTCGACACCAAACGGATCAATTCACGCATGATTAGCTCCCTTAGATCTTGCCAGCGCGACGGATTTCGGCCAGCACGACAGTGATGCCACGCTTGTCGATGATACGCATGCCTTTAGCAGATACGCGCAGACGCACAAAACGTTTCTCTTCTTCAACCCAGAAGCGGTGATGCTGCAGGTTCGGCAGGAAACGACGACGGGTTTTGTTATTTGCGTGGGAAATGTTATTCCCAGTCACCGGACCCTTACCGGTAACTTGACAGACTCTCGACATGCCTCAGCCCTCTAAAACCACATGCCCAACCCGGCATGGGTTGGCCGCTTAATCTCTCAGTCATTTGGCGCTAGGCGCCGCGTTTCTTTAAGGGTCTTACCGGCTACACCTACAAACGAAGGAACCGGGCCCCTAGAAAAGAGCGCTGCTTTATACCAGAAAGACTAAAGAGCAACAACACGCAGTGTGATTTGTCGTAATTAATTAAGCCGGCATTCTAACGGTAAATCGCGGTAAAGCCTATGCCTGACTGGGCTCGACCGCTCGTCGTCAGGTGAAAGGTTTCAGGTGTGCTATTGGGCATTTGCGACGAGTGCCCGGCCTGATGTGGCAGTGGCTGAAGGCTGCGATCACGGCCAAAACGCTTTCATGTGAGGGTGAGACCCTACTGGCCAGTAACCTTTCTAACGTTGTTATGGGATATTTCGCGGTTGTGCAGAGCATTTAAAGTGGTCATTTGGCGATCAGAACACTAGGGTAAGGCTTTTCCAGACTGCACATGCAGATGGGCCAACGACTGCAAAGGAAACACATCATGCGCCTCGCTGCCGCCCCCTTTTTGCTCACCTTGTGTTTGAGCCCGTTAGCCCACGCGGCGAGTTTGAGTGTTTGCACCGAGGCAAGCCCCGAAGGGTTTGATGTGGTGCAGTACAACTCGCTCAGCACCACCAATGCCTCGGCAGACGTGCTGATGAATCGCCTGGTGGACTTTGACGCTAAAACCGGCAAGTTGGTGCCGAGCCTGGCGCAAAGCTGGTCAGTGTCTGCTGACGGGCTTGTGTACGAGTTCAAGCTGCGTCCCGGCGTCAAGTTTCATCACACCCCTTATTTCACGCCAACGCGTGAGTTGAATGCCGATGATGTGCGATTTAGCTTTGAGCGCATGCTCGACCCGGCCAACCCGTGGCATAAGGTTGCCCAAAGCGGCTTTCCTCATGCGCAGTCGTTGCAACTGCCGCAGTTGATCAAAACCATCGAAACCCCGGACTCGCAGACGGTGCGCTTTACCCTGGCGCACCCGGACTCAACGTTTTTGCCTGCGTTGAGCATGGGGTTCGCATCGATTTATTCCGCCGAATATGCAGACAAGCTGCTTAAAGCGGGCACGCCTGAACAGATGAACAGCCAGCCCATTGGCACCGGGCCTTTTGTGTTCGGGCGTTTTCAGAAGGATGCAGTGGTGCGTTACAAGGCCAATCCGGATTACTTCTCCGGCAAGCCAGAGGTCGATAACCTGATTTTTGCCATCACCCCCGATGCCAACGTTCGTTTGCAGAAGTTACGGCGCAATGAGTGTCAGATCGCACTTTCGCCCAAGCCGTTGGATGTCGACGCTGCGACTAAAGACCCTGCATTAAAGGTCGAACAAACGCCGGCCTTTATGACCGCTTTCGTGGCCATTAATAGCCAGCATCCGCCATTGGACAAGCCAGAGGTGCGTCAGGCGATCAATTTGGCGTTCGATAAAGCGACCTACCTCAAGGCGGTGTTTGAAAACAGTGCGCAGCCAGCGAACGGTATTTATCCGGCGACCACATGGAGCTTTGCCAAAAACCTGCCTGATTACGCCCATGATCCGCAAAAGGCTCGGGAGTTGTTGGATAAGGCTGGGCTGAAGGAGGGTTTCAAAACCACGATTTGGACTCGACCGACAGGCAGTGTGTTGAACCCCAATCCGAGCTTGGGCGCACAGCTGTTGCAGGCAGATCTGGCGCAGGTCGGTATTAAGGCTGACATTCGAGTCATCGAATGGGGCGAACTGATCCGTCGAGCGAAGGCGGGTGAGCATGACTTGCTGTTTATGGGCTGGGCGGGCGACAACGGTGACCCGGACAACTTCCTGACCCCGCAGTTTTCGTGTGCAGCGGTGAAGTCGGGGACCAACTTTGCGCGTTATTGCGATAAAGCGCTGGATACCCTGATTAGTGAAGGCAAAGTCGTTAGTGATCAGGATAAGCGCAGCGCGTTATACCAAAAGGCCCAAGCTCTGATTCAGCAGCAAGCGTTGTGGTTGCCGCTGGCGCATCCAACGGCCTACGCACTAACGCGTAAAAACGTTCAGGGTTATCAGGTGAGTCCATTTGGTCGTCAGGACTTTTCGACAGTCAGCGTTAAGCCCTGAGCCTTACATCCAGCCATATTCGACCATCGACAATGGCTCTCCATCACCCACGATGAAGTGATCGAGCACCCGCACTTCTACCAGATCCAGCGCCTCTTTCAGGCGTTGGGTCAGCGTGCGGTCGGCCTCGCTGGGTTCGGGGATGCCTGATGGGTGGTTATGGCAGAAGATCACCGCTGCCGCGTTATGGCGCAGGGCGCGCTTGACCACTTGGCGCGGGTAAACGCTGGCGCTGTCGATTGAGCCTCTAAACAACGGAGGGGTATTTTCTAATAAACTACATCGAGAACCTACCCGGAGCCGTCATCATGTCCAAGGCATACGCCTACGTCCGTTGGTCAACCGCCGAACAAGGCGAAGAAGGCCGAGACAGCCACAGCCGTCAGATCACACCGCTGCAAGCATTCACAGAGACCACAGGCGTCCCGGTGGTCGAAACAGTCATAGACAAGGGTGTAAGTGCGTTCCGAGGTGCAAACGCTCGCACAGGCCAGCTTAAAGGCTTGTTGGACAGAGTAGAGAACGGAGAGATCGGGCAAGGCGATTACATCATTGTTGAATCCATCGACCGACTAACCCGGCAGAAACTCACGGATTCCGTTGATCTTATCCAGTCGATCCTAAAAAAAGGCGTCAGGCTCCACACCGTCTTCGATGACAAGACCTATTCCTATGACGATCCTAGCCGCGATCTCGAAACGCTGATCCTTGTGGGTGTCATCGCCAAGCGAGCACACGAGGAAAGCGACACCAAGAGCAAACGCCTCAAATCTTCATGGCTTAAAAAACGAGACGCCGCCGAAACGACCATCATCCGTAAACAATGCCCCTACGGCTTTCGTTACGACGAAAAAACCCAAGCCTTCGCAATCGTAGAAGACGAAGCCCAAGAAATTCGCCAAATTTTCGACCAACTCAAACATATGGGAATATTGGAAAGCATCAAACGGGTCAACCAGTATTCAAAACGTCGATGGACCAGAAAGCACATTGACGAACTTATCAAAAGTAAAAGCCCCATCGGCGTTTTGTGCCTCAGAAGACGTAACGAAGATGGAACAAAGTCATTTGACCGTTATGTACCCGGCTACTTTCCAAAACTAATAGAGGAAAGCGAATTCGATGCAGCCGTTACGGCCATTAAAAACCGCTTTAATGAGAGAAAAAACGGCAGAAGGTCACCAAACAGCTACAATATTTTCAGGCACTGTATACAGTGCGAAGAACACAAGGTAGGGATGTTGTTCAACCTTCAAGGACTAGGAGCAGAAAAAAAACGTTACGCCTACCTTGTTTGTTCTAACAAAGCCGAACGGGTATGCGAGTGCGATAACCGCATTCGATTTGAACTTGTTTTTGGTACGCTTCTCGCCTTCGTCAAAAGATTATCCGAAAATCGTTATATTGACGAAAGAACAGATAAGAAGCGAAAAGACTTTACTTGGTTCAGCCAAGAGCAGTACAAGCAAATGGACACCGTAAACGACGCATTTAGTCGCTTCTTTTCCGTTCGTGATACTTCGGCACCAAAAGAAGAGATTAGGGCCAAAAAAGCCAAGCTAACGACAGAGAAATCCACATTGGAGATGTTAGAAGCTTCGCTTGCCCAGTTCGACGGCATGATCCCTCAAACATTTATCAGGCGTGTGGCCGATAGCGAAGCACGGATTACAGTCCTAGAAAGCGAAATCCAGAGCCTTGAAGGCTCATTAGCTATTGAAGCGGAAACGCTCGAAATCACCACCTACGAAGACATATTAGACCTTTACGAAACAGAAGAAGGCCGATTAAAACTCAATACATTTTTTATCAGCCGAGGAATTATCTTCGACGTCCAAATCAACAAAGAAAGTAACACGGTAGGAATAACCGTCCGCATCAAAGGCGAAGAAGATTTTAAACTTTACACCTACCAAACTTTTACCCAAAAAAACCCATTAATGCCGTTCGGAATCCCAGACCTTTCCCATATCATCAAGTAGACAAAAGCCCCTCTAAAATCCAGTATCTTGGAGGGGGTTACACATTAAACATCGTGACGTTACACATAAAGAAAAGCTCCAACCCACCAGAATAGCTTTTGATTTTCTTAAAAATCACCATCTTCTTTCACAAATCACATCGCATAATGCACTCCCCTGCACACGCCTCATGTATATACACGCATACGCTTGCGTCTTTAGTTATCAATATATAGATAACAACAATAAAGATTACTACACCGCACATACACACACGCAAGCACAAACAGCCTACAAACTTGATCAAAATTTAATCTATGGTAAATTACAAATAAGGGTAATAAGCGAAGCGATATGAAGCATTTATCAACCCTTTGGTTACAACTTCACACTTTTGCTTCGCAAAAGATGAGAAGTGGTAACGCCGGGCCAAAGGGTGCCCCTTTGGATACCCAAGAGCAAAGCAAAAGCATCTCGCTGAAATTTAGGAGTAAAAAACAACCACTACTGAGGGTTAAATGAGTAATGAAATCAAAAACACAACCATGTTATATAAGAGACTTAACTTTTCAGTCTCTACAATTAAAAAACTAGGCAAATCCTTAAAGCATTCTTTGCGTGTTCACAGCAAAGAAGAAAAGAAAATACAATGGGACGAAGACCTATCCCATAGCAACATATTTATAGTCAATGGTAAGCCTGTACCAATGAATGAAGCATCTGCCTTGTCATTCATTAAAGACACGCTAACGCCTTTTCATCTGGTCAATAGAAGCAAAGAGCAGAGAAAAGAAGACGTAGAAACCAAAGGCAAATATAAATACAAAATCAAGAAAATTATTAAAGATGAGGCAGACCAACCCATAGCCGCCTACCTTGACGAACTTATCGACCGTAGCGATTACATCGACGGCGAACAGGTCAAAGAAGATTTTGAAGCCTTCGAGGTCAGCAGGAAGGCCCAGAAGCTCAAAAGCGTCCAAAACTACATAGACCTACACAACACTATCACCCAAGCAGAAAAACCGCTGGATGGCCGTAAAACAGTTATCCAAGAGGCTTTCTTTAAATTCCCCATGCACAACCAAGTAGACCTACCGGCTGAATTTTACGTTTCGGCAATTCAGGACTTCTACGCCAAATATTTTCCCGATTATAACGTCCTATTGACGGTTTACCACGGCGATGAATTAGAGGGAGGTAAAAAGAAGGTTGGCGACCACCCTCATATTTTTATTGACTGTAAAAACAAAAGCACAGGTGAATATGACCTGACAGAACAGCAAGCGGTGCTTGCCAATAAAGTCATTAAACATGTTGAATTTTTCAAGAGTTACACGCCTGTAAACACCAAGCAACAGACATATCAGGAGAGTCAAATAATAGGCGAAGCGTTGCAGGAGCTATTTTACAAACACATCAATAAAAAATTCAAAACTGAAAATATTCCACTTGTAGCTAATAGATTGGAACAGACCCAAGAAAACCTTGAAATTAGAAAGAAAATCAGGCTTGAAAGTAAGAAAGCCAAAGAAGATAGGGCATTTAACCTTTATACAATGCGACAAGAGCAACTTGAAGATACAGAAAATAAACTTGAGGAAGTCACACTAGAAGTCGAGAACAAGCAACAAACAAAAGGCACGATTGACCAAGAAATACGCCAAGACCAACAAATCAGCCTTAATTTAAAAATGAAGATTGAAAAGGCCGAAACACATTGGAGCAAAAGGCTCGCCCAGTTTGACAGCAAAATCAAAGAAAACACCACAACCCTTAGCACCCTCACGCAAAAACGAATAGATATTCAGCAAGACATTACACAGCTACAAAATAAAAAAGTAGAGTTAGGGAAAAACTTCAAAACAGAAAAAGATAAATTACAAAAAAATCTAAATGATTTAAAAGAAAAAGTGACAGCAGAATCGACAAAGCACAAAAGAATTAAGCAGGCCATAACGATACTTGACGAAAAACTAGAACCACTAATCCATAAATTTGACGTGAAGGTGGATAAGGTACTCCACGCCAAACGAATGCACGAGGACACCGAAACCCTTTATATTGAAATGAAGGAGAACATCTTTCAGACTGCTAAATACATGGGAAAAGAAAAACGACACGACTACCTATGGTCTGTTAAAGAGCAGCTTGAAGAGAAAGGACTAGATCCTGATATGGTTAATTTTGGCTTTAAAGAAAAGGTTCAGCTATTCATATCCGATAAATTCACCAACACCCAAATAATAGAATTTGATAAGCAGGAGGCCATAGATGCAAAGGCAGCGAGAACCAGAAGAAACTTATACAAGAACAAATAAAAAGCCCCATTACAGGGCTTTTTTCTTAGTAAGTGAGAAGCAGTCGGTCGGTAACTAAGTGATCTTCTAAACTCTTACCATCCATTTGAAAGCGTTTAAGCATCGAGCGGCCAACGTTGATAAATACTTCTTGCTCGAACAAGCCGTCAGGAACATCCACATCACATAGCTTCTTTCCCGAAAACTTTGTTCCATCAATACTCAACGCAACATAAACACCACGACGCTTACACTCATCTATTTTGTCGAGCAAGCGACTGAGAGAGAAAGATTGGGCACCATATAAAATTGCTTGACTATCAACATAAGGAGGGTCGCAATAAATCAAATCACCTTGTTTTGCTTTATCCATCGACTCTTCAAAATCACATAAGAAAAATTCAACGCCTTTTGTTCTCTCGCTCCACAAATCAACCCTATGAGAAAACTTTTCAGGCGGCATAGGATTATGTGCCCCGCAAGGGGTAGACATAAAACCGTCTTTTTTCCGAAACCTCACAACCCCGCCATAGCAGGAGCGAAGGATAAAAACCAGATCAGCACCATTAGGAGATGCATTATAAGAATCCAAAACCTTCTTATATGCTTCTTTTTTCCCTAGTATAGCGACTAGCTCATGGCGTTCCTGATACCATCTTTTAAGCGACTCTTTATCCTTATGCAACGCGGTCCATATCTCTACAAGTGGGGGAAACACGTCACTTGCTATCGCTTTGTTTGGACTTAAGGTACCGAGGACGCCCCCACTCCCCAAAAACGGTTCGAAATATGTACCGTAATGTTGAGGGAAATAACTAATAATATCTTCAGCTTGTTTTTGCTTATTTCCTACCCATTTTAGTAGTTGGCTTTTAAAAGCTTGGGTTTTTAGAGAAGGAGGTTTTACGGCCTCTATCTCAAAAAAATCTCTCTGTATTTGCCCCAATGCGACGCCCTCCAACCTGATCAATATTCTGATTTTGAATATCGTACCAGATATTTTATATTCGGTAAATGGCCAAAATGCATAGATATCACTTAATTCTTCGCCAATATCGTCTTGAGTCGGGACTTACTCAAGCACAACTTGCTGAACGAATCAATGAAACACAATCGTTTGTGAGTAAATACGAAAGTGGCGAGCAGCGATTAGATTTATATGAGCTAGAAAAAATTTGCGATGCCATTGGGGTGCCGTTGATGGACTTTATAGGGAAGTATCTTGAAAGCTGATATCCGTTTTCTAAGCCAATCCAGAGAATTTTGGGCTAATGTTCGCACCATTAGTCAGGGAGTCGGTTATACAGACAAAGGTACGAAAACCATTCTGATACCAAACCGACAACAGCTTCACAAAGCTTTCGACAAGCTTGACTTGTCACTCGCACACATTGAAGACACCCACGGAAACCTCACCCAGTTTGGTAACGTGCTAATCGACTATTTTACTTACCGCTCTGAAATCCTGAACAATGTTGTTCGTCTCAATTTGATGAACAAAGACGAAGCGGAAGAAGTCTTCAATCAACTTCATGATCAATTGCGACCTACTTGCCCGCTACCTTTTAACAAGCAGAAGGCCGAAAAGAAAAATTACGCCTTTCTTACCGGCATGGTTAATATGCTGGTGGACGCTAATATCGGCTCGTACTCTTGCGACTACGACCCAAGAAGCTTAACCACAGTTACCCACAATCGTATGCCACTAAGAACTCTATCACGTAGGGTTGACGGTGCTTTTCCGGCTGTAATCAATCCCATCGCAATATGGGAAATCAAAGAATATTATTACACTACTACTTTCGGCAGCCGTGTTGCTGACGGCGTGTATGAGTCTCTATTAGACGGCATGGAACTCACAGAACTAGAACAAGCAGGACATCAAAAAATTCATCATATGTTAGTAGTTGATGACTACTTCACTTGGTGGGAGTGCGGCCGCTCGTACCTGTGCAGAATCATAGATATGCTGCATATGGGGTATATTGATGAAGTGATTTTTGGCCGCGAAGTTGTTCACAGGCTTCCGGTTCTTGTCAACGAATGGAAACAACAGCTTTCAGCACGCCCAAGCTCTATTTAACCAAATTTTAAAGATAAAAAAGCCCGCTTAATCGCGGGCTTTTTATCATCCAAGTTTGACAAACCTCGAAAGTATGGCAACTTGAAAGGAGCAGAAAAAGAAAACCACCCGGCAAGGTGGCTAAGGATACTACAATAAAATTTTAAAAACTTTAATCAACACACTCATTTAATCATCAAAAAGTTTATTGTCAAGTCACTCCCCAAGGTTTTCTTTTTCTAAAACTAATAGAAGAGGAATATATGGGATGCATAAAACTATTTGAGGACTACTTACCAAGAAGACCTTACCACACTGATGATTTAACCAGTGGCTTAAAAATCAACAAAAAAGAAAAAGCAAAACTTGCAAGACTTATACAGCCGAACGGCCCTACGCATAGATATTGGATGGTGTTTGACTTAGATAGGTCTGATGCCGGTATGCACTGGGACACCGTAGGGGCACCAGCTCCGAACCTAATAGCTCGAAATCCGGCTAATGGGCACGCCCATTTACTCTACTTGCTACAAACCCCTGTCCGAACTGCTATGGACGGCAAAACAGCCCCTTTACGCTACGCTGCGGCCATCGAGGCAGGATTGCGTAACCGTCTAGGAGCAGACAGCGGTTACAGCGGGTTGATCTGTAAGAACCCCATAAATCCCCACTGGATGACCTACCAATGGCAGGCCGATCCATACACCTTGGACGACCTAGCCGACTACATCGATTTAACCCCGGAAAAGGCCAAACAGAAGCCTGTAGAGGATTACGGCTTGGGTCGCAACTGTATGCTTTTCGATGAGTTAAGAGCGTGGGCATATAAAGCGATTCGCCAAGGCTGGCCCGACTACGACCAATGGTTAAACGCTTGCCTTGATAGAGCCACAGGCTACAACATCAACTTTTCTACACCGCTGGATATGTCTGAGGTTAAGCACACAGCAAAGAGTGTAGCGAAGTGGACGCATAGAAACTTTAACCGTGGAACCTTTGACGATTATGTCGCTAGAACTCACACAAGCGAAATCCAGAGTTTTAGAGGTAAGCAAAAGGGTAAGACCAAGAGAGAGCGAGGCATTATCTTGCTGGAAGCAGGGGCGTCTATTCGACAAGTCATGAAGGAGTTAAATGTAAGCAGAGCAACAGCATACAACTGGAGGGTAAATCCATAACATTATAATCTGTCTAAAAGCCTATATCAGATAATAGCACCCGGTGAGGGTGTTTCTTCTTTCCACCCCCTCCCCCTTCCCTCCCATCCGAACCACATACCTACACCTAAGACCTATAAGCCGACAGCCATAGAACGCACGGAAAGGGTCAAAATCGGCTTGTATTTGCTCGATTGATACGAAGGCACCACAAAGTTAAACGACCCACTTAAAACACGTAATTGCGTGCCCAACCCTATCCAACAGCTTACTATGCTTCGGAGATATATCCCCCAACCTATATGTATTATATATAATACATATCAACTTTCTTTCCTGATGAAAATTTCACACTTTTATCGTTCATCAAATTCGGCGAATGATATCCACTGAGCGAATGAGCCCATATATCCAGAAAGCGTCGTGGACCAATAAGAAAAAACGAGCCATTTTGAAAATACAATTTCTTTAAAAACACGCATTAAAAAACTCACAAACTAATATCATATTTTTGATAATTCATTATTTTCAACCATCAAATTATGGCTTGCAAACAGCAAAATACCTTGTCAATAGCAAAATGAAAATAAATATAAAGTCTAACCTTAATCGTTAAATAGGGTTCAACAGTAAGTAAATCACTTAGTTGATTTTTGCCACAAAGCAGAACAAAAAACGACACCGCAAAAACTCAAAAATCGCTCTCAAATGAATTTCACAAAAAACGCAGGGTATTGGTCACCTTAAAAATTGAAAAAAATGAAAATATCGGATTTCTTACATATTATATCCCCGAAGCAATTTGTAGGTTCGGAGATATAACCTTGAAGCATTGACTTATCAAAAACCTATGGTAATTGTATTGTAACAACATAGGAGTTCTAATATGAACAAGGCGGAATATGCAGGAAAAATAGGTGGGTTAGTTGGTGGATTCAAAAGAAGAGAGCGTCAATCGTTCTTGGTTAATTTTTTAAAAATCTTAGAGATGGAAGAATATCCAAATTTAAAATTGACTTCATGCCTTGCAAAAAAACTTATAGCTGAGTTTTCAGGCTACAAATCAATATCAAACGATGTTTTAGTAAGGGAGTTCGGAACACCGGGAAACAAGACAAAAAAGCCAAACCTCAACGAAACCGTGCGTATATTGACCGAGCGACATAGGGAAACGTATAAACATCTTTGGGGGGCAGCAAAAATCAAGATTGATGCAGACGCAGACGAATACAAACAACGCAAAATAGAAGAAATTAAAAATAACTAACTATTTATAGTACGGTTTTATGCTTTATATATTTCTATCCTCAAAACCAAAATTGTGCTTTGCGGATAGCGGCCCTCCTGCCGTTTAAGCTAAGCAATCATAGGTTCAAAGATATATCCCCGAACCATTATCTACGCCACCCAAGCACACCCCGGACGAGTCCGGCCCCCAAAGCCACGGGTACAAGTCCCCGCACCTTTGGTGACCTCGATCAAAATTATTAGAAAATGCTAGACCGCTGAATAGCACTTCAAAGGTCAGCATTCGGTGCTTTGAGTCCATAAACAGGCAGCCGAAAACTTCGTGTGGCTCGTGGCGCAACAAGGCTTTTAGGTAATCACGAACCGCCTGCGGGCTTTCAAGGGCTGAGTCGCGGCGCAGACGCTCGGCCAAGTGCCGCCGGGCCATTTCCAGTACCGCCTGTAGCTGACTGAACTTGGCTGGGCCGAGCCCCAATTGTTGGCTGAAGGTTTTTAGGTCGGCTTCCAGCAAGGCTCTTAAACTGCCAAATTCGTTGAGCAAATGCCGGGCAAGATCTACGGCACTTTTGCCCGAAACCCCGGTACGCAGGAAGATCGCCAGCAGTTCAGCGTCAGAAAGACTGCCCGATCCATGCTCTAAAAGTTTCTCTCGCGGTCGTTCGGCCGCAGGCCAATTTTTGATACTCATAACACCTCCTTGTGTGGGCGCTAAAGGCGCTGTGTTATCTTAGCCCATCATTTTTGCGTGGCATTTGGCCCTATTGCGCGCAGCCATCATCGAACTAAAAGGCAGGCCTATGCAGCGGCTGTATCGAAAACGCATTGTTTTAGGCGTCGGCGGCGGCATTGCTGCTTACAAGAGTGCAGAGCTGGTTCGCCGCCTGCTCGATCAAGGTGCTGAAGTGCGTGTTGTGATGACGCGCGGCGGCAGCGAATTCATTACCCCGCTGACCATGCAAGCGTTGTCGGGGCACCCGGTTCATCTGGACTTGCTCGACCCTGCGGCAGAAGCTGCGATGGGGCATATCGAGTTGGCCAAGTGGGCCGATCTGGTGCTGATTGCCCCCGCCACGGCTGACCTGATTGCGCGTTTGGCCCAAGGCCTTGCCAATGATTTGTTAACCACGCTGGTGCTGGCGACTGATGCGACCGTGGCAATCGCCCCGGCCATGAATCAGGCCATGTGGCGTGACCCTGCCACGCAAGCTAATACTCAGCTCCTGCAAAGCCGTGGTCTACGTGTGTTTGGCCCTGCTTCTGGCAGTCAGGCCTGTGGTGACGTGGGTTTTGGACGAATGCTTGAAGCCGATGACTTGGTGCAGTGTGCTGCCGAGTGTTTCCAGCGCAATGCGCTGACCGGCAAACACGTGCTGATCACGGCGGGACCGACTCAGGAAAACATCGACCCAGTGCGTTACATCACCAACCACAGCTCCGGGAAAATGGGCTTTGCTCTGGCCGAAGCCGCGGTTGAAGCCGGTGCTCGCGTCACACTGATTACGGGCCCAGTGCATTTGCCTACGCCGGATCGGGTCACGCGTATCGATGTTGTCAGTGCGCGCGATATGCTCGCAGCGTGTGAAGCGGCGATCCCGTGTGATGTGTTTATCGCCTCTGCTGCTGTAGCGGATTACCGCCCTGAAGTGGTTGCCCCGCAAAAACTCAAGAAAGACCCTACGAGTGGCGACGGTCTGTTGCTGCAAATGGTGCGTAATCCAGACATTCTGGCCACCATCGCTTCGCGCCCTGACCGCCCGTTTAGTGTCGGCTTTGCTGCCGAGACCGAGCACTTGCTCGATTACGCCGCACGTAAGCTCAAAGACAAAAACCTCGATTTGATTGTTGCCAATGACGTGGCGAACCCCAGCATTGGTTTCAACAGTGAGGAAAACGCGGTCAGCGTGATTGACCGTGAGCTGCACGCTACTCAGTTTGCCCAGACCAGCAAGGGCAAGATTGCTCGCCAGTTGGTCACTTTTATCGCCGAACGTCTGAACCAGGTTTAACTCGTATGCACGCTTTGCAAGCCAAAATCCTTGATCCACGCATTGGTAACGAATTCCCGCTGCCGCAGTACGCCACGCCCGGTTCTGCCGGCCTTGACCTGCGCGCCATGCTTAAACAAGACACGATTCTGGAGCCAGGCCAAACCCTGCTGATTCCAACTGGGCTGTCGGTTTACATCGGCGATCCGGGCCTTGCCGCGTTGATCCTGCCGCGCTCCGGGCTGGGCCACAAACACGGCATCGTGCTGGGCAATCTGGTCGGTTTGATCGACTCCGATTATCAGGGCGAGCTGATGGTGTCGTGCTGGAACCGCGGGCAAACTGCGTTCAACATTGCCGTTGGCGAGCGCATTGCTCAATTGGTGTTGGTGCCTGTGGTGCAAGCGCATTTTGAGCTGGTTGAAGAGTTTGATGAAAGTCAGCGTGGTGCAGGAGGTTTCGGCCATTCCGGCACGCTTTGATTCTGCTGTGACAGGTCAGGCGCCCAGCCTGACCTGAACCGGTCGCGTGGTAATTCAGGATGAAGCTCGCGCAAAAATTGTTAGCACTTTCGTCGCCTAAATCGCTGGCGGCCCTCTGCCATATGCGCCGTGATGCCAATTGGCCTTGCGAACTCTCGTCTCAAAACACCGTCCAAACCTCCAGTTTGTATTCGACAACATGCCATTGCGCGCCGTCTGCGCTTCGTGTGGTCAGGTCGATGTTTGCGTGTCTGGCAGTCAGTACGCAGCCCAAAATTCTTTGAAAGTGGAGTACCCCCGTAATGAGCAGTACAGCCTCGGTTGCGCCGCAGTTTCCTGACAGTATTTTCCGTGCTTACGACATTCGTGGGGTGGTGCCAGAAACATTGACCGCTGAAACCGCTTACTGGGTTGGCCGCGCCATTGGCTCTGAAAGCCTGGCCAAGGGCGAGCCCAATGTGTCGGTGGGGCGTGACGGGCGTTTGTCTGGCCCTGAGCTGGTTGAGCGCTTGATTCAGGGTGTCGCTGACAGTGGCTGCCATGTCAGTGACGTGGGGTTGGTGCCGACTCCGGCGCTGTATTACGCGGCAAATGTGCTGGCAGGCAAGTCGGGGGTGATGCTCACGGGCAGCCACAACCCGTCTAACTACAACGGCTTCAAAATCGTGATCGCTGGCGACACGTTGGCCAACGAGCAAATTCAAGCGTTGCACACGCGGCTCAAAACCAATGACCTGACTCGCGGTGAAGGCAGTATTGCGCGGGTTGAAATTTTGGAGCGTTACTTCTCGCAGATTGCGGGTGATATCAAGTTGGCGAAGCGGCTCAAGGTGGTAGTTGACTGCGGCAACGGCGCTGCGGGCGTGATCGCGCCACAACTGATCGAAGCCTTGAATTGCGAAGTTATCCCGCTGTTCTGTGAAGTGGATGGCAACTTTCCTAATCATCATCCCGATCCGGGTAAGCCTGAGAACCTCGTGGATTTGATCGCCAAGGTCAAAGAAGTGAAGGCGGACTTGGGGCTGGCCTTTGATGGTGATGGTGATCGTGTGGGCGTTGTTACCAACACCGGTACGATGGTGTTCCCGGATCGCTTGCTGATGCTGTTCGCTCAGGATGTGCTGGTACGCAATCCGGCCGCCGAGATCATCTTTGATGTGAAATGCACACGCCGCCTAACGCCGTTGATCAAGGAGTATGGGGGTCGCCCTCTGATGTGGAAAACGGGGCATTCGTTAATTAAGAAGAAGATGAAAGAAACCGGCGCCTTGCTGGCCGGTGAAATGAGCGGGCACATCTTTTTTAAAGAGCGTTGGTTCGGCTTTGATGACGGTATTTACAGCGCTGCACGTTTGCTGGAGATCCTGAGCAAGCAGCAATCGACAGCTGAAGAGCTGTTTGAGACCTTCCCGAACGATATTTCTACGCCTGAGATCAATATCGATGTGACGGATGAGAGCAAATTCAGCATCATTGACGCCTTGCACGACGCCCAATGGGGTGAGGCCGCTGAGCTGACGTCCATTGATGGTGTTCGGGTCGACTACCCCCACGGTTGGGGCCTGGTTCGCGCATCCAACACCACGCCGGTGCTGGTGCTGCGATTTGAGGCGGATACTGAGGCTGAACTGCAACGCATTAAGGATGTTTTTCACGCTCAGTTGAAGCGTGTGGCACCTGATCTCCAACTACCGTTTTGATCGACTTGTTCTACCGGAGCCCTGAATGACCCTCGAACGTGATGCCGCCTCCAACGTCGCCAAGGTTTTGTCCGAAGCGCTGCCCTATATTCGCCGCTACGTCGGCAAGACGCTGGTGATCAAGTACGGCGGCAACGCCATGGAGAACGATGATCTGAAAACCGGTTTTGCCCGTGACATCGTGTTGATGAAAGCCGTGGGGATCAACCCGGTGGTGGTTCACGGTGGCGGGCCGCAAATCGGTGATTTGCTCAAGCGGTTGTCTATCGAGAGCCATTTTATCGACGGTATGCGCGTGACAGACTCGCAAACTATGGATGTGGTTGAGATGGTGCTGGGTGGGCACGTCAACAAAGAGATCGTGAACCTGATCAACCGTCATGGTGGCAGTGCGATTGGTCTGACCGGTAAAGACGCTACGTTGATCCGTGCCAAGAAGATGGTGGTAACCCGTCAAACGCCTGAAATGACGAGCCCGGAGATCATTGATTTTGGTCACGTAGGTGAAGTGGTCGGGATCAACACCGACCTGCTGCACATGCTGACCAAGGGCGATTTTATCCCGGTGATCGCACCGATTGGTGTGGGTGAAAACGGCGAGTCTTACAACATTAACGCCGACTTGGTGGCGGGCAAGGTCGCTGAAGCGTTGAAGGCTGAGAAGCTGATGCTGCTGACCAATATCGCTGGCCTGATGGATAAGGAAGGTCACGTGTTGACCGGCCTTACCACGGCACAAGTGGACGACCTGATTGCTGACGGCACGATTTACGGCGGTATGCTGCCTAAAATCCGCTGCGCGCTGGAGGCTGTGCAAGGCGGTGTGACCACCGCTCACATTGTTGACGGGCGAGTACCGAATGCGGTGTTGCTGGAGATCTTCACGGACACCGGTGTGGGTACGCTGATTACCAACAGCAAGCCTGCCTGAGGCGAGCTGCAAAAAAAGACCCCGCTCGAGTTTTCGTGCGGGGTCTTTTTTAGCGGTTTTTCAGGTGCGGGTTAGATCCCGTACTGCGCCCGATAAGCTTCAACGGCCGGCAGGTACTGTTTAAGCGCGTCATCATCAGCCAAAAATTGCAGTACTTGGTTCAGCGACACAATGCTGACCACTGGAATGCCGAAGTCGCGCTCGACTTCTTGAATGGCCGATAGCTCGCCGTTGCCACGCTCTTGACGGTTCAAGGCAATCAACACGCCCGCCGCTTTGGCGCCTTGGGCTTGAATGATTTGCATGACTTCACGGATGGCAGTGCCAGCGGTGATTACGTCGTCGATGATCAAGATATCGCCTTCCAGCGGCGAGCCGACCAGGCTGCCCCCTTCGCCGTGGGCTTTGGCTTCTTTGCGGTTGAAGCACCACGGCACGTCACGTTCGTGGTGTTCAGCCAGCGCCACAGCAGTGGTAGCGGCCAAAGGAATACCTTTGTAGGCCGGGCCAAAGAGCACGTCGAAGGGAATACCGCTGTCAACGATGGCGGCTGCGTAAAAGCGCCCCAGTTGAGCCAGCGCGGAGCCGGTGTTGAACAGGCCGGCATTGAAGAAGTAAGGACTGGTACGCCCGGACTTCAGGGTGAACTCACCGAAGCGCAAAACGCCGCGATCGATGGCAAAACGGATGAAGTCGCGCTGATACGCTTGCATGGAAAAGGCCCCAGATGCCACGGATTTAGCTAATTAGTAAGACGGCGTGTATCATACACGCACGTGATTTTTGGGGCCATTTATGCGGATCATCAGTGTGAACGTTAATGGTATTCAGACGGCAGTCGAGCGCGGTTTGCTCAGTTGGCTGCAAGCTCAGAATGCCGACGTTATCTGCCTGCAGGACACCCGCGCCTCCGCCTTTGAACTGGACGATCCAGCCTACCAGCTGGATGGCTACTTTCTTTATGCCTGCGAAGCTGAAGTCCCTGCCCAAGGCGGTGTGGCTTTGTACTCGCGGTTGCAACCGAAGGCAGTCATCACTGGGCTTGGCTTCGAGACGGCCGATCGCTACGGGCGCTACCTGCAAGCCGATTTCGATAAGGTCAGCATCGCGACCTTGCTGCTCCCTTCGGGGCAAAACGGCGATGAAGACTTGAATCAAAAGTTCAAGCTAATGGATGACTTTGCACGCTACCTGGATAAGCAGCGTCGCAAGCGTCGTGAGTACATCTACTGCGGCTCGCTGTATGTGGCGCAGCAGAAGCTCGACATTAAAAACTGGCGTGACAGCCAGCAATCTCCCGGCTTCTTGGCGCCTGAGCGGGCCTGGCTGGATGAGATTGTCGGCAACATGGGCTATGTCGATGCCCTGCGTGAAGTCAGTCGTGAAGGCGATCAGTACAGCTGGTGGCCGGACAACGAACAGGCCGAGATGCTCAATCTTGGCTGGCGTTTCGACTATCAGTTGCTGACACCGGGCTTGCGTCGTTTTGTACGCAGTGCACGTTTGCCGCGTCAGCCGCGTTTTTCGCAACATGCACCATTGATCGTGGACTACGACTGGACACTGACCATCTAAGTGTCTTTTCGCCGTTATAAAAATGCCCGTATCGAAAGATACGGGCATTTTTTTGTCGCTAATAAACGCAGCAGTGGCGGGTTACTTGATGGGGCGCCATGTGAAGGGGTAGCGATACGCCACCCCGTCGTTGGCCTTGACGCCTGCAATAACCACCAGCACCACAGCGCCGATCAGCACCAGGCCCAGCAAGGCGAAGCCGATCAGGATAAACATCAGCACATAGCAAATTGCCGAGGCAATCGCCACGGTGATCTGGAAGTTCAGCGCTTCTTTGCCCTGATCATCAACGAAAGGATCGCTCTCGCGCTTCATCTGCCAAAGGATCAGCGGGCCGATCAAACTGCCAAACGGAAACCACATTCCCAGGAACGCCGAAAAGTGACAGAACATGGCCCATTGACGAGCTTCGCGGCTCGGCCCGGGTTTTGAAAGGTCCAACTCACTCATGGCGTTCTCCAGGTTGTAAGCGATGGTTCAGCAATCAGTCGGCCAATGCGGCTTGTTGCAGGGCAAAGATTTCGGTCATGCCTTTTTGTGCCAGAGCGAGCATGGCGTTCAGCTCTTCAGGCTGGAACGGTGCGCCTTCGGCGGTGCCCTGTACTTCAATGAAACCACCGGTGCTGGTCATGACCACGTTCAGGTCAGTTTCGGCTGCCGAGTCTTCAGGGTAGTCGAGATCAAGCACAGGCTCGCCTTGGTAAATACCCACCGACACGGCCGCGATCATTTGCTTGATCGGGTCGCCGCCTTTGAGGCCGCCGCGCTTTTTGATGACTTTAAGGGCATCAACCAGCGCAACCATTGCGCCGGTAATCGATGCAGTACGGGTGCCGCCATCAGCCTGAATTACATCGCAGTCGACGTACAGGGTGATGTCGCCCAGCTTGGACATGTCCAGGGCTGCGCGAAGGGAGCGGCCGATCAAGCGTTGGATCTCCAGCGTACGGCCGCCTTGCTTGCCACGGCTGGCCTCTCGCTGGTTACGATCACCGGTGGCGCGTGGCAGCATGCCGTATTCGGCAGTCAGCCAGCCTTGGCCCTGACCCTTAAGGAAGCGTGGGACGCCATTTTCGACGCTGACGGTGCAGATGACTTTGGTGTCACCGAACTCGACCAGTACAGAACCCTCTGCGTGTTTGGTGTAGTTGCGGGTGATGCGGATCGAGCGTAGCTGATCGGCAACGCGACCACTTGGACGTTTCATGTGGGATACCTGTACGGGACGGAAAACTGCCGAGCATTATAAAGGCCGCAGCCCAACAGGACACGTCTAAAAACATTTCACGTCTGTAGTCGCTGGCGCAGGGTGCGAAAAGGGTCGGCGGATCTTCTGGGGTGGCGTTGCGGCGTAATCCATCGCAGCCTCCGGCAGTGACTACAAATTGATAGGCATGTTTACGACAGACGCCGTTTGGGCGCGCCCGCGCACTGCGTTACAATCCGCCGCCTTATAGCCGTCAGGCTTCATCCATTAAATCGCGAGGTACCTTCCATGGTGCATAGCATGACCGCCTTTGCTCGCGTGGAAAGCGCTGGCACTCAGGGCACCCTGAGCTGGGAGCTGCGTTCGGTCAACAGCCGCTACCTGGAGCCGCACCTACGTCTGCCTGAATCCTTTCGTGACCTCGAAGGTGCTGTGCGTGAAGCGCTGCGTCAGGGTATTTCACGAGGCAAGCTGGAATGCACCTTGCGCTTTACCGAAGAAACCACGGGCAAGCCGTTGCAGGTTGATCGCGAACGCGCTGCGCAATTGGTTGCGGCGGCCGAAACCATTGCAGGCTTGATCAAGCAACCCGCGGCCCTTAACCCGCTGGAAGTGCTGGCTTGGCCAGGTGTTCTGGTGGCAGACGCGGCTGACCCTCAAGCGCTGAACAATCAGGCGTTATCGCTGTTCAAGCAGGGTCTGCAAGAGTTGAAAAATGGCCGCGAACGCGAAGGCGCGGAGCTGGCGCGTTTGATCAGCGAACGTTTGACCTCCATTGAGAGTGACGTCGACACCTTGCGCGAGCTGGTGCCGCAGATGCTCGCCACCCAGCGTCAAAAGGTACTTGATCGCTTTGCTGACATGAAAGCCGAGCTTGATCCGCAGCGTCTTGAGCAAGAAATGGTGATGCTGGCGCAGAAAAGCGACGTAGCTGAAGAGCTTGATCGCTTGAGCACCCACATTCTTGAGGTGCGCCGCGTACTCAAATCGGGTGGTGCGGCAGGTCGGCGTCTCGACTTTTTGATGCAAGAGCTTAATCGTGAGGCCAATACCTTGGGCTCTAAAGCTTTCGATCCTCGCAGCACTCAAGCAGCGGTCAACCTCAAAGTGTTGATCGAGCAGATGCGCGAACAAGTACAGAATATTGAGTAAGGCTCTCCCTGACATGACCCACAGTACTGGCATTCTTTACATCATTTCGGCCCCGTCGGGCGCAGGCAAGACCAGTCTGGTCAAGGCTTTGACTGACGCGCAGCCGCAGATCCGTGTTTCGGTTTCGCACACCACCCGCGCCATGCGCGCGGGTGAGGTAGACGGCGTGAACTATCATTTTGTCGAGCGTGAAGAGTTCGTGAAAATGATCGAACACGGCGACTTTCTGGAGCGCGCCGAAGTATTTGGCAATCTCTACGGTACTTCGCAAAGCCATTTGCAGCAGACGCTGGATGAAGGTCATGACCTGATTCTGGAAATCGACTGGCAAGGCGCCGAGCAAGTACGCAAATTGATGCCGCAAGCACGTTCGATTTTCATCCTGCCGCCGAGCCAGGAAGCATTGCGTCAGCGTCTGGATAATCGCGGGCAGGACAGCGATGAAATTATTGACGGCCGTATGCGCGAAGCTGTGAGTGAAATGAGTCACTACGTCGACTATGACTACCTGATCATTAACGACGATTTTGCCCATGCACTGGATGATTTGAAGGCGATTTTCCGTGCCAATCAGCTCCAGCAAAAGCGCCAACAGCAGCGTTTTGGCAAATTACTGGCTGAATTACTGGGTTAAAGGGGGCTTCCCAAAAACCCTGTAAGGGCTTTACATTGGCGCTTACAGGGGTTTTTGGGGCGGTGCTTGAAAAATCAGCGCTTCCCTAATGGCTGGTGATTTTTTAAACTGTTGAGTCCGCTCGCCCATCCGGGCAGCGCGCATATTGCATTTGCTACGAGGAAGACCATGGCCCGCGTAACCGTTGAAGACTGTCTAGAACACGTGGATAACCGCTTTGAGCTGGTCATGCTGTCTACCAAGCGTGCCCGTCAACTGGCTACCGGCGGTAAAGAGCCTCTGGTCCAGTGGGAAAACGACAAGCCTACCGTTGTTGCCCTGCGTGAAATCGCTGAAGGCCTGATGAGCTACGAGTTTATCGCCAACGCTGAAATCGTCGAAGACGAACCGCTGTTCGCAGCGTTCGAGGACGAGTCCAACGAGGCTAACTAAGCCTATGCCCGGTCGACGTAGCACGGCGCAGGGTCAACAGTTTTGGCAGGAGGCTCCCTCATGCCGAGCATAGACGCCCTCGCCGATCGCTTGTCGGCTTACCTCGGCCCGGACCAAGTCAACTTGGTCCGCCGAGCGTACTTCTACGCAGAACAAGCCCACGACGGCCAACGCCGACGTAGCGGCGAACCGTATGTCACGCATCCGCTGGCAGTCGCGAATATCCTTGCCGAAATGCATATGGACCATCAAAGCCTGATGGCGGCCATGCTGCATGACGTGATCGAAGACACTGGCATTGCCAAAGAAGCACTTGTCGCGCAATTTGGCGAGACGGTGGCTGAACTGGTTGATGGGGTCAGCAAGCTGACTCAGATGAACTTCGAGACCAAGGCTGAAGCTCAAGCTGAAAACTTCCAGAAGATGGCCATGGCCATGGCGCGTGATATCCGCGTGATTTTGGTCAAGTTGGCAGACCGTCTGCACAACATGCGCACCCTCGAAGTACTGTCTGGCGAAAAACGCCGACGGATTGCCAAGGAAACCTTGGAAATCTATGCACCCATCGCCAATCGGCTGGGTATGCACAGTATTCGTATCGAATTCGAAGACCTGGGTTTCAAAGCGATGTACCCGATGCGTTCCGCACGCATCTATCAGGCCGTTAAACGCGCCCGGGGCAATCGCAAGGAAATCGTCAACAAAATTGAAGAATCGCTCAGCCACTGTTTGGCCATTGATGGCATTCAGGGCGAAGTCAGCGGTCGTCAAAAGCATATCTACGGCATCTACAAGAAGATGCGCGGCAAGCGTCGAGCGTTTAACGAAATCATGGACGTTTACGCGTTCCGGATCATCGTCGATAAAGTCGATACTTGCTACCGCGTATTAGGAGCTGTACATAATTTGTACAAGCCCCTGCCGGGACGTTTCAAAGACTACATCGCCATTCCAAAAGCCAACGGCTATCAGTCGCTGCATACCACGCTGTTTGGCATGCACGGCGTACCGATCGAAATTCAGATCCGTACCCGTGAAATGGAAGAAATGGCCAACAACGGCATCGCCGCACACTGGTTGTACAAGTCCAGTGGCGACGAGCAGCATCAAGGCACCCATGCCCGCGCACGGCAGTGGGTCAAAGGCGTGCTGGAGATGCAGCAGCGCGCAGGTAACTCCCTCGAATTTATCGAAAGTGTGAAGATCGACCTGTTCCCGGACGAGGTCTACGTGTTCACGCCTAAAGGTCGGATCATGGAGCTGCCCAAAGGCTCCACGGCGGTCGACTTTGCTTACGCGGTACACACCGACGTGGGTAACAGCTGCATTGCATGCCGAATCAATCGCCGTCTCGCGCCGCTGTCCGAGCCATTGCAAAGTGGCTCCACGGTCGAGATCGTCAGCGCCCCTGGTGCCCGCCCTAACCCGGCCTGGCTCAACTTTGTGGTCACCGGCAAGGCTCGTACGCATATCCGTCACGCCCTCAAATTGCAGCGTCGTTCTGAGTCGATCAACTTGGGCGAGCGCTTGCTGAACAAGGTGCTTAACGGGTTTAACAGCGCACTGGACAAAATTCCGGCGGAACGTGTGCAGGCAATGCTTCACGAATACCGCCTGGAGCAAATCGAAGATCTGCTCGAAGACATTGGCTTGGGTAACCGCATGGCCTACGTGGTGGCACGGCGCTTGTTGGGTGAAGGCGAACAACTGCCAAGCCCCGAAGGCCCACTGGCGATTCGCGGTACAGAAGGTTTGGTGCTCAGTTATGCCAAATGCTGTACGCCGATCCCGGGGGACCCGATTGTGGGGCACCTGTCTGCGGGCAAAGGCATGGTTGTGCACTTGGACAACTGCCGCAACATCAGTGAAATCCGTCACAACCCCGAAAAGTGCATTCAGCTTTCGTGGGCCAAGGACGTTACCGGCGAATTCAACGTCGAGTTGCGCGTCGAACTGGAACACCAGCGTGGCCTCATTGCCCTGCTGGCCAGTAGTGTCAACGCCGCCGATGGCAATATCGAAAAAATCAGCATGGATGAGCGCGATGGTCGTATCAGCGTGATCCAACTGGTCGTCAGTGTGCACGACCGAGTGCACCTGGCTCGCGTGATCAAAAAGCTGCGCGCCCTCACCGGGGTTATTCGCATCACTCGCATGCGTGCGTAGTCCGCCCACCTAGCCCGGCTATTACAAGGAGTCATTCATGACCAAGACAGTTATCACCAGCGACAAGGCACCTGCTGCTATCGGTACTTACTCTCAGGCGATCAAAGCTGGCAATACCGTCTACATGTCCGGTCAGATCCCGCTGGACCCAAAAACCATGGAGCTGGTTGAAGGCTTTGAAGCCCAGACCGTACAGGTTTTCGAAAACCTGAAGTCGGTCGCTGAAGCCGCCGGTGGTTCGTTCAAGGACATCGTTAAGCTGAACATCTTCCTGACTGACCTGAGCCACTTCGCCAAGGTTAACGAAATCATGGGCAAGTATTTCGAGCAGCCATACCCAGCTCGCGCCGCTATTGGCGTTGCCGCTCTGCCAAAGGGCTCGCAGGTTGAGATGGACGCCATTCTGGTACTTGAGTAACACCCCTCGGCGCAGCGTTTTCATGCTGCGCCAACCCCCCCGCTTTAAAAGGATTCCACTATGCGCAAAGCGCTAGCCTTGTCACTGCTCGCCGTTTTTTTGGGTGGCTGTGCCAGCGAACCCGCCAACCGCGATATCAGTGGTGTCTGGATAAACCAAGCTGCAATTGATGCTGCTGCCAAGGGCGGCAACCTGCGCGAAGCCTTATTGGCTTATGGGCCGAACTTTGAATGGGACATTGACGCCAAGGCGGCACAAGCCAACTACACCAATGGTTTTGAGCGTATTGAAGGCAAGCTTGAGCCTGAAAAGGATGGCACCTGGACGGTCGATTTTTACGGCAGTTCCGCCACAGCGTTGAGCCTTGATGGTGATGAGCTGGTGCAATCGGCTTCAGATTCTGAGCCTCAACAACCGTTTGTACGCTCTCGCCTGAGCGTGGGCAGCGATGCTCCTCTTGGTACGCGTTTTGAAACGGCCCTCAAGACGGCTTATTTAGGTGGGCAATGGCGCGTAGCCAGTGGTGTGGGCCAAGGTAATACAGTCAAATTCTTGCCTGATGGGCGCATTGAAGGCCTGCCCGGCGCGGATGTTTACGCTCTCTGTCTGGCAGGAGACTGCGCCTCGATGAGTGGCGAATACGACAGTCTTTGGCTACAGCAAGGCGAGACCGGGGCTGCCCATATCTTTGAGCGCAACGGTAAACAGCTTGAGATTTTTCAGGCGCTCGACTCAGCCCAGCCTGATGAAATGCCCCAGTTCTACCCCGGCAAACGTGAGTGGGTACTGGAGAAGCAGTAGTCGCTGCCGGCGGTCGCGACTACAAAATGCAGAATTGCGCCTACGCGCTGCCTGCCAAAATCGCGGCGTAGCCTTCACGGTAACTTGGGTAGCGCGGCTGCCAGCCCAACGCTTTGGCGCGTGCGTTGCTGCAGCGTTTGCTGCCCGCCCGGCGCACGCTGGCCTCATCTGACCATTCAGTAATACCCAAGCGCTCGCGAAGCCAGTCCACAAGTTCGGCCAAGGGCACGGGCGCGTCATCGACGCCGATGTAACAGTCGTCCAGTGCTTTGCCTTGCAGATCAGCCTTGAGCAAGAAAGCCAGCAGCCCGCCTGCATCGTCGGCATGGATGCGGTTGCCGTAAAGCGGCGGGTCAATGGCGACGCGATAGCCTTTTCGCACTTGCCCCAGCAGCCACTCGCGCCCCGGCCCATAGATGCCCGTTAAACGCACAACGCTGGCAGGAATGCCGCTGTTAAGTGCCACCTGCTCGGCTTCGAGCATGATCCGGCCTGAATAGCGTGAGGCTTGGGCGGGTGATGTTTCGTCTACCCATTCACCGTCCTTCTGACCATAAACCCCGCTGCTGGAGACAAATAACAGCCGTTTAGGTTGCTGGTTATGCAGCTTCAGCCAGCTCAGCGTGTGCGTAAGTCCATCTATATAAGCTGCCTTATAGCCCGCCTCGTCGTGTTCCGTTGCGGCGGCGCTGTACACCAGATAGTCGATGTTCTCTGTGGGCCACAGAGCGGGGCACTGGGTATTGAAAAGATCGCCGGCCACGCCAATGACGCCAGACGGCAATTGATCAATGGAGCGCCGCAGGCCATAGACCTTCCAGTCGTTATCGAGCAACTGAGTGGCGAGACGGCTCCCGACATCGCCACAACCCGCGATCAAAACAGAGGGTTTGGACATCTCAAAACTCCTGATTAAAAGTGACAAAACAACACGAATGGACACGACTAAGGTAGTGAATTCTGAAAAAAACAGATGCTATTGCTTTTGTTAACAAGAATTACTTGCAATAATCACGCATCATTTTCCTACGGTCTTACACCTCTTGTAGGGCAAACCTTCTACTTTCCTCAGGTCCGGCTAGCATGACACGCAATCATTCCACCGCTTCGCCAACCAAGCCTTTTAGCCCTGCACGCATTTGGCGTGGGGTTGCGGCGCTGATGTTTAGCCTGTTACTGGCGCCTGCCGCAGTATTTGCTGACGAGCCTGTTGCTGCTCCAGCGGCTCAGTCGGCTGCGGTCGCCGAGGCCCCAGTGGCGGCACCTGCTCCAGTTGCAACGCCAGGCGCTACTGATCCTGAGCAAGCCGAAGGTGCAGTAGCCCCCGCTGACGATGCGCCGCAAATCATTGCCGAAGAAGACAACAGCCTGGGCATGGCCCACGACCTGTCGCCTTGGGGCATGTATAAGAACGCTGACATCATCGTCAAAATCGTGATGATCGGTCTGGCTATCGCTTCGATCATTACCTGGACCATCTGGATTGCCAAAGGTTTTGAAGTGCTGGGTGCCAAGCGCCGCCTGCGCGCCGAAATCGCCAGCCTGAAAAAAGCCCGCACGCTTAAAGAAGCTAGCGAATCAGCGACCAAAGAAGGCACGCTGGCACACTTGCTGGTACAAGATGCGCTCGAAGAGATGCGATTGTCGGCTAATAGTCGCGAAAAAGAAGGCATCAAAGAGCGCGTCAGCTTCCGTCTTGAGCGTTTGGTTGCGGCCTGTGGTCGTAACATGAGCAGCGGCACAGGCGTGTTGGCTACCATCGGTTCTACAGCACCGTTCGTCGGTCTGTTCGGTACCGTGTGGGGCATCATGAACAGCTTTATCGGTATCGCTAAAACTCAAACCACCAACTTGGCTGTTGTCGCGCCGGGTATTGCTGAAGCTCTGTTGGCGACGGCTTTGGGTCTGGTGGCTGCGATCCCTGCGGTTGTGATTTACAACGTCTTCGCCCGCTCGATCACCGGCTACAAAGCTCAGGTGGCTGATGCTTCGGCAGAAGTGTTGCTGCTGGTCAGCCGTGACCTCGATCACCTGCCGCCCGAGCGTAGCTCGCAACCGCACATGGTGAAAGTGGGGTAATCGGCCATGGGCCTGCATTTAAAAGAAGGCGATGACGATCTCGCCGAGAATCACGAAATTAACGTCACCCCCTTTATTGATGTGATGTTGGTGTTGTTGATCATCTTCATGGTGGCGGCACCGCTGGCCACTGTGGATATCAAGGTTGACCTGCCAGCTTCGACCGCCAAACCGGCGCCTCGCCCTGAGAAACCTGTGTTCCTCAGCGTCAAGGCCGATCAACGTCTGTACTTGGGCGAAGAGCCGGTGACTGTTGAAGCGTTGGGCCCAACTCTGGACGCCCGGACTCACAACAACAAAGACACGACGATCTTCTTCCAGGCTGACAAAGGCGTGGACTACGGTGACTTGATGAGCGTGATGGATGCACTGCGCGCAGCCGGTTACTTGAAGGTGGGTCTGGTCGGACTTGAGACGGCAGCCAAGAAATGAGCATGACGCGCCCAAAGATGACGCGTTACGCCGTCAGCTTGGCCGCGGTGTTGGGCATTCATGCAGTGGCGGTAATCCTTGCCCTGCAATGGTCCAACCCGCGGGCGGTTGAGCTTCCACCCCAAGCGATGATGGTTGATCTGGCGCCGCTGCCAGCACCCCCACCGCCTGCGCCGCCGAAAGTGGTGACACCACCACAACCGCCGACGCCTGTGGAAGAACTGCCGATTCCCAAGCTGGCCGAAGCGCCCAAGCCGAAGATCTCTGTGCCTAAGCCGGTTAAACCCAAGCAAAAGCCTCAGCCGCCCAAGCCTGTGGAAAAACCCGACCCGGTCAAAGAGAAGCCTTCAGAAGAAAAACCGAGCGACGCGACGCCAACCAAGACGTCGAACGACAAGTCGGCCGCCCCGGCTCCAGGCCCGTCCGCCCAACAACTGGCGGCTAAAGCCAGCTGGGAAGGTGCTTTGCTGGCTCACCTGGGCAAGTACAAGAAGTACCCGGCGGCTGCTCAGTCGCGAGGCAAGGAAGGTCTGAACCGTCTGCGCTTTGTGGTGGATGCTGAAGGCAAGGTGCTGTCTTACGAGCTGGTTGGGCGTTCTGGCAACGCGGATCTAGACCGGGCCACCCTGGAAATGATTCGTCGGGCACAGCCATTGCCCAAGCCACCGGCCGACATGCTGACCAATGGCAGCATCGAAATCGTGGCCCCCTTCGTTTATTCCATCGATAAACGTCGGCGTTAACACCACAAAGGGCACCTTAGGGTGCCCTTTGTGCATCTGGCGTTCAGATAAAAACGACACAGACATTGATTGGCGACTGTAGCTGTGTGGGCAATGTCTGATAACGTGCGTCTATCGATTGCAGCCGTTATGCTTTGGCCCGCAACCTCATGGACGCCCGCTATGACTCTTACAGAACTGCGTTACATCGTTACCCTTGCCCAAGAACAGCACTTCGGCCACGCGGCTGAGCGTTGTCATGTCAGCCAACCGACCTTGTCGGTGGGCGTCAAAAAACTGGAAGACGAACTCGGTGTGCTCATTTTTGAGCGCAGCAAAAGCGCCGTGCGTCTCACGCCTGTGGGCGAAGGTATTGTTGCCCAGGCTCAAAAGGTCCTTGAGCAGGCCCAAGGCATTCGTGAGTTGGCGCAGGCTGGCAAAAACCAGCTTACCGCCCCGCTCAAAGTGGGGGCGATTTACACCGTTGGGCCGTATTTGTTCCCGCACCTGATTCCGCAACTGCATCGCGTTGCCCCGCAAATGCCGTTGTATATCGAAGAGAACTTCACCCACATCCTGCGCGACAAACTGCGTAACGGGGAACTGGACGCGATCATCATCGCCCTGCCGTTCCACGAAGCGGATGTGCTGACGTTGCCGCTCTACGATGAGCCGTTCTACGTGCTGATGCCGAGCGAGCACCCGTGGACCAAAAAGGAAACCATCGACGCGGGCTTGCTCAACGACAAGAGCTTGCTGTTGTTGGGCGAAGGCCACTGTTTCCGCGATCAAGTGCTTGAAGCCTGCCCAACGTTGACCAAAGGCAATGATGGCGCCAAGCACACCACGGTTGAGTCCAGCTCACTGGAAACCATCCGCCACATGGTTGCGTCGGGGCTGGGTATTTCTATCCTGCCGTTGTCGGCTGTCGACAGTCACCACTACGCCCCAGGCGTGTTGGCGGTACGACCACTGACGCCGCCTGTGCCGTTTCGCACCGTCGCCATTGCCTGGCGTGCAAGCTTCCCGCGGCCAAAAGCGATTGAAATCCTCGCTGACTCGATCCGTCTGTGCTCGGTGGCCAAACCACCGGCTGCTACCTAAGTGCCGCCATGACCGAGTTGTCGAACGTGTCGGTCACCGCGCTTAAGGGCGTGGGCGATGCGATGGCTGAAAAACTGGCCAAAGTCGGGCTGGAAACAGTGCAAGACGTGCTGTTTCATTTGCCGCTGCGTTATCAGGACCGTACGCGTGTAGTGCCGATTGGTGCCTTGCGCCCCGGTCAGGACGCAGTGGTCGAAGGCCGGGTGATTGGCACTGATGTCGTGATGGGCAAGCGTCGCAGCTTGCTGGTACGCATCAACGATGGCACCGGAGGCTTAAGCCTGCGTTTCTATCATTTCAGTAACGCGCAAAAGGAAAGCCTCAAGCGTGGCACTGAAGTGCGTTGTTATGGCGAAGCGCGACCCGGCGCCTCCGGGCTTGAGATCTACCACCCGGAATACCGCGCCATTACGGGTGATGAGCCGCCGCCGGTCGACACGACGCTGACGCCGATTTATCCGACTACCGAAGGCCTGACTCAGCAACGCCTGCGTCAACTCAGCCAACAAAGCCTTGCCTTGCTTGGCCCGCGTAGCTTGCCTGACTGGTTGCCCCCAGAGCTGGCCAAAGACTATCAACTGGCACCGCTGGATGAAGCGATCCGCTACCTGCATCAGCCGCCTGCAGATGCTGATGTTGAAGAGCTTGCCTTGGGCCATCACTGGGCTCAGCACCGTTTGGCCTTTGAAGAGCTGCTGACCCATCAGTTATCGCAACAACGTTTGCGCGAAAGCCTGCGCTCGCAGCGCGCCCCGGCGTTGCCCAAGGCCAATAAACTGCCCGCGCAATTTCTCGCGAATTTGGGTTTCTCTCCCACAGGCGCTCAGGTGCGGGTGGGCAACGAAGTGGCTTACGACCTGAGCCAGCCTGAACCCATGTTGCGCTTGATTCAGGGCGACGTGGGGGCGGGCAAGACGGTGGTTGCCGCTTTGGCCGCCCTACAGGCGTTGGAGGCTGGCTATCAGGTTGCGTTGATGGCACCGACTGAAATCCTTGCCGAACAGCACTTCATCAGCTTCAAGCGCTGGCTGGAGCCGCTTGGGATTGAAGTGGCGTGGTTGGCGGGCAAGCTCAAAGGCAAGGCGCGGGTAACGGCGCTAGAGCAAATTGCCAGCGGCGCGCCGATGGTCGTCGGCACCCACGCCTTGTTTCAGGATCAAGTGCAGTTCAAGAACCTGGCACTGGTGATCATCGACGAGCAGCACCGCTTTGGGGTGCAGCAACGCTTGGCGTTGCGTAACAAAGGCGTGGGCGGCGTCATGTGCCCGCATCAGTTGATCATGACCGCCACACCGATCCCTAGAACCTTGGCCATGAGTGCTTACGCCGACCTCGACACGTCGATCCTCGATGAACTGCCGCCCGGGCGTACGCCTGTGAACACGGTGCTGGTGGTTGATACGCGGCGAATTGAAGTGATTGAGCGAGTGCGCGCGGCTTGCGCCGAAGGGCGGCAGGCGTACTGGGTGTGTACGCTGATTGAAGAATCTGAAGAGATGACCTGTCAGGCCGCCGAGACGACATTTGAAGACCTTTCCAGTGCCTTGGGCGAGTTGCGTGTAGGGCTGATTCACGGCCGCATGAAAGCCGCAGAAAAAGCCGCCGTCATGGCGCAGTTCAAGGCGGGCGAATTGCAATTGCTGGTCGCGACCACGGTGATTGAAGTGGGCGTTGACGTCCCGAACGCCAGCTTGATGATTATCGAAAACCCCGAACGGCTGGGCTTGTCTCAATTGCACCAATTGCGCGGTCGCGTGGGGCGAGGCAGTGCGGTCAGTCATTGCGTGCTGCTGTATCACCCGCCGCTGTCGCAAGTGGGGCGCCAGCGGTTGGGCATCATGCGCGAAACCAACGATGGTTTTGTGATCGCTGAAAAAGACCTCGAACTTCGTGGCCCCGGCGAGATGCTGGGCACTCGGCAAACAGGCCTGCTGCAATTCAAGGTCGCCGACCTGATGCGCGATGCCGATTTGCTGCCTGCTGTGCGCGACGCGGCATTGGCGCTGCTTGAGCGTTGGCCGACCCATGTCAGCCCGTTACTTGATCGTTGGTTGCGTCACGGTCAGCAGTACGGGCAGGTCTAAAAGATCATTCAGTAAATAGGTCTGCGGCCGATTAACTGCATGATTATCAAATTTGAGCTGTAAGAATCGGATACAAACCATGACAGAAGTTGCCAGCGCTCCAACCGTCCCGAACACGCCATCCGTTATTCGGAAGTTGCTCGGTGAGTTGGCAATCCCGTATCGCGAAGTGTATGACCATCCCGGGCTTAACCCTGCCCGCAAGGTGCAAGCCGCCTTGCTGGATGACTCTGTCGGCGCGTTGATGGTGCTGTTTCCACAAAGCCATCTGCTGGACCTTAATCGCCTCACTGAGTTGATCGGGCGCCGTATGACGGCCGTGGCCCCGGATCGGCTTGAGCGCATGCTGGGCAACCATAGCCTGAGCCTGCTGCCGGGCTTGCCGCCGCTCACCAGCTCGCCGTGCCTGTACGAAGAGCAGCTGCTGCAAGAGCCTTTGCTGTTGATCAGCGCGGGTGAACCCGGCCTGCTGCTGGAGATCGCGCAGGAAGACTTCAAAGGCATGCTCACCAAAGCCAGCGCTGGTCGATTTGGCGAGCCGTTGAGTGCGATCAAGCCGAGCCTTGATCAATTGGACGCCAATGGCGAAGCCATCACTCAAGCGGTGCATGAGTTCACCGCCCGGCGTATTCAGCAGCGGCTGGAAGCCACTATCGAGATTCCGCCGCTGGCCGAAACGGCCCGCAAGATCATCAAGCTGCGAGTTGATCCTAACGCCACGATTGATGACATCACCGGCGTTGTTGAGACTGATCCGGCGCTGGCGGCGCAAGTCATGAGCTGGGCCGCGTCGCCGTACTACGCTGCTCCGGGCAAAATTCGCTCTGTTGAAGACGCCATTGTGCGTGTGCTGGGTTTTGACCTGGTGATCAATCTGGCGCTGGGTTTGGCGCTGGGTAAAACCTTAAGCCTGCCCAAAGACCACCCGCAATCGAGCACGCCTTACTGGCAGCAATCGATCTACACCGCCGCAGTGATTGAAGGTTTAACCCGTGCCATGCCGCGGGCCGAACGCCCTGAAACGGGTCTGACGTACTTGGCAGGCTTGCTTCACAACTTTGGTTACTTGCTGCTGGCGCACGTGTTTCCGCCGCATTTCTCGCTGATTTGTCGTCACCTCGAAGTCAATCCGCACGTCACCCACAGCGTGGTCGAACAGCATTTGTTGGGCATCACCCGCGAGCAAATGGGCGCTTGGTTGATGAGCTATTGGGACATGCCAGATGAGCTGGCCACGGCGCTACGTTTTCAGCATGACTCGCAATACGCAGGGGATGCCGCGCAATACCCGAACCTTGTGTGTGTGGCGGTCGGTTTGTTGCGCAGCCGAGGGATTGGTCATGGGCCTTATGAGCCACTGCCGGATGAGGTGTTTGAGCGCCTTGGCGTGACTCGCGAAAAGGCAGAAGACGTGGTCACAAAAGTGCTCGACGCAGAAGTGTTGTTGCGAGAGCTGGCGGCACAGTTTGGTCAGGCGTAACGCTCAATAACCTCAAAAGCCTCTGCCTCGCCCCGTAAAGGGTCGCGCCAGAGGCTTTTGCGAAGCAGCGATCAATAAGGTTTGATGGCTGCCGGGTTCATCATGCGGGTCAAGCCAAGGTTTTTCAGGGCCAATTGCAGGGTGCTGCGAATGACCTGCGGGTTGTCGATGGTCATCACTTCAGCCAGCAGCTCTTTAGCGCGGCTCAGGTTGACCTGACGCAGCATCCATTTCACTTTTGGCAAGTTGGTGGCGTTCATCGACAAGCTGTCAAAGCCCATCGCCATCAGCAAGATCGCCGCCGCCGGGTCACCTGCCATTTCGCCGCAAATACTCACCGGCTTGCCTTCGGCGTGGGCGTCGCGCACCACTGATTGCAGCGCTTGCAGCACCGCCGGGTGCAGGTAATCGTACAAGTCGGCAACCCGTGGGTTGTTGCGGTCTACGGCCAGCAAGTATTGGGTCAGGTCGTTGGAACCCACCGACAGGAAGTCCACTTGGCGGGCCAGCTCTTTGGTTTGGTACACCGCCGCCGGGATTTCGATCATCACGCCAATCGGCGGCATCGGCACGTCAGTGCCTTCGTCACGCACCTCGCCCCATGCACGGTGCAGCAGGTGCAGGGCTTCTTCGAGTTCGTGTGTGCCGGAAATCATCGGCAGCAAAATACGCAGGTTGTTCAGGCCTTCGCTGGCCTTGAGCATGGCCCGGGCCTGAACCAGAAAGATTTCCGGGTGGTCGAGGGTAACGCGGATCCCGCGCCAGCCAAGGAACGGGTTGTCTTCTTTGATCGGGAAGTACGACAGTGACTTGTCGCCGCCAATGTCCAGGCTGCGCATGGTCACTGGTTGGGGATGGAAGGCGGCGAGTTGCTCGCGATAAATCGCCAACTGCTCCTTTTCGCTCGGAAAGCGCTGGTTGATCATGAACGGCACTTCGGTGCGGTACAGACCTACGCCTTCTGCGCCGCGCTGTTGCGCACGCGCCACATCGGCCAGCAAACCGGTGTTCACCCACAGCGGCATGCGATGCCCGTCCGGAGTGATGCACGGCAGCTCGCGCAGGGCATCAAGGCCCTCAGACAGCTGACGCTCTTCTTCGACCACTTCCGCGTATTGCTTGCGCAGCACGTCGCTGGGGTTGGTGTAGACCTCGCCGTGGTAGCCATCGACGATCATCTGAATGCCGTCGACTTTGGAATACGGCAGGTCAACCAGGCCCATCACCGTTGGAATACCCATCGCACGGGCCAAAATGGCCACGTGAGAGTTACCCGAACCCAGTACCGACACCAACCCCACGAGCTTGCCTTCTGGCACTTCGCCGAGCATGGTCGCGGTCAGTTCTTCACTGACCAAAATGGTGTTGTCGGGATAGACCATGGTTTGCTGACGATCGTGCTGCAAGTAAGCCAGCAGGCGCCGGCCCAGATCGCGCACATCGGAGGCCCGCTCACGCAGGTAGTCATCGTCCATCAACTCAAAGCGATTGACGTGATCGGACACCACCTGACGCAGCGCGCCCTGCGCCCACTGGCCGGTTTTGATCACATTTTTGACTTCGCTGCCTAACGATGCGTCATCGAGCATCATCAGGTACACGTCGAACAGCGCTTGCTCTTCGGGGCGCAGCTGGGTAGCGAGCTTTTTTGATACCGCGCGCATGTCGTTGCGCACGCCTTCAAGGGCGGTTTTGAACAGCGCAATCTCGGCGGGGATATCAGCGATGGTTTTATCAGGCACCACGTCCAGATCAGCCGGTGGCAGCATGACCACCGCTGTGCCTACAGCCGCCCCCGGCGAGCCCGGCACGCCAACAAACTTGGCCTCCTGGATGCCTTTACCCTGACGGCCTAGGCCGCGAATTGACCCCGTGGCCTCGGCATGGGCAATAACCCCGGCCAATTGCGCGCTCATGGTGACCAGGAAGGCTTCTTCGCCCTCATCAAACTGACGGCGTTCTTTTTGCTGAATGACCAGCACCCCAACCACGCGGCGGTGGTGGATGATCGGCGCGCCGAGGAAAGAGGCATAGCGTTCTTCGCCGGTTTCGGCAAAGTAGCGATAGCGCGGGTGATCGGCGGCGTTTTCGAGGTTCAGAGGCTCTTCACGGGTGCCCACAAGACCCACAAGGCCTTCGTTGGGCGCCATGCTGACTTTGCCGATTGAGCGCTTGTTCAAGCCCTCAGTGGCCATCAGCACAAAACGGTTGGTCTCTGGATCAAGCAAATAGACTGAACAGACCTGGCTGCCCATCGCCTCTTTGACGCGCAACACAATAATCCCCAACGCCGCCTTGAGATCCTTGGCGGCGTTAACTTCCTGGACGATCTTGCGCAGCGTATTGAGCATGGCTCGGGGTCGAACTCCGTGTCAGGTGCGCGTTAATAGGCGCGGGGCAAGCTCTTTGAGAGCGCGACGGTAGACCTCGCGCTTGAATGTCACCACCTGGCCCAACGGATACCAATAACTGACCCAGCGCCAGCCATCGAACTCCGGTTTACCGGTTAAATCCATGCGCACCCGCTGCTCGTTAGAGATCAGGCGCAACAAAAACCACTTTTGTTTCTGGCCGATACACAGCGGTTGGCTGTGGGTACGAACCAAACGTTGCGGCAAACGATAGCGCAACCAGCCTCGCGTACAGGCGAGTATTTCTACATCTTCGCGTTCAAGGCCAACTTCTTCGTTCAGCTCACGGTACAAGGCGTCTTCCGGCGTTTCATCAGGGTTAATACCACCCTGTGGAAACTGCCACGCGTCTTGATTGATACGGCGAGCCCAAAGTACCTGACCAGCATCATTTGTCAGAATAATCCCGACATTAGGACGGAAACCATCGGGGTCGATCACGGCCACAACCTCGCAAACGCATGTCGCCGCATTGTTCCACAAAGGTTGTTAAAGCAGCAACGCGCCTTCCTGCCTTTGTGCAGTCTTATGAAAAGACCGTATTCTTGTTGGCTTTCAACCGACAGCTCAGCGGGTAATTGCAATGCGTCTGGCTTTATTCGACTTGGACAACACCCTTTTAGGCGGCGACAGCGACCACGCATGGGGCGACTACCTGTGCGAACGCGGCATTCTTGATGGTGCAGCCTACAAGGCGCGCAACGACGCGTTTTATCAGGACTATCTGGCAGGCACGCTCGATAACGCGGCGTACCTTAATTTCAGCATGGAAATTTTTGGCCGTCATGACATGGCTCAACTTGACGAGTGGCACCGCGATTTTATGCGCGATTGCGTCGAGCCGATCGTGCTGCCTAAAGCACTCGCCCTGTTGGCCCAGCACCGTGAGGCCGGCGACACGCTGGTCATCATCACCGCCACCAACCGTGTTGTAACTGCCCCGATTGCCAAACGCTTGGGCGTGGAACACCTGATTGCCACTGAGTGCGAAATCGTCGATGGCCGCTACACCGGCCGCAGCACCGACGTGCCGTGCTTTCGCGAAGGCAAGGTCACACGCCTGACGCGCTGGCTCGAAGAGACGGGTTATACCTTGGCGGGCAGCTATTTTTACAGCGATTCGATGAACGATTTGCCGCTGCTGGAGCAGGTGACGCACCCAGTAGCAGTTGACCCTGATCCGAACCTGCTGGCTGAAGCTCAAAAGCGCGGCTGGAAAGTAATGTCATTGCGCGACTAACTAACCACGCATTAGTAGGAGCTGGTGCAGGCTGCGATCTTTTGATCGTTTAAAAATCGCAGCCTGCGACAGCTCCAACGTGGTTTCTAAACCGGTTTGGCGCCCATCAGCCCAGCAATGGCGATAAAGCAAACAGCACAAACTATGGCCAATGCCAGCGTAAAGCGCGGGTGCTTGGCCACACGTCCTAATCGCAGGCGATTAAGCCGCACCACCAGCCACAGCCAACTCAGGCTGCCCAGCAGGTACAAGCCACTGCCCGCCAACAACCACAGTTGGCTCAGCGGCCAACCGGCCAAATGCACTAACCACCAGCCGCTCACTGGCAATGCCAGCAGACACAGCCCCATCAGTGCCCAAACAAAACCCCACGGCCCACGCAATGCGCCGCCCGACAGGTCTTTATCCCCCGCGCGCCAACGGCGAATCACCACAACCAGCAAAGCAATGGCACTGACGAACAACAGCAATGTTGATACGCCATGCAGCAGTTTCAGCGCTGTGAAGGTTTCCATGTCATTAATTCCTTGGCCTGTGTAATCAGCTTAGCGGCTATCAGCCAAGAAACAGCTGATAGGCCGGGTTATCACTTTCATCCCAGTACGGGTAGCCGATTTCAGCCAGTGCGGCGGGCACTAGGTGACGTTCTTCGGCAGGCACTTGTAGCCCTGCCATCACACGGCCATCTGCTGCGCCGTGGTTGCGGTAATGGAACATCGAAATATTCCAACGACCACCCAACTTGTTCAGGAAGTTAAATAGCGCGCCTGGGCGCTCCGGGAATTCAAAACGAAATAGCAACTCATCGCTCACCTTGGCGGCATGCCCGCCCACCATGTGTCGGATGTGCAGTTTGGCCAATTCGTTATCGGTCAGGTCAACCACCGGAAACCCTTGCTCGGTCAGACTGGCCAGTAAGGCGCTGCGCGGGTCGTTCACAGGATGAGTCTGCACGCCGACAAAAATGTGTGCTTCGCTGCCGGTGTGATAGCGGTAGTTGAACTCAGTGATCTGGCGCTTGCCCACCGCTTCGCAGAACGCCTTGAAGCTGCCTGCCACCTCTGGAATGGTTACGGCAATAATGGCTTCGCGGCCTTCACCCAGCTCTGCGCGTTCAGCCACATGGCGCAAACGGTCAAAATTCACGTTAGCCCCGGACTCAATCGCGACCAGTGTTTGGCCACTGACGCCGCGTTGTTCAACATACTTTTTGATCCCGGCCACACCCAATGCCCCAGCAGGCTCAGTGATTGAGCGGGTGTCGTCGAAAATGTCTTTGATCGCCGCGCAAATTTCATCGGTGCTGACCGTGATGACTTCATCGACATAGTCTTTGCAGATATCAAACGTGTGCTGGCCAATCTGCGCCACGGCTACACCGTCGGCGAAAATCCCTACGGTTGGTAGCACTACGCGTTCGCCCGCCGCCATCGCGGCTTGCAGGCAATTGGAGTCGTCGGGTTCAACGCCAATAATCTTGATGTCCGGGCGCAAGTACTTCACATACGCTGCAATCCCGGCGATCAGCCCGCCACCGCCCACCGGCACAAAAATAGCGTCCAGCGGTGTTGGGTGCTGGCGCAGAATTTCCATCGCCACGGTGCCCTGCCCGGCAATGACATTTGGGTCATCAAAAGGGTGAACGTAAACGAAGCCTTCTTGATCGACCAGTTTGAGCGAGTAAGCCAGCGCCTCGGGGAACGAGTCGCCGTGCAGCACCACAATGCCGCCGCGAGAGCGCACGCCTTCGATCTTGATCTCTGGCGTGGTTTTGGGCATGACGATGGTGGCTTTGACGCCCAACACTTTGGCCGCCAAGGCCAAGCCCTGCGCATGGTTACCCGCCGACGCGGTCACGACACCACACGCGCGCTCAGCATCAGTCAACTGCGTGAGGGTGTTGTAAGCGCCCCGAATCTTGAACGAAAACACCGGCTGCAAATCTTCGCGCTTGAGCAAAATATGGTTGCCCAGGCGAGCAGAAAGCTGATTGGCAGCTTGCAGTGGGGTTTCTACGGCAACGTCATAAACGCGCGAGGTGAGGATCTTCTTGACGTACTGTTCAAGCATCGGAAAGCTTCACTGGGCGAGTAAGTAGGGACCCAGGAGTCTACCCCAGCGTTTACGCGGGCGACCACACGAAGCCCAAGGTTTTTTGTGGGGCCGCGCCGCGTTGCGCCAATCTGTTGTTTATCGCGCAGGCACCAAATGCAACGTGCTGCGTGTGTTGAGCTGCACTTCGGTTTCTCCAAAATGCGCAGGGTCGTAGCCGCCGTCGATATAGGTGTGGGCCTGATCGCGGTAATGCTTGTCAAAAGGTACGCCGCTTTGCCCTACCGGATTGATGGTCAGGCTGTGGGTGGGGTCGGCAAAGTCGATCAAGCGCCGGGTGGACGGGCCGTAGTTGACGGGCCAAGGTGCCGGGCCGAGTTTGGCGGACAGATTGTTCGGCACTTCGTGGCTACCGGGCGCGGCAAACGGGCCGACATTAAACAGCCAGTCCAGCGGCTTTTGCCGCCCCAGCGGATGCTCGTGGGTCAGTGTGTGAGCACGGCCCCACTGCCATTGCGTAGGGTCATCCCCCAGCGTGACCTTGAGCTGAGCGATGCTGTTTTGCCAAGCGACTTTGACTGTCTCGGTGCGACCCTCTTTGGCCAGCGTGTGACGATTGTCCCACCACACAGAGTTGGGGGTTGCAGCGAGCCTAGGCAGTGCGCTGTCGACCACGCGCGTACTCAGCAGCAGGTCAAAAAACGCATCCCCCAACTCGTCGTGCATGGCGGCGTCGGCCAGGCTGAACAAGAACTGGTTGAACAGCGTGGCGCTGGTTGAGTCCAGCGGATAATCACCTTTCCACTGCGCCAATTGCTCAACCAGATTCAACTCGCTCGGGTCACTGACCACGTTGCGCAGCACTGGCAGCAGCGGCTTGAGCACGCGTTGCCCGTAATCGGTGGTTGTGCCCAGTTGCAGGGCTTGGCTGTTTTTGAGGTTCCATTTCACCCGGGTGTCGCTCAGTTGACGATTGAGCTGTTGGCCACGATCGGCAAGGTTGTAGTAACCGGGGATCTCAATGCCTGTGGGTGATATCGGCTGAAAGTTGGCTGACACGATGTAACCGCGCGCCGGGTTTTGTTCCTGCGGGTTGGCGCTGAACGGGTAAAACCCGATTTTGTCTGCTTGCGCCGTACTGCCGTCCAGAATGAACGCCGGGTTAACCCCCGCTGGGCGTTTGGGCAACTGTGCGGCGGCCCACCAGCCAATGTCTCCCTTGGCGTTGGCCCACACCAAATTCAGCCCTGGCGCGTGAATGTAAGTGGCCGCCGTGCGTGCTTTTTTCAGGGTGTTGGCCCGGTTGAGCTGATAGAAGCCTTCGAGAATCGGGTTTTTGCTTTCCAAAAAGCCCCACCACATGGCAATGGGTGCATTGCCCGCCACTGCGCCGACCACGTCATTAACGATTGGCCCGTGGGGCGATTGGCGCAAAGTGAAGCTGACCGGGGGCTGGCCTTTGACCTCGATGTATTGCTCGCTGCTGCTCATGTCGACCCATTGGCCGTGATACCAAACCTGATTCGGGTTTTTGGGGTTGGTCTTTTCGGCAATCAAATCCAGATCGTCGTTCTGGAACATAGTCAGGCTCCAGCCAAAGTCGCGGTTATTGCCCAAAAACGCGAAAGGCACCAACGCTTGGTGGTAGCCGTACAGTTCAAAGTCGGGGGCCGACAGCTGCGCTTCGTACCACACCGAAGGCGTCGAAAAACGAATATGCGGGTCGCCCGCCAACAGTGGCTTGCCGCTTTGCGTGCGTTTGCCCGACACCACCCACGCATTGCTGCCCTCAAACTGCGGCAAACCTGCCTGACTCAAAGCTTGATCACTCAGTTGGGCCAGCGCCCCCAAGGTTTTCCAGTCGCTGGCTGCCAGCGCCGGAGGCAAGGCGCCTTTAGGTTGCCAATCGAGATCGAACACCTTGAGGTAGTCGCTGCCCAACTGGTCGCGCACATAGGTCAACAGCGGTTCGGTACGAAAGGCTGCTGCAAAACTGTAGGCCATGTAGCCGGCGACACTGATGGTGTCTTCGGGGGTGAATGGCCGAGGGGTGATCCCCAGCAGGTCGAACTCCACAGGTTTGGCGTGGGTCGCTTGGTATTGGTTAATCCCGTCCAGATAGGCTTGTAGCGCTAGAAACGCGGGTGATTGCTGATCCAGCTCGGTCAAGTAGCTGGCGGCTCGATCGCGAATGCGCAGGCTACGAAACAGCTTGTCGGTGTCCACAAGCTTGGGGCCTAGCACTTCGGCCAATTCGCCACGGGCCAGGCGGCGCATGATTTCCATTTGAAACAGCCGATCTTGCGCCTGCACATAGCCAAGGGCGCGATACACGTCAGCCTGATTGCCAGCACGAATGTGCGGCACGCCGCGCTCGTCATAACGCACGGTTACGGGTTCTTGCAGCGTATTTAACGCAACCTGCCCTTGGCGGGTGGGCAACTTGCTGTACACGTACCACGCCCCTGCACCAGCAACGGTAGCCACGACAATGGCAATGACGGTCAGGCTGCGTTTCATCAGAGAACTCCTTGTTCTATAAACCGCCAGTGACGTTAGCTCACTGTGCAGTTGGGTCTGGCTGCCACGGGCAATAACAGCCCACCGCCATGGTGTGGGTGGCCTTTACGGGACGGTTATTGCTCAACGCTTGCAAAATAGGCTCGATAAAGCTGTTGCTGGCATTGCAGGTGGCACCTTCGCTGTAGGGGCCGAAATAAGCCAGTTGCCCGTTGCGATCCCAAATGGCCACCGCCGGGCTGGCGCTCAGGTGATCGGCGCCGGGTAAGGTCGTCAACGGCTTGATGGCACTCATGGTGGCGGGCAGTTGGCCTTGGGTGCCGGGCTTGCGCACAGAGTAGAAGGCCACGCCCTGCGGCACGTAAGTGGCCAGCAGTTCGGTGAGGTGTTGTTGGTTGCCGACATTGCACGGGCAGGCCGGGTCCCAGAAATGCACCACGCGAATGGGGCCGGGGCCAGACAGCTCGGCAGGCAGGCTCAATACATCACCTGCAAACAGTGCAGTTTGATCGCTGAAAGCACGAATATAACGCCCCTGAAACCAGTCGTAAGCCGCCCACAACCCTACCGCACAGATCAGCGTAAATAAGCAGGCAAGCAGTGTTTTTAACGTGGGCAAAGGCATACAAATAGGTCCTCGAAGGTCGCGTAGCTTGCCATGCTTGACCTGACAGATGAATATCGGCGGTCTATAAAGCCTGTTTTGCGCCCATGCGCCCTGTTTGGAAGCCCTTATGCCCGCCCCGTTTTCCCCTGATTCCTTGCGCGCCAGTTTGCAGCCGTTGGCCGCAGGTCAGCCGTTATCGAGTGAAGGGCTGGCCTACCAGTATTTTTACGGACTGGATTTCCCCAATCGCCCCGCGCCCTTCAGGCGCCAACTGGGGCGTTTTAGTGCGGGCGGTTACGAATTGGTCAGCCAAGTGTGGTGGCCCCAAGCTTCGCCCGTGGCAACGTTGTTTGTGATTCATGGCTTTTACGACCACATGGGCCTGTACCGGCACATCATCGAGTGGGGGCTCAATCACGGGTTTGTGGTGATCGCCTGCGATCTGCCGGGGCACGGGTTGTCCAGTGGCGAGCGGGCCAGTATTGATGACTTCGCGCAGTATCAAGAGGCGCTGCAAGGCTTGTTCATCGAGGCGCAATCACTCCAGTTGCCGCACCCTTGGCACCTGTGCGGGCAAAGTACGGGAGGCGCGGTTGTGATCGACCATTTGCTGCGCCAAGGCGATCAGAGCCCGGCCCAAGGGCAGGTAATATTGATGGCGCCGTTGGTTCGCCCAAAGGATTGGCACTGGTCGAAGTTCAGCTACTACCTGCTTCGTCCCTTTGTTAAAGGCATTGAACGGCGCTTCAGCGAGAACTCGACCGACCCGGACTTTTTACCCTTTTTACAGGCCGATCCTTTACAGCCACGGCGTTTGCCGACGGCTTGGGTTGGCGCCTTGGCGCGCTGGATCCCGCGCATTGAAGCCGCATCGCCCAGCACCCGTTGCCCCTTGGTGATCCAAGGGCAGGCAGATAAAACCGTCGATTGGAAACACAATCTTGAGGTGGTGAAAGCCAAGTTCAACCAGCCGAAGATGCTGTTAATGCCCGAGGCGCGACACCATCTGGCGAATGAGTCTGCGCAGATACGCGATCACTATTTCGCGTTTTTGGATGAGCATTTCTGATGTGCCTGCCACCCGCTTTAGTCGCTAATGAAGGCGGCGACAAGGGCCGCAGCTACTGCGTCAGGCTTGAAGTGCTTTGGCCCACGGCCAAACCCGCGCGTACCGCCACCAGCGCAGCTTGATAGTAGGTTTGCCCGTCCGTTGACTCGGCGAAGGTCACGAACTCTTCCAGCTCCGGGTCGGACAAGTCGCGGTACACGTAGAGCAACGTGTTATCCAGCTCGCTGCCAATCTGCTCCATCAACCGCTGGCGCTGGCCGTTCAACATGCTTTGCGCCTGACCCCCGCCCAGCAACCCCGGGATCATTGAACTCAAGCTGTCGGCCGCCACGCCTGCAATCGCCAGGCTAACCTCGGCCCCGGCTTCACGGGCTGGCAATGCGCGGGACAAATGGTTGATCAGCAGTTGGCGGGTGGCACTGGCCTCAATGCGCGGCAAGCCTTGTGCGTGCTGCGCCAGTTGATCGCGGCGGGTGGCGAGCAGTTCAGCGGCAACGATTTTGTGGCCCAGTTGCGATTGAAAAAACACCAATGCAGGGTTTGGGTCCGGCAAATGTTTACGCATTTGGTCTTTGGCCCGTTGATCCATCGCCTGTGCGGCGAAGCGCTGGCTGCTGTTGTCCACCAACGCTTGATACACCGCAGGCGGCAAGCTGTTGCGATAACGCTGTTGCGCGGCGCTCAAGGCATCATTGAAATGCGCTCGTTGTTCTGGCCAGCCCGCCGTTGTAAACAAGTCGTCGAGGCTGTCTGCCCATGCGGGTAAGGTGAAAAAAATGGTTAACAATAAAAACAAGCGGCGCATGAAGGACTCCTGTCAGCAGGGCGCTATTGTCCGGGTGTGGCCTAGGACTTGTCGAGAAGTCGTCTCGCTCTTGGGGCTTTAAATATACGGGCGGTAATTTTTGTGTTGACGCTGCTATACGGCACTGTCGAATTTCGAGGCGTATCGATAATATGCGCGGCATGCAAATACCCTCTGATCATCCGCTGTTGCTACGCATTGTCGACGACCTGTACGCACAGGGATGGTCACAGCAAAACATCTTCTTGCCCGAGGCTCTGACCCTTGAACTAGCGGCTGAGTGCCATAAACGTTCCGTTGAAGGTGAACTGGCCCCGGCGGCTGTGGGCCGTGGCCCGGCGCAGGAGGTCCGCGAGGGAATCCGCGGCGACCACATTCAATGGCTGGAGCCTGGAGAGGCACTGGCCTGCGACAGTTATTTAGGCTTGATGGAAAGCCTGCGAATCGCCATGAATCGCAGGCTTTTTTTGGGCCTGGAGGACTTTGAAAGCCACTTTGCGTTGTATCCGCCAGGCGCGTTTTACCTCAAGCATCTGGACCGTTTTCGCGACGATGATCGGCGCATGGTGTCGGCCGTGGTTTACCTCAATCAAGCGTGGTTGCCCGAACATGGTGGCCATTTGCGCATGTATCTTGAAAACGGTGTGGATTACGACGTACTGCCGACGGGTGGCTGTTTGGTAGTGTTCTTGTCGGGTGAAATCCCGCACGAAGTGATGCCTGCCACTCGAGACCGCTTGTCGCTGACCGGCTGGTTTCGCCGCCGTGCGACCGAGGTGCTGTTGTGATGCACCGCGTATTGGTCAGCCGCTGCTTGTTGGGTCATCGGGTGCGTTACGACGGCGGGGCCAGTGGGCCTTATGCGCAACTGGCCCTTTGGCAGGCCGAAGGCCGGGTGATTGCACTGTGCCCAGAAGTCGCGGGCGGCTTGCCCACGCCCCGCGCTGCTGCTGAGATACCCGGCGGCCAAGGTGTTGAGGTGCTCAATGGCAAGGCGCCCGTGATGACCACCGAAGGCGAGGATGTGACGCAAGCATTTGTGTCTGGCGCTCACCAAGCGTTGGCGCTGGTGCAGGCGCACAACATCCGCATCGCTGTGCTCAAGGCCAATAGCCCGTCGTGCGGCAATGTGCTGACCTATGACGGCAGCTTTAGCGGCGTAAAAGTGCAGGGTCAGGGAGTCACGGCAGCTCTGCTGACGCGTGCGGGAGTGCGGGTTTTTAACGAGTTTGAGCTCGAAGAAGCAGCCCACGCGTTGGCTGAGCTGCAAGCCCATTGTTGAACCAGGCGCGACTCATGAAGTGGTCAGGTTTGCACCCGCTTATGCGCCCTATCGCTGCCTGTGTACCTTGTCAGTTGCTACGCAGAACGGGCTGACTGGAAGACTCATCGCGGTAGCTACAGCTTGTGTGTTTTCACCACGAATTGAGTTCAGGTAACATCCGGTGCCACTTTGCCCAGGGGATTCACATGAGCGACAAGCAAAAACCGCAGCCTGCTGCATCGAACTCCGAGCCATCTGCCGCCCAAAGTGCTGATGCAGCGTTGCATCACATCGTTGATGGCTTTTTGCATTTCCATCACGAAATATTCCCCGAGCAAGAAGCCTTCTTCAAAAAACTCGCCACCGCGCAAACGCCGCGCGCTATGTTTATTGCCTGCGCCGATTCGCGCATCGTGCCCGAGCTCATCACCCAGAGCGCACCCGGCGACCTGTTTGTCACCCGCAACGTGGGCAACGTAGTGCCACCTTACGGACAGATGAACGGCGGTGTTTCGACCGCCATTGAGTACGCGGTGCTGGCGCTGGGAGTGCAGCACATCATCATTTGTGGGCATTCGGATTGTGGCGCCATGCGCGCTGTACTCAACCCCGCCAGCCTGAAAAAAATGCCAACGGTCAGGGCCTGGCTACATCACGTTGAAGTGGCCAAAACTATGGTGCAGGACAACTGCAACTGCGCTACAGAGTCCGAAAGCATGCATGTGCTGACCGAAGAAAACGTGATCGCCCAGCTGCAACACTTGCGTACACACCCGTCCGTGGCTTCGCGCATGGCCAGCGGGCATCTGTTTATTCATGGTTGGGTTTACGACATCGAAACCAGCGAAATCAAAGCCTACGACGCCGACAAAGGCAGTTTTTTGCCACTTGACGGCACAAACCCGATCCCGAGTGCGACCCCTAAAGCGCGCTTTTAACGTGCTGCGCTGAACAGCGCAGGGGTTTGAGCGAGCTTGCTCGCGATGGCAGCGCAGAGACTTATCAGTAAGCCGAGTCGTTTGCATCGCGAGCAAGTGAGCAGTGCGGCGTGTTACACCGCCAGGCTAACGCCCAACTGCTTGGACAGGCACGGCCAGCGCTTCCACGCGGCGCCTGTCTCGGGGCTGGTCAGACGATCGCGGTAGGCTTCTACCGACTCCAGCGCAAAGCTGTCGTCATCGAGCATTTCATCCACAGCATGGTGCACGGCCTCGTCCAGCTGATTGGCGAAGGTTTCACCGATCAATTGGTGGGCAATCAGGTTGGCCACGGTGGTGTCCAGCGGGATCAGCGGCTGCTGGAAGTGCTTGATGTAGAGATCGTTGACCTCTTCCACCAATCGATGTGCCAGATAGGCTTCATCCAGCAGACCTTCGAGCCCGATGTGCCCGTTAATCAGGGCCGGCGGCTGAGCGAAAAACTGCTCGGCGATTTTCAGTACCGGTTTGATTTGCGACTCAATTCCCGCTTCGCGAGCAACATCATTGGCGGCATCGAGCAAATCGGGCACCTGCTCGATGTAGGCACTGACAAAGCGTGTCATCACGCTGTTGCGGTCTTCATCGGCGAGTTCAATGGTGGCGTGAAGGTGAGGCAGTTGAACGGCCAGATGGCGGGCGAGCAAGCCCGTCTCAGCCTCATGTTGTTGGGCACGCAGGATCTGCTCGCGTAAGGCGGCGGTGTTCATGGGAACTCCAGGGGGAAGCTAAACAAGAAGGAAGAGCTTACAAAGTAGCCTTCATCGAGGCCGAAGGTGTTTTTCCGGGGCGGTATTGTCATTCATTTTGTAACGAAGCTGTGAGTGCCATTTGTCGATGAGGGCCGATTTGGCTGTTTTAGGCAATTGCATTGCGGGCTTTGAGTGGCTGTCTATACTCGTTTTTGTAAACGTTTTCTGATGACGCCCGACTGCCTGAGCAGACGAGGCTCGGCGGTCAAGGTTCACTGGTTTGAAAACCGCCCCCTTGTAACGCAGGTGTAAACCGGCGCAATAACAAGAAAAATAAAGGGGAACCCGCAATGAAGCGACATCCACACCTATGGATGGGCCTGCTGTTGTGGTCTGTATTCAGTCAGGCTCAAGCGGCTTGGACCGTGAACATGACGCCGGGCGCGACTGAAGTCAGTCATGCAGTGTTTGACCTGCACATGACCATCTTCTGGATCTGCGTGGTCATCGGCATCATCGTCTTCGGTGCCATGTTCTGGTCGATGATCGTTCACCGGCGCTCCACGGGCCAACAAGCTGCCAAGTTCCATGAAAGCACCACGGTCGAGATCCTCTGGACGGTGGTGCCCTTGCTTATCCTCATTGCGATGGCCGTTCCTGCCACCAAAACCCTGATCAATATCTACGACAGCAGTGAGTCGGATGTTGATATTCAGGTCACCGGCTATCAATGGAAGTGGCACTACAAGTACTTGGGGCAGGATGTTGAATTTTTCAGCAACTTGGCCACGCCCACCGACCAAATACGAAATCAGGCGCCCAAAGGTGAACATTACCTGCTTGAGGTCGATGAACCGCTGGTGTTGCCAATTGGCGCAAAAGTCCGGTTTTTGGTGACCTCGGCTGACGTTATCCACTCGTGGTGGGTGCCTGCCTTTGCCGTCAAACGCGATGCAATCCCAGGTTTTATCAACGAAGCCTGGACCCGCGTTGAGAAGCCCGGCATCTATCGCGGCCAATGCGCTGAGCTGTGCGGCAAAGACCATGGGTTTATGCCCATTGTGGTTGACGTTAAAACCAAGCCCGATTACGAAGCCTGGCTCACCGAGCGCAAGGCCCAGGCCGCGCAGCTCAAGGAGCTGACCAGCAAAGACTGGACGCTGGACGAACTCGTGGCCCGTGGCGACAAGGTGTATCACACCGCCTGTGTGGCTTGTCACCAGCCCGAAGGCCAAGGCTTGCCGCCGATGTTCCCGGCCCTCAAAGGTTCACCCATTGCCACTGGCCCGATTGCCGACCACTTGGATCGGGTGTACTTCGGCAAACCGGGCACGGCGATGGCGGCTTTTGGCAAACAGCTGTCGGAAGTTGATATCGCCGCTGTAGTGACTTACGAGCGCAATGCGTGGGGCAATAACAAAGGCGACATGGTGACCCCTAAAGACGTGCTGGCGCTCAAACAGGCGCAAGGCAAATGAGCCGCTTGGTTAGGAGCAATCACCGGGGGCCGTGTGTGACCGGCCTGTGGGTCCATCCGTTTGCAGGAGTCAGAACATGAGTGCTGTTATTGATGACCACGGGCATGCGGATGATCACGCGCACGGCCCGGCCAAAGGCCTGATGCGTTGGGTACTGACCACCAACCACAAAGACATTGGCACGATGTATCTGTGGTTCAGCTTCTGCATGTTCTTGCTGGGCGGCTCGTTCGCGATGGTGATTCGCGCCGAACTGTTTCAGCCCGGCTTGCAGATTGTGGAACCTGCGTTCTTCAACCAAATGACCACCATGCACGGGTTAATCATGGTGTTTGGGGCGGTGATGCCGGCCTTTGTCGGGCTGGCCAACTGGATGATTCCACTGATGATTGGCGCGCCAGACATGGCCCTGCCGCGTATGAACAACTTCAGTTTCTGGCTACTGCCAGCCGCCTTTTTGTTGCTGGTGTCGACACTGTTTATGGCCGGGGGCGGGCCGAATTTCGGCTGGACGTTTTATGCGCCGCTGTCGACGACGTATGCGCCCGAAAGCGTGACCTATTTTATTTTTGCTATTCATTTGATGGGCATAAGTTCGATCATGGGCGCGATCAACGTGATTGCGACCATCCTCAACTTGCGTGCGCCGGGCATGACGCTGATGAAAATGCCGCTGTTCGTGTGGACGTGGCTGATCACCGCCTTTTTGCTGATTGCAGTGATGCCGGTGCTGGCGGGTGTGGTAACCATGATGCTGATGGATATTCACTTCGGCACCAGCTTCTTCAGTGCGGCAGGCGGCGGTGACCCGGTGCTGTTCCAGCATGTGTTCTGGTTCTTCGGTCACCCCGAGGTGTACATCATGATCCTGCCGGCCTTCGGGGCTATCAGCGCGATCATTCCTACTTTTTCGCGCAAGCCGCTGTTTGGCTACACCTCGATGGTCTACGCCACGGCGAGTATCGCGTTCTTGTCGTTTATCGTTTGGGCGCACCACATGTTTGTGGTGGGGATTCCCTTGGTCGGCGAGCTGTTTTTCATGTACGCCACGCTGCTGATCGCAGTGCCGACCGGGGTCAAGGTGTTCAACTGGGCCAGCACCATGTGGCAAGGCTCGTTGACGTTTGAAACTCCCATGCTGTTTGCCGTGGCCTTCGTGATTTTGTTTACCATCGGCGGGTTTTCCGGGTTGATGCTGGCCATTGCCCCGGCGGACTTCCAATACCACGACACTTACTTTGTGGTGGCGCACTTCCACTACGTGCTGGTGCCGGGTGCGATCTTCGGGATCTTCGCTTCGACCTATTACTGGCTGCCGAAATGGACGGGCCACATGTACGACGAAACCCTCGGCAAGCTGCATTTTTGGCTGTCGTTCGTGGGCATGAACCTCACTTTTTTCCCGATGCACTTTGTGGGTCTGGCAGGCATGCCCCGTCGGATTCCGGACTACAACCTGCAATTTGCTGACTTCAACATGGTGTCCTCGATTGGCGGGTTCATGTTCGGCACTACGCAGCTTTTGTTCCTGTTTATCGTCATCAAGTGCATTCGCGGCGGCCCGAAAGCGCCCGCCAAACCGTGGGACGGTGCAGAAGGTCTGGAATGGAGCGTGCCCTCGCCCGCGCCTTATCACACCTTCACCACACCGCCGCAGATCAAATGAACACCTCGTTCTTTTTAGTCGCTGCCGCAGGCTGCAATCGCCCGCGAAGCGGACGCGTGTTCAGGGATCGTCCTGCTGTCGTTATCGCAGCCTGCGGCAGCGGCTACAGGGTTGGAGGCGCGCATGGCTGAGTCGAGATCAATAAAACGCCTCGTCATGCGCTTGCTGCTGCTGGTGGTGGTGATGTTCGCCTTTGGTTTTGCGTTGGTGCCGATTTATGACGTGATGTGCAAAGCCTTCGGCATTAACGGCAAGACCGCGGGGCAATACGAAGGCGAGCAAGTGGTCGACCAAAACCGCAAGGTGCGGGTGCAGTTTTTAGCCACCAATGCCATCGATATGGTGTGGGAATTTAGGCCCAAGGGGGATCAGTTAGAGGTTAATCCGGGGGCCGTTAACGAGATGGTCTTTGTGGCATTTAACCCTTCGGATCACCCTATGACGGCGCAGGCAGTGCCCAGTATTTCGCCCGCCCAAGCGGCTCAGTATTTCCACAAGACCGAATGTTTTTGCTTCACCCAGCAAATGTTGCAGCCGGGCGAGCGTATCGAAATGCCGATGCGTTTTATCGTTGACCGCGACATGCCCAAGGATGTGAAACACCTGACGCTGGCCTACACGCTGTTCGATATCACTGCTCGCCAACCGCCCGTCGTCGCCAACGCTGGCAAGGACGCTAACCGGCTTGCCCGATAAGGAGAACGCTCCATGGCAACTCACGATCACTACTACGTCCCGGCGCAAAGCAAGTGGCCGATCATTGCCACAGTGGGGCTGTTGGTCACGGTGTACGGCTTGGGCATGTGGTTTAACGACTTAAAAGCAGCGCGGCCTGAGTCCCATGGCCCGTTGATCTTTTTTGCTGGCAGCCTGGTGTTGGCGTACATGTTGTTTGGTTGGTTCGGCGCGGTGATCAAAGAGAGCCGGGCCGGGCTGTACAGTCCGCAGCTTGATCGCTCGTTTCGCTGGGGCATGACGTGGTTCATTTTTTCGGAGGTGATGTTCTTTATCGCGTTTTTCGGCGCTCTTTTTTATGTCAGAAACCTGTCTGGCCCGTGGCTTGGAGGCGAAGGCAGCAAGGCAGTGGCGCACATGCTGTGGCCTAACTTTGAGTTCACGTGGCCGTTGCTGCACACGCCCGACCCCGCACTGTACCCGCCGCCCAAAGGCATCATTAGCCCGTGGGGTTTGCCGCTGCTCAATACCGTGTTGCTGGTCAGTTCCAGCGTGACCGTCACCATTGCTCACCACGCACTGAATAAGGGCCATCGCGGTGCGCTGAAGGTTTGGCTAGGGCTGACCGTGTTGCTGGGCATGGCGTTTTTGGGGTTTCAGGCAGAGGAATACATTCACGCCTACCAAGAACTGGGGCTCACGCTGGGCTCTGGCGTATATGGCGCGACCTTCTTCATGCTGACCGGTTTTCACGGGGCGCACGTAACCATTGGCACATTGATTTTGCTGGTGATGTTCGTTCGGGTGATGCGCGGGCACTTCAATGCCGAACACCAGTTTGGCTTTGAAGCTGCCACTTGGTACTGGCACTTTGTGGATGTGGTGTGGGTCGGTTTGTTTGTCTTCGTTTACGTGCTGTAGCGCGGTTTACCACGGCACTGAAGACACCAGTTGGCCGCTGTAAAAGCCCCAACTGATTAACGCGAGGGTGATGACGGCAAATGTGACGCGCACGCTCAAGGCGATGACCAGGCGGTTGGAGTGCCCTTGGTCTTTGAGCAAAAAGAACAGGCCACTGAACAAGCTGATCACGGTGGCGATCAGCATCAAGACAATGGCTGCTTTCAACATGAGGTAACTCCGGGGCAGGCGCGATGAAAATAAGTATAGCGACTGAATTCCCGGCACCAGGTCTGCGCGTATGACGCGCTTTAACCCAGGCCTTGTGCCCACGCTGGTGGTGTTTGCGTTGCTACCGTTGTTGGTCTTTTTGGGCTTTTGGCAGCTCAGCCGCAGCGAACACAAGCGCGTGTTGCTCGACAGCTATGCCGAGCGCCGCATTGCCGCGCCACTGACTGCCGAGCAACTGCGCACTGCCCGCGCCCCCGCGTTTCGACGGGTGCAGTTACGTGGCCATCTTGATGCGCAACACAGCGTGCTGCTGGACAACCGCCTGCGTGACGGCAAGGTCGGTGTTGAGTTGCTGCAACCTTTTCAGGATCAAGCCAGCGGTCAATGGCTGTTACTCAATCGCGGCTGGCTGCCTTGGCCGGATCGGCGCACTGCACCGGTGTTCAGCACGCCAGCGCAAATGCTTGAGGTTCAGGGGTGGGTGTATGAGTCGCCGGGTGCCGCTTTTCAACTGCATGCAGACCCCGTGACGAGCGATTGGCCACGTCTGTTGACCGCTGTGGTGCCAGCCACGTTATGGGCTGAACTGGGGCGCGAAGGCTTTGCTGATGAGGTGCGCATCCAGCCAGGCCCGGCAGCTTACGAGGCTGATTGGCCAGTGATCGCCGCAGGCATGGGGCCTGAAAAACACACTGCCTATGCCGTGCAATGGTTTGCGATGGCGCTGGCGTTGTTCGGTTTGTATTTATATTTCGGTTGGCACCACGCCAAGGAGAAACGCCATGGGCACGGCCATCAATCCGCATGACACCGCGCGTCGTATCGACCCGTCCACACGACGGCGCGGGCGCCTGCAACTGGTGCTTATCTTGCTGCTGACCATCGGCCCGATGGTGCTGGCCACGGGCATGTACAAGCTCAAATTTTGGGTGCCCGAGAGCCGCAGTTATCACGGTGTGATGATTGGCAATGGCCTGAGTCGTGCGGCGCTTGGCGTGCAGGCCGAAGAACAGCGCTGGCAATTGCTGGTGACAGCCCCGCAAGCCTGCCCGGCGGACTGCCAGCAGTTGGTGTATTTGGCGCGGCAAATTCAAATCGGCCTGGGCCGAGATGCTTCGCGGGCCACCCACGCATTGGCCAGCGCACAGCCGCTGCAAGCGGAGTACGCCGCCAAGCTGCAACGCGAATACCCGCAGTTACAGCGTTATTCGCTGGACGTGCCCGCCTACACCCAAACCATTCAGGGGAATGACGGCGTGCACCTGTGGATCATCGACCCGCACGGCAATTTGGTGCTGCGCTACGACCCTGGGGTCAAGGGCAAGGATGTGCTCAACGACCTGCGTCACCTGCTCAAACTGTCCAACATCGGATAAGGGCACAGTCATGGCCAAAGCTGGATTTCGCCTCGCGTTGCTTGCCACTTTGTTGGCGCTGGTGGTGGTGTTGCTCGGTGCTTACACCCGGCTGACCCATGCCGGGTTGGGTTGCCCCGATTGGCCGGGTTGTTACGGCTTTATCAGTGTGCCGCAGAGTGAGGCGCAGTTGGCCCATGCTGAGCGGCACTTTCCCGACGCGCCTGTAGAGGCGGCCAAAGGCTGGAGTGAAATGGTGCACCGTTACTTCGCGGGCACCTTGGGGCTGTTGATTCTGGTGCTGGCAGCGCGGGCCTGGCGGCAGCGCCGGTTGGCGGATCAGCCATTCAAGTTGCCCATGTTTATCTTGCTGGTGGTGGTGGCCCAAGCTGCTTTTGGCATGTGGACCGTGACGCTTAAATTGTGGCCGCAGGTGGTCACCGGCCACTTGCTGGGCGGATTTGCCACCTTGAGCCTGTTGTTTCTGCTGACCTTGCGCTTGTCGGGTGTGTTGCCCGCCCTCGCGGTGCCGCGGCGCTTGCAGCGCTGGGCCACGGCGGGGCTGGTGTTGGCGATTGTGCAAATTGCGCTGGGCGGCTGGGTCAGTTCTAACTACGCAGCCGTGGCCTGCGTCGATTTACCCACCTGTCACGGCCAATGGTGGCCACAAGCCGACTTCGCCAATGGTTTTCACCTGTCGCAGCACATTGGCCCTAATTACTTGGGTGGCCAATTGGACAGTGAGGCGCGCACCGCGATTCACCTCACGCACCGCTTGGGGGCTGTGCTGCTGACGCTGGTCTTGCTGGGGTTAGCTTGGCAGTTGCGCAAAGTGGGCATGACGCGCCTGGCGGGTTTACTGCTGCTGGCATTGGCCGCTCAAATCAGTTTGGGGATCAGTAATGTGCTGTTCGGCTTACCGCTGGCTGTTGCGGTGGCGCATAACGCAGGCGGCGCCGTGTTGTTGCTGACGCTGGTGCTGGTCAATTATCACGCCCGCACTGCGTTAGTGCGGGTTAAAGCCCCCCGCTTGTCCCGTTGGCGATTGAGCCCGCGAGGCTACACGCCCAGCCCCGTCACCTTAAAAGGAGAACTGCCATGGCGACCTTGATCGGCGAGCGTCCTCGTCAGGCGTTATGGCGTGACTATCTGGAACTGACCAAACCTAAAGTCGTGGTCTTGATGCTGATTACTTCGCTGGTGGGCATGTTCTTGGCCACCCGCGCCGGGGTGCCTTGGACAGTACTGATCTTCGGCAACCTTGGGATTGGCCTGTGTGCCGGGGGCGCGGCGGCGGTCAATCATGTGGTAGACCGCCGCATTGATACGCTAATGGCACGTACTCACAAGCGCCCGCTGGCGCAGGGGCGCGTGACACCTGTGGCTGCGCTGTCATTCGCCATGTTGCTGGCGGTGGCAGGGTTGGCGTTATTGTTGGTGTTCACCAACCCGCTGGCTGCGTGGCTGACGCTGGCGTCTTTGTTGGGTTATGCGGTGATTTACACCGGTTTTTTGAAGCGGGCAACGCCGCAAAATATTGTCATTGGGGGGCTGGCGGGTGCTGCGCCGCCTTTATTGGGCTGGGTGGCGGTGACCGGGCATGTCAGTGCCGAGCCCTTATTGTTGGTGCTGATTATCTTCGCGTGGACCCCGCCGCACTTTTGGGCGCTGGCCATTCATCGCAAAGAGGAATACGCCAAGGCGGATATCCCGATGCTGCCGGTGACCCACGGCGAGCACTACACCAAAATCCATATCTTGCTGTACACCTTTGCCTTGCTGGCGGTGAGTTTGCTGCCGTTTGTGATCCGCATGAGCGGCTTGCTCTATCTGGCCTGTGCGCTAGGGTTGGGCGCACGCTTTCTGCATTGGGCGTGGGTGCTGTACCGTGGCACTGCGCCGCACGCTGCGATCAACACCTTCAAGTACTCTATTTATTACTTGTTCCTGCTGTTTATCGCGTTGCTTCTTGATCACTACTTAGCGTTGAACCTATGACTAAAACTCAAAAAACCGTCTATATCCTTGTCGCGCTGGTGGCGTTGGTCATGGGCCTGACGTTTAACAAAATCATGTCGAGCAAAAGCCAGGGCGACAATACGGCGCTGATTGACGCGGGGATTATTCTGCTGCCACAAAGCCGCCAGTTACCTGATGTGACCATGGCCAATCAGGACGGTCAGCCGGTGGTGATGAATGAGCTTAAAGACAAATGGAGCCTGCTGTTTTTCGGCTACACCTTCTGCCCCGACATCTGCCCGACCACCCTCGCCCAACTGCGTCAGATCAAAAGCGAGCTGCCCAAGGATGTGCAGGACAAACTGCAAATTGTGTTGATCAGCGTTGACCCAAATCGCGATACGCCACAGCAGCTCAAGCAGTACTTGGGGTACTTTGACCCGCAGTTTGTAGGCCTGACGCCTGGCTCGATTGATGAGCTGCAAACCTTGGCCAATGCGGTGAGCATTCCGTTTATCCCGGCAGACACCAGCAAACCGAATTACACCGTTGATCACAGCGGTAACTTGGCCTTGATCGGCCCGGACGGCACACAGCGAGGTTTCATCCGCGCACCGTTCAACAACCAAAAGATGGTTGCCCAGTTGCCGGGGTTGGTAGAGAGGAAGTAACAACAAGCCCCGTAGGAGGCTGTCAGCTTTGCGACTGCTGCGCACTCGATCGCAGCCTTCGTGCCTTGGCAGCTCCTACGAAAAGCACAGTCTGTGTGACAGTTGACGCGTCCGGGGGCGCAGCCGACGTTAAATCAGGCAGCCCCCGTGTAGCGTTATTAGCGCAATCAGAACGCCGGGATGATGGCGCCTTTGTATTTCTCGTTAATGAATGCTTTCACTTCAGGTGTGTGCAGTGCAGCAATCAGTTTTTTCATGTCGTCCGAATCTTTGTCGTCCGGGCGAGCCACCAGAATGTTCACGTAAGGCGAGTCGCTGCCTTCAATAACCAGCGCGTCTTTTTCCGGGTTCAGTTTGGCTTCCAGCGCGTAGTTGGTGTTGATCAGCGCCAGATCAACCTGAGTCAGCACGCGTGGAATTGTTGCCGCTTCCAGTTCGCGGAATTTCAGGCCTTTGGTGTTTTCAACGATGTCTTTTGGCGTCGACAGAATGTTGGTCGAGTCCTTGAGCTTGATCAGCCCCGCTTTGTCCAGCAGTAACAGCGCACGACCGCCGTTGGTGGCATCGTTGGGGATCACGACAGTGGCGCCCGTTGGCAGCTCATCCAGTTTTTTGTATTTGCTGGCGTAAGCACCCAGCGGCTCAAGGTGAACGCTGGCAACGCTGATCAGGTGGGTGCCCTTGGCCTTGTTGAACTCATCGAGATACGGCTGATGCTGGAAGAAGTTCGCGTCCAGACGCTTTTCTGCGACCTGTACGTTCGGCTGAATGTAGTCGGTAAACACTTTGACCTTGAGGTTAACGCCCTCTTTGGCCAGCGCCGGTTTCACGAATTCCAGGATTTCAGCGTGTGGTACCGGAGTGGCCGCCACCGACAGATCGCCCGCGTGGGCCGAAAACGCCGCAACAGCGGCCACAGCAGCAAATAACTTCTTCATTCAGCAACTCCTGATGCCAGCCTTGGGCTGGCGGTTACGTTTATTAATCAGTGTTTGCACTTAGTTGTGCGAGAAGTGCGCTACCAGTCGGTCGCCGAAGGTTTGCAGAATTTGCACCATAATCAGCAGGACTACCACTGTCACAACCATTACGTCAGGCTGGAAGCGCTGATAACCGAAGCGAATGGCCAAGTCGCCCAAGCCGCCAGCTCCGACCACACCGGCCATGGCGGTATAGCCCACCAACGCAATGGCGGTGACTGTAATGGCCGCAAGAATGCCGGGGCGTGCTTCGGGCAACAACGCATTGGTAATAATTTGACGCGTGGAGGCGCCCATTGCCTGAGTCGCTTCGATAATGCCGCGATCCACTTCACGCAAAGCGGTTTCTACCAGCCGCGCAAAGAATGGAGTTGCACCCACCACCAAGGGCGGAATAGCCCCGGCAACACCGAGCGAGGTGCCTGCGATGATCACCGTGACGGGCATCATTACGACTAACAGGATGATGAACGGCACTGAGCGCAAGATGTTTACCACCAGCGCCAGCACGGTATAGAGGCTTTTATGTTCAAGCAGCTGACGTGGGCTGCACAGAAACAGCAAAACCCCCAGCGGCAAACCCAGCAAGACGGTGAACAACAGCGAGCCACCGAGCATCATGAGTGTGTCGCCCGTGGCTAGCCAGATTTCTGGCCAGTCGATGTTGGAGAAGAAGCTCAAGAAGAGTTCCATTAGCGCAGCACCTCCATATGTACGTCAGCCGCGATGAAGCGCGCGAAAGCTGCTTCCATATCGCCACCGGTGATGGCGAGGGTTAATTGCCCATAAGGGGTGTCTTTGATGCGGTCGATGCGACCGGCCAGAATGCTGTAGTCCACACCCGTTTCACGGGCGATAGTCCCCAGTAATGGCGCGTAGGTTGATTCGCCCTGGAATGTCAGGCGTACGATGCGGCCTGGCACATGAGCAAAGTCGTCGCGTTGCTCGCTCTCATCAACTTGCTCGTCTTCTTGCACAAAGCGCTTGGTGGTCGGGTGCTTGGGGTGCAAGAACACTTCGGCCACAGGGCCTTGCTCGACGATCTGGCCCGCGTCCATCACGGCCACTTCGTCGCACACGCGGCGGATTACATCCATCTCGTGGGTGATAAGCACGATGGTGAGTTTTAACTCGCGGTTGATCTCAGCCAGCAGTTGCAATACCGAGGCAGTGGTTTGGGGGTCGAGCGCGCTGGTGGCTTCGTCGCACAGCAGTACTTTGGGCTTGGTGGCCAAGGCGCGGGCAATGCCCACACGCTGTTTTTGGCCGCCAGAGAGCTGAGCCGGATACTTTTTGGCGTGATCAGACAAACCCACCCGCGCGAGCAACTCGGCAACACGCAGATTGATTTCACTGCGGGACAGTTCACCGGCCAGTGTCAGCGGCAGCGCAACGTTATCGGCGACCGTCTTGGAGGCCAGCAGGTTGAAGTGCTGGAAGATCATGCCGACTTGCTGACGCAAACGTCGCAAGCCGTTGGCATCCATCGCGGTCACGTCTTCGTTGTCGACGATAATTTTGCCGCCGCTCGGGGTTTCGAGGCGGTTGATCAGACGCAGCAATGTACTTTTGCCCGCGCCGGAGTGGCCGATCAGGCCGAATACCTGGCCGCTCTCAACACGCAAACTGGTGGAGTGCAACGCGGGGATGTCCTTACCGGCAACCCGGTAAGTTTTATGAACGTTATGAAACTCAATCACGTAGCGGACCTTGTGAGGCGCGTAAAAAAAAGATCAGCGGATAGCCGGGCGCGCATTTTAGCCTGTCCGTATAGAGGTTCTTAGTATTTATTTGCGACTGAACCTTTGATTTGGCGATAAGACGACTAGAGGTCATAAAAAAGGAACGCCTGCAAACGCTCCAAGTCAGTACTAAAGCTGCTCAAGTCCCGCTGGGGACATTTGTCCAAGACGCCCGCATGACGGGCTTTTGCCAACAAGGAGTTTAGTCTGATGAGTACTAAAAAACCGTCTTCGAACAAGAGCCAGATGGCCGGCACCGACACCTTGGATCGTGGTAACCGAAACGTCAAATTAGACAGCCTGGAAATCTTTCGTGATGACGCTACTGAGCAGGCGTTGCGCACCAATCAGGGCGTGAAGATTGCTGACAATCAAAACACGCTCAAAGCGGGTGCTAGAGGCCCTTCGTTGCTTGAAGACTTCATCATGCGCGAGAAAATCACGCACTTTGACCATGAACGCATTCCTGAACGCATCGTTCACGCGCGCGGGACGGGCGCTCACGGTTACTTTCAGACTTACGAGCGGCACAGCGCGCTGACCAAGGCGGGGTTTTTACAGGATCCGAGTAAGAAAACCCCAGTGTTCGTTCGTTTTTCAACCGTGCAGGGGCCGCGAGGTTCAGGGGACACGGTGCGAGACGTGCGCGGTTTTGCTGTGAAGTTTTTTACCGATGAAGGCAACTTCGATTTGGTTGGCAATAATATGCCGGTCTTTTTCATTCAGGACGCGATCAAATTTCCTGACTTCGTGCATGCGGTAAAACCTGAACCCCATAACGAAATACCCACCGGCGGTTCGGCCCACGACACCTTCTGGGACTTTGTATCCCTGGTGCCGGAATCTGCGCACATGGTCATTTGGGCAATGTCTGACCGGGCTATCCCCAAAAGTCTTCGCAGCATGCAGGGCTTTGGCGTGCATACGTTTCGGCTGGTCGATGCCGAGGGCAAATCCAGGTTCGTAAAATTCCATTGGCGTCCAAGCGCAGGCACCTGTTCGCTGGTTTGGGATGAGGCGCAAAAGCTGGCAGGCAAAGACACGGATTTCCACCGTCGTGATCTGTGGGAGGCTATTGAAACGGGCGATTACCCGGAGTGGGAACTGGGCGTACAGATCATTGCTGAAGAAGATGAGCATAATTTCGACTTCGACATTCTTGACCCAACCAAACTCATTCCCGAAGAGCTGGTACCGATTACACCTCTGGGCAAGATGGTGCTCAATCGCAACCCGGACAACTTCTTTGCTGAAACCGAACAAGTAGCTTTTTGCCCCGGCCATATCGTGCCGGGCATCGACTTTTCCAATGACCCGCTGCTGCAAGGGCGCCTGTTCTCGTACACCGATACACAGATCAGTCGTCTTGGGGGGCCTAATTTCCACGAAATCCCCATCAATCGACCTGTGGCGCCGTTTCACAATAATCAGCGCGACGCTCAACACCGCAGCACCATTCACAAAGGGCGGGCGTCTTACGAGCCCAACTCGATTGATGGAGGCTGGCCGAAAGAAACACCTCCCGCAGCGCAAGATGGCGGCTTTGAGAGCTGCCCGGAGCGCATTGACGCAAATAAAATTCGTCAGCGCAGCGACTCGTTCAGCGACCACTTCTCGCAAGCACGGTTGTTCTTCAACAGCATGAGCAAGCACGAGCAAGAGCACATCATTGCGGCGTACAGCTTTGAGCTGGGCAAGGTCGAGCGCGAACACATTCGTGCGCGCCAAGTGAACGAGATTCTTGCCAACATTGACCTCACGTTGGCCAAGCGCGTGGCTGAAAACTTGGGGCTGCCCACCCCCACCTCGGGAACCGTGGCCGTTCGTGAGATCAGCACTAAGGCGTCTGCTGCTTTGAGTCAGGCCAACCTGCTACCAGGCAATATCAAAACCCGCAAAGTTGCGATTTTGGCTGCTAACGGCGTCGATGGTGCTGCCATTGATGCCTTAAAACAGGCTTTGCGCGCAGAAGGCGCGCACGCCAAGCTTTTGGGGCCGACATCAGCGCCAGTCAAAACTAAAGATGGCAAATTGCTGCCGGTGGACGCTTCGATGGAAGGCATGCCATCAGTCGTTTTTGACGCGGTTTATGTGCCCGGTGGGGCCGCATCGATCCAAGTGTTGAGGGGTGACGGGGTCGCTTTGCATTACGTGCTTGAGGCCTACAAGCACCTGAAGGCGATTGCGCTGCACGGCGAAGCCAAGCAATTGTTGGATGTGCTGCATTTGCAGGCAGATGAAGGTTTGCTGGCAATCAAGGACGCCAAGGATGTGAAAGGGTTCTTTGCCGCGATGGGGCAGCATCGGGTGTGGGCGCGAGAGCCTAAGGCCAAAGCAATACCGGCTTAACCAGGTTAGCGAGTAAGCCCGCAGGAGCTGCGCAAGGCTGCTCCTGCGGGCGCTTCACATCAAGGCTTGCTCGGAATCAGAACCATTTGAGCAGGCACGGTGCGAATGATTTGACGCTCAAGCTTGAGATCAAATTCAGGGTTGAGCTTTTTCACCCGTTTGCTGATCAGCGTGGACAGCCAGGGGTAATCGGCCGTGCGGGGCACTTGCACGCTAACCGCGCACTGATAGTTCACAATGTCCTGCGCGATAAGGTCAAGTTGGCGTCGAAGTTTTGCAATATCGGCGATGTTTAGCGTCACAGTCGTGCTTTGGGCTGTTGGGTCGATCACCTTGGCAGGTGGGCGGGCTTCTGCAGCCTTGAGGGCAGCTTCTGCGGCGTCCAGTTCGGCCTTACGTGCGTGAGCAATGGCGCTGTTGACCCCGCCGGTCAGGGCTGGGGCTTTGGGCATCAACGCCCGAGCACGGCTTAGCGCGTTTGCGGCGGCGTTGACATCACCTTTTTGCAACACGATTTGGCTGCGCTGCAAGTAGGCTTCCGCCAGTTGACGCTGGTATTGCACCAGTTGCGGGTCATCGGGCGTTTGCGCCTGCAAGGCGGCTAATTGATCTTCGGCGGTTGCGAGTTCGCTACTGGCCAGGTTTTGCTCCAGCTGTGCGATGGCCGCTGCACGCTGTTGCTGCGCGAGCTGGTCGGCAGTTGGCGTACTTTGGCAGGCGCCCAGCAGCAAGCAAAATGCGGCGAGGAGCAAATAACGGAAATTAAACAGCTTCATTCCTGCGGCTCTCTAAGTGCGCAAAAAACGAGCAAGTCTACACCCCTCGACGGGGCAGAACAAAACTCAGCAAAAACAGTGCGGCGGCACACACTACAATCGATGGCCCCGCGGGTGTGTCCTTGAACCATGACAGTGCGAGGCCACCACACACGGCCAGCATCCCCAATACACTTGCTCCCAGCGCCATTTGCTCGGGTGAGCGGGCATGGCGTTGGGCTGCGGCTGCGGGGATGATCAGCAGCGAAGTAATTAGCAGCACACCGACGATTTTCATCGCTACGGCAATCACCACGGCAATCAGCAGCATCAGCGTCATGCGCAAGGCCGCGACCGGCAAGCCTTCAACCGTGGCCAACTCTTCATGCACGGTAATCGCCAGTAATGGCCGCCACAGTGCAACCAACAAAGCCAAAACCGCTGCACTGCCGCCGATGATCCACATCAGGTCTGTGGGGCTGATCGCCAACAGGTCGCCAAACAGGTAGGCCATGAGGTCGATTCGTACTTCATGCATGAAGCTTAGTACGACCAGCCCGAGGGACAAGGTGCTGGGCGCGAGAATTCCGAGCAATGTGTCAGATGCCAGTGGTTGGCGTTGTTGCAAGGTGACCAACAACACCGCCAGTAACAGGCAGCCCACGGTCACGGCAATGGCGGGGCTGACATCCAGCAAGAACCCCAGTGCCACGCCCAATAAGGCAGCATGCGACAGCGTGTCGCCGAAATAAGCCATTCGTCGCCAAACCACGAACGAGCCCAGTGGTCCTGCAACCACTGCCAAAGCCAAGCCTGCCAGCAGGGCGTAAAACAGAAAATCAGCCATGCTTGCAGCCTTCTCCATGAACGTGAACGGGTGGCGTTGAGACGTCGTCGCTGACCACCGAGCCATGCAGGTCATGGGCGTGGTCGTGATGGTGGTGATAAATCGCCAGACTTTGCGCGTTTTTGCCGAATAGCTCGACGAATGCCGGGTCGCCGCTGACGTGTTCAGGGTGCCCTGAACAGCACACATGGCGGTTAAGGCAGACCACTTGGTCAGTGGTGCTCATCACCAGGTGTAAGTCGTGCGAAACCATTAGCACTCCACAGCCGTGGCGGTCGCGCAAGCGAGTGATCAGGCTGTACAGCTCAGCTTGCCCGGCCACATCGACGCCTTGGACTGGCTCGTCGAGCACCAGCAGTTCTGGTTTGCGTAAGAGTGCGCGCGCCAGCAATACGCGCTGCATTTCACCGCCAGAAACACTTTGTACGGGGCTGTCGATGACCCTTTCGGCGCCGACTTCTTTGAGCGCTGCAAGGGCTTGAGCGCGGTCGACTCCCGGCACCAAGCGCAAAAAGCGCAATACCGACAGTGGCAGCGTCGGGTCAACGTGTAACTTTTGCGGCATATAACCCACGCGCAGTTTGGGCTTGCGCCACACGCTGCCGCTGGTGGGTTTGAGCAGTCCGAGAACCGCTTTGACCAGCGTGGTTTTGCCCGCGCCATTAGGGCCGATCAGGGTCACGATCTGGCCCGGCTCGACACTTAGCTCAATGTTGTCGAGCACGTTTTGCCCGGCAAAGGTCACGCAGACCTGTTGAAGACGAATTAACGCAGCGCTCATCAAGCCTCCCGGCAACCCGAGCACAAACCGACCACTTCGACGGTCTGGCCCTCGACAGTAAAGCCCACATCGAGCGCGCTGCTGACAATGGCATCGCTGATGGATTTTTGCTCAAGCTCAATGGCCGCGTGGCAGTTGCGGCAAATCAGGAACTGCCCTTGATGGGCGTGTTCCGGGTGGCTACAGCCAATAAAGGCATTGAGTGATGCAATGCGATGCACCAGACCATTTTCGAGCAGAAAATCCAGCGCCCGATAAACGGTAGGTGGCGCGGCGCGACGGCCGTCCTGCTCGCTCAGCACTGCCAGAATGTCGTAAGCACCCAGCGGTTTATGGCTTTGCCACACCAGCTCAAGCACTCGCCGGCGCAGTGCGGTCAGGCGCAGCCCCTTTTGCGCACACAAAACATCCGCCTCAGTCAGCGCGGTGTGGACGCAATGAGAGTGATCGTGAGGACGGCTGGCTAACGGTGTTATAGGCATGGATAGCGACGATTTTTGAGAGAGACGTTATTATGTTACCCGTTTCAGCCACCCTGAGTGCTCATCGTGCCCCGTCTTTTTGCGATTTTTATTGCGTTGTCCGCCAGTTTGTTGGTGATTAGCCCGGTTCGAGCCGAGGTTAATGTGCTGACCAGCATCAAACCCTTGCAGCTGATTGCAGCGGCTGTGCAGGACGGAGTGGGCAAACCCGAGGTGCTTTTACCGCCTGGAGCCTCCCCGCATAACTACGCGCTGCGCCCATCCGACGTACGGCGTGTTCAATCGGCTGACCTGCTGTACTGGATCGGCCCGGACATGGAAGGTTTTATGCCTCGGGTGATTAAAACCCGCACCCTGCCTTCGGTTGTGGTGCAAACCCTGCCGGGCTTGCAGTTGCGCCATTTCGGCGAAGACAGCCATTCCCATGAGCATGAAGAGGACGCAGCCGAACATGATCACGATCATCGCCCCGGTACGCTAGATGCGCACTTGTGGCTGGCGCCTGCCAATGCGCGGGTGATCGCGGCCAAAATGGCGACTGATTTAAGTGAAAAAGACCCGGCCAATGCAGCAAAGTACCAAGCCAACCTGAAGGCCTTTAATGAGCGACTGGACGCACTGGACGCACGCCTGAAGGCGCGCTTGGCGGGGATTGCCGACAAGCCGTTTTTTGTCTTCCACGAAGGTTATGACTACTTCGAGAGCGCTTATGGGCTCAAACATGCAGGCGTGTTCAGCGTGGCCACTGAAGTGCAGCCGGGGGCTCAACACGTGGCGGCCATGCGCAAGCGTTTGCAGGAGGTCGGCAAGACGTGTGTGTTCAGCGACCCGCCACTGCGTCCACGCCTGGCTGAAACCTTGACTGCTGGCATGCCGGTTAAATTGGCAGAGCTGGATGCCCTTGGCGGTTACACCCCGGCAACAGCACAAGGTTATGAGCAACTGCTGGAGAAGCTGGGCAATGACTTGGCGGGTTGTCTGGAAAGCTTGTAGTCACATGTCTGTAGTCGCTGTCAGAGGCTGCGATCCGGCCCGGTGCCGCTGTGCCGCCTATCGCAGCCTTCGGCAGCGACTACAGTGTTGGTAGTGTCTAAAGCGCGAACGGCAGTTGGATGCTGACCACCTGATGTGCCGCTAGACGCGTTTCAAACTCACGCGGATCATGAATCAGCACGTCTTGCCCAGCAAACGATTTGGCTGCAATCAGACGCGACAGCCAGAACCGTACACAGGCCACGCGCAGCAAGGTTGGCCACAATTCGGCCTCGCTGGCTGTGAACGGGCGCAGCGCGGCATAAGCGCCTAACAGCGCGCGGGCGCGCGGCGCGTCAATCAGGCCATCATCGTCGGCACACCAGTCATTGAGCGCAATGGCCACGTCGTACAGCATTGGCCCGGAGCAGGCGTTGTAAAAGTCGATCAGCCCGGTCAGGTGCGTGCCTTCAAACATCGCGTTATCACGGAATAAATCGCCGTGCAGGTTGGCTCGTGGCAACGCCAGAATCTGTGCTTTGCGCTCAGTGATTTCATTCAGCGCCTTTTGCAGCAACTCAGCAGCAGCGGGCTGCAGGTCGGCCATTAACCCTGGGCCTTCAGCCAGCATCCAGTCCAGGCCGCGATCCGTTTTGCGTTCCAATACCTTGTCACGCGTAGCGGTGTGCAAATGGCCCAGCAGCTCACCCACCTGCGCGCAGTGTTGAGCATTGGCGACACGAATGTGTTTGCCCGCCAGGCGAGGTTGCAGCAGCGCTGGCTTGCCTTTGAGTTCACGCAGGGCTTGGCCGTCCTGGGTGCGCAATGCAAATGGCACGGGTAAGTCGGCGTCGTGCAGCACATCCAGCAGCTCAATAAAGAACGGCATTTCCTTGATCGGGCCGCGCTCTACCAGCGTGAGCACACATTCACCTTGCTCCAGGCTGATGAAGTAGTTGGTATTTTCGCTGCCAGCGGCAATCCCCTGAAAATCGAGCAGGCGGCCGAGCCCGTAAGGCGCAAGAAAAGTTTCCAGCTCATGACGAGCCAGGGGCGTGAATACAGACATGGTTTAAAACTGCCAGTACGGGCGCCGCACTGAGTCGGCGCCGATTAAAGTTAAGACGCTATTTCCACTCGAAGATTTTCCACGAAGGAATCAGCATATCCGGCTGGTCGGAACGGATGTAATTACCATCTGAACCATCAGCGCGTACCAGAAAGTACGGTTTGCCCCCTTTTGGGGTGACCTTGATGGCATACAGGAACCCGTTTTGACGGTATTCCTGAATTGTTTTATCGCCTTCCGTGCGAATGGTGACTTCTGGATCAGCGGAAGGTGCTTCATCTGCCGCGAAGGTTACCAGCGGAGTGAATGCAAACAAGCTGGTCAGCAACAAGCGATTGAGTGTGCGCATGATAACCTTGTCCCTTTGTCGTCATTGGTCCGGACATTCTAGCGCCGGACTCGCCGAAAAGGTTGATCCTGCTCATGAGCCAAGCTCCCCTCGTCCTGGTGGACGGTTCTTCATATCTGTACCGCGCCTTCCACGCGCTGCCACCGCTGACTACTTCCAAGGGCCTGCCAACAGGCGCTGTGAAGGGCGTGTTGAACATGCTCAAAAGTCTGCGAAAACAGTATCCGGACAGCCCCTTTGCCGTGGTTTTCGATGCCAAGGGTGGGACATTTCGCGATGACATGTACGCCGAATACAAGGCCAATCGCCCCAGCATGCCCGACGATATGCGGGTTCAAATCGAGCCTTTGCATGCCAGCGTCATCGCTTTGGGCTTCCCGTTGCTGTGCGTTGACGGCGTTGAGGCCGATGACGTGATTGGCACTTTGGCCCGCAGCAGCGCCGCAGCAGACCGCCCGGTGGTGATCTCGACCGGTGACAAGGACATGGCGCAACTGGTTGACGGCCACATCACGCTGGTTAACACCATGACCGGCAGCGTAATGGACGTCGAAGGCGTTAAAGAGAAATTTGGCGTCTCGCCCGAGCAGATCATTGATTACCTTGCGCTGATGGGTGACACCTCTGACAACATTCCGGGCGTTCCGGGCATTGGCCCGAAAACCGCGTCTGGCTTGCTGGTGGGTGTAGGCGGTGGTCTGGTTGATCTGTACGAAAAGCTCGATATCGTGCCGACTCTGCCCATTCGCGGTGCGAAAAACTTGCCCGCCAAGCTCGAAGAACACCGAGAAATGGCGTTTTTGTCATATCAGCTCGCCACGATCAAAGTTGATGTCCCGCTGGACGTTGGTCTGGAGGATTTGCACCTCAAAGCCCCGGATTGTGAAAAGCTGATTGAGCTGTACACCGAGCTGGAGTTCAAAAGCTGGATCGCCGATGTTGAGCGCGAGGCCAAGCGGGCGGGTCAGGTCATTGTTCATGAAGAGCCAGCCGCCCCCGCCGAGTCGCAGTACGAAACCATCCTCGATCAGGCGCGTTTTGATGTGTGGCTCAAAAAGCTCAACGACGCCAAATTAATCGCGTTTGACACTGAAACCACGGGTTTGGACGCGCAGCAGGCACAGCTCGTGGGTCTGTCTTTTGCAGTCAAACCTGGCGAAGCGGCCTACATTCCGCTGACTCACTCTTACATGGGCGTGCCGGAGCAACTGGATCGCGACACGGTATTGCGTGCGCTCAAGCCGCTGCTCGAAGACCCAAGCAAAGCCAAGGTTGGCCAGCACGCCAAATTCGACATGAATATTTTGGCCAACTGCGCCATTGGCGGTGACCCAGCCTGCGGGATCATGGTTCAGGGCATTGCTTTTGACACCATGCTGGAATCCTATGTGCTCGATTCCACCGCCACCCGTCATGACATGGACAGCCTGGCGCTCAAATACCTGGGCCACACCACGACCAGCTTTCAGGACATCGCGGGCAAAGGCGTCAAGCAACTGACTTTCGACCAGATTTCGTTGGAGCAGGCAGGGCCGTACGCCGCAGAAGATGCTGACGTCACATTGCGTTTGCACCATGCACTGCATGAAAAACTGGCTGCTATCCCAAGTTTGAACAGCGTGTTGACGGATATCGAAATGCCGTTGGTGCCGGTACTGGCGCGTATTGAACGCCAGGGTGCGTTGGTAGATGCCAACCTGCTGGGTATTCAAAGCGTTGAGCTGGGGGACAAGCTGGTTGCACTTGAGCGTGAGGCGTTCGCCATTGCGGGTGAGGAATTCAACCTCAGTTCGCCTAAGCAATTGGGCGTCATTTTGTACGAAAAACTGGGTTTGCCGATTATCAGCAAGACAGCCAAGGGCCAGCCTTCGACGGCTGAAGCGGTGTTGGCCGAGCTGGCCGAACAAGACTTTCCGCTGCCTAAAGTGCTGATGCAGTACCGCTCGATGAGCAAGCTCAAGAGCACTTACACCGACCGTCTGCCTGAGCAGATCAATCCGCGTACCGGCCGAATTCACACGTCTTACCATCAAGCCGTTACAGCGACCGGGCGTTTGTCGTCCAGTGATCCAAACTTGCAAAACATTCCCATCCGAACGGCAGAAGGGCGCCGAATTCGTCAGGCCTTTGTCGCCCCCAAAGGTTACAAGCTGCTGGCGGCGGACTACTCGCAAATCGAGCTGCGGATCATGGCGCATCTGGCCAAGGATGAAGGCTTGCTGCACGCTTTCCGCAACAATCTGGACGTGCACAGTGCAACGGCTGCCGAGGTTTTTGGTGTCGAGCTGAGCGACGTTACGACCGATCAGCGGCGCAGCGCCAAGGCGATTAACTTCGGCTTGATCTACGGCATGAGTGCGTTTGGTCTGGCCAAGCAAATCGGCGTTGATCGTAAGCAGTCACAGGCGTACATCGACCGTTATTTCGCTCGTTACCCAGGTGTGTTGGATTACATGGAGCGCACCCGTACACAGGCGGCTGAGCAAGGCTATGTCGAAACCATATTTGGTCGTCGTTTGTACTTGCCGGACATCAACGCGAAAAACCCGGCGCTGCGCAAAGGTGCTGAACGCACTGCAATCAACGCCCCGATGCAGGGCACGGCGGCTGACATCATCAAAAAAGCTATGGTGGCTGTGGATAACTGGTTGACGGCCTCAGGGCTCGATGCACGCGTTATTCTGCAAGTACACGATGAATTGGTGCTGGAAGTGCGCGAAGACTTGGTGGATCAGGTGCGCGAAGAGGTTCGCGCCCATATGAGTGACGCCGCGAAGCTGGATGTGCCGCTGGTGGTTGAAGTGGGAGTGGGTAACAACTGGGACGAAGCGCACTAAAAGAGGCGCAAAGCCTGCGGCTTAAGGTCGCAGGCGATAGGCCGTTAGTTTAAAAAGGTATGGGCATATTCCAAATAATTTTTAGGCTTTTGGAACTAAGTCTGCCTTCACGACTCAGATTTACTGAATGGGTGGTGAAGCCCTTCAGTGCTCCTAATGTTGTGTTAAGTGTTGGCAGAATTCTGGACCCCGCCCTAGCGGTCCAGTACTTGAACCCCGAACTTCCCCCTCCCCATACGAAGTCCGGGGTTTTTTTTGCCTGTCGTTTCTTATTCGCCGACCTCTTCTTCGCCCTTGTTAGGCAACTCCATCCAGTTTGCGAGCACGGTGTAAGCCTCTTCCAGGCCCATGCGTTTAGGGGCTGAGAACATCTGGATGGTGACGGCGTCGCCCCAACCTTTGCGAATTTGCGACTGCACTTTAAGCAGCTCGCCTTTGGCTGCACCGAAAGTGAGCTTGTCAGCTTTGGTCAGCAAAATATGCATCGGCATGCCGCTTTGAACGGCCCAGTCGAGCATCAATTTGTCGAAGTCAGTCATTGGATGACGGATATCCATCATCAAAATCAAACCTTTCAAGCTTTCGCGGCTGCCCAAATAGGCTTCCAGGTGACGCTGCCAATGCAGCTTCAGCGGGATGGGCACCTTTGCGTAGCCGTAACCTGGCAAGTCGACCAAGCGACGCTCTTCATCCAATTGGAAGAAGTTCAGTAGCTGAGTACGACCTGGGGTTTTGGAGGTGCGCGCCAGGCTGGCGTGGGTCAAGGTATTCAGCGCGCTGGATTTACCGGCGTTGGAGCGCCCGGCAAAGGCGACTTCAAAGCCTTGGTCTTCAGGGCATTGATCGACTTTGGCAGCGCTGAGCATGAAGGTGGACTGTTGGCACAGACCGAGAATGGGGTTCTTGAGTTGCATGGGATTTCCGATGTGAGCGGCGTCAGGAATGGACGCGGCGAGCAGTGTCGTTTCCGTTTCAGTGACGCCAGTATATAATGCCGCAGATTTTGTGTGCGCTTTGTCCCAGCGTAGGATGAAGTACACGGGAGCGATAGACCTAGGTTGCGCATTAGAACGCAGCAAGCTCCCAACCCTGAAAAGGTCGTTTTATGACGAAATGGCTGCTAGCTGCCGGTATCTTGATGCCATATACAGCGCTCAGGCTACACAGGATCCGGAAGCCGTGTACAACCGCGTTTGTATTGCCTGCCATGCTGGCCAGTTGCTAACCGACCCGAGACCGGTCGTCGGAAAGCCTGGAGGCCAAGAGTTGAGCAAGGTATGGAAACGCTGGTGCAACACGTCACCCAGGGTTTCAAGGCGATGCCGCCGCGTGGTTTGTGCATGGACTGCAGTGTCGAGGCTTACCGATCAGCCATCCAGTGGATGAGACAGTAACCTCGGCCCATAACTCTTTAACCCTTAGCCGTAGTTGGATTAGCTGATGAACAAATTACTCGTGAGTCTGCTGTTGACCTTGGGCGTCACCGGTGTTGCCCAGGCCGCAGGCACTGCTCTTGTGGGCGATGCTGCTGCCGGTCAGGCAAAAACCGCTGTATGTGGCGCTTGTCACGGTCCAGACGGCAATAGCATGGCACCAAACTTTCCGAAACTGGCTGGCCAGGGTGATCGTTACCTGCTCAAGCAGCTGCACGAAATCAAAGATGGCAAGCGCACGGTGCTGGAAATGACCGGCCTGCTGACCAACCTGAACGATCAGGATCTGGCTGATATCGCTGCTTACTACTCCAGTCAGAAGAGCTCAGTGGGTGCAGCTGACCCGGCATTGGTTGAGCGCGGTCAGGCACTGTTCCGTGGCGGTGACGTTGAAAAAGGTCTGCCTGCTTGCACCGGTTGCCACTCGCCAGACGGCCAAGGCAACGCACCAGCAGGTTTCCCACACCTCGGTGGGCAGCACGCCAGCTATATCGAGAAGCAACTGACAGACTTCCGTGAAGGCGATCGTACTAACGATGGCGACACGATGATCATGCGTGGCATTGCTGCCAAGCTGAGCAACAAGGACATCAAGGCATTGGCCAGCTACATTCAAGGCCTGCACTAGGAGGTGAGCGGTCACAGATACCAAGGGCGAAACCTTTGGCAATCTTAATGATCGTTTAATCCGTGGTCTTGACCATAAAAGGGCAGCTTCGGCTGCCCTTTTTTATGGCATGTGCCGTTACACTACCGAACTCAAGCCCGAACGGACCTGTCTGAATGCAGGTCACGTTAAAGCGACCTTATTTGCCCAGGAGTAAAGCATGCGTAATCTGATTCTCAGCGCCGCTCTCGTCAGTGCCAGCCTGTTTGGTATGTCAGTTCAAGCCGCCGATGTACCGCTTGAAGCGGGTAAAACCTACGTTGAACTGAGCAATCCGGTTGCGGTTGCGGTGCCCGGCAAAGTCGAAGTCGTTGAGTTGTTCTGGTACGGCTGCCCGCATTGCTACTCGTTTGAGCCTGTGATTAATCCTTGGGCTGAAAAACTGCCCTCTGATGTGAACTTCGTACGTATTCCGGCTATGTTCGGCGGCCCTTGGGATGCACACGGCCAAATGTTTCTGACGCTCGAAGCAATGGGCGTGGAAAACAAAGTTCACTCGGCTGTGTTCAACGCTATCCAAAAAGAAGGCAAGCGCTTGACCAAACCAGAAGAAATGGCTGATTTCCTGGCCACTCAGGGCGTCGATAAAGACAAGTTTCTGGCTACTTTCAACTCTTTTGCTGTCCAAGGCCAAGTTCAAAAAGCCAAAGAGCTTGCCAAAAAATACGAAATCTCGGGCGTACCGACCATGGTGGTTAACGGTAAATACCGTTTTGACCTAGGCACAGCCGGCGGCCCTGAGCAGGCATTGAACGTGGCAGATCAACTGATTGCCAAAGAGCGTGCGGCGCCGGCCAAGCACTAAGCGCCGGCCCTCGCATGAGGCGCTGGAAACATGAACGCATCGTTGGCCTGCACGAACCGCAGGTCAATGAAGATCATCTGGCTACGTGTGGCCTGACGGATGATCGGCGTTTGCGTCTGCTCAGTTTCAATATCCAGGTCGGTAACAGCACACAGAGTTACCGTCATTACCTGACCCGCAGTTGGCAGCATGTATTGCCACACAAAGGGCGGGCCGGGAACCTGGAAAAAATCGGCGACTTGCTGAATGACTTTGACTTGGTCGCTCTGCAAGAAGCCGATGGCGGTAGCCACCGATCGGGCTACGTCAATCAGGTTAAATACCTGGCCCAACAGGGCGAATTCCCCTACTGGTATCAACAACTCAATCGCAATCTTGGCCGTTTGGCACAGCACAGCAATGGCTTGCTTAGCCGGTTGCGGCCGACGTCGATTGAGGATCACCCGCTGCCCGGCCCAGCTGGCCGTGGTGCGATTTTGGTGCGCTTTGGTCAGGGCGACAATGCGTTGGTGGTCGTGATCATGCACCTGGCCTTGGGCGCGAAAACCCGCAACCTTCAACTTGCTTATGTTCGTGAGCTGATTAGCGGTTATCAGCACCAAGTGTTGATGGGCGACATGAACACCCACGCCAAAGATCTGTTACAAAGCTCGCCTCTGCGCGACCTTGGCTTGTTGGCACCGCAAATGGAGGCCACGTTCCCGAGTTGGCGGCCGCAGCGTTGTCTTGATCATATTTTGCTCAGCCCCAGCCTGACGCTCGAACGCGTAGCGGTGCTGGACCAGCCTATTTCTGACCATTTGCCGGTCGCGGTTGAAATCCGTTTGCCGGGCTCTGTTGGCGTCGATTCACTGCCAGTGTTGAGTCCATCTGCCAGTGAGCCCTTTGCATGACCGCTGATGACGCCAAGCGTTGGAAAGAGAAGTACCTCAAAAGCATCGAACAGCAAGAAAAGCTCGAACGTCGCTGGAATGCGCGGCTCGATTTGCTGCGTCGTGGCCTAGTGCGCAGTACCTTGGCGGCCGAAGGCACTGACCGCACCGTTGACCAATGCATGAAGGAAATGCGCGAGGTCGTGCGCACTGACGAGATGGACGCCGCTCTGGCCGCTCTGCTACCGCGTCTTGAAAAGGCAGTGCTCGACTCTGAACAACGCCGCGAAACCCGGACTGAGCAGATCAGTACCGCGCTGACATCGCTGGTCAACCAATTACAAGCGCTGCCATTGCCTAGAGACGTCAGTAAGCCGCTGAAAAAATTCGCCAAACAGCTCGACAGTAGAGTAACGCAGGCGCGGGAGATTCCGCTGTTGCTCAGTGAGCTGAGCAACTTGCAAAGTCAGGCACTAGCCCCTCAACTCAATGACGCTGAGCCGCCAAAACCTGGCTTGTTGCAGCGTTTGTTTGGTACCCACGAAGCCGAAAAAACTGCCGCTGAAGCCGCTGAAGCCGCTGAACTGCAAGCCTTGCCCTTGCCAGTCGAGACTGTGGCCGTTCAATCGGCAACGCCAACGCCCGCAATAGCGCATTCATCTGAGTCTGAGCCGGTTGTCGAAATCCGGCAGGCGCTTGCGGTTGAAGCAGTGTCACCTCCTGCGACGACCTTTGTGGACGACGACATCGCTGCACTGCCGCCTTTAGAGCCGCGTCCCAAGCGTGATGATATCCAAGCCCCAGAGGATGCCCTGCCTGCTGACGAACAGGTACCCATCGAGCAAGAATCCATTGGTGCACTGGAGTCGGTCGTCGCGTTGGCCGAGGCCCAAGAGAGTCAGCCGCTTGAGCCTGTGCCCCAAGCTGCTGACAGCTTGGAGTTTGCCGATCTTCCCGAGCCCTCAAGCACGGTTCAGACCCAAGCTTCCCCTGAGTTGGAGGCTGTTGAGCCGGATACGGTCTACGCGCTGCCAGACAGCCCTGAGCCGTCTTACAGCTCAGTAGCGACGCATATTGAGTCAACGCTGCTCGGGCTGCTTAACGACCTGACACTGCCCGAACACCATCGCCCCCAAGCCGAGGCGATGCGCAGCCGTTTAGAAAAAGGCCTTAACTGGTACGAATTACTGCCAATCCTCGATGATCTAGCTGTTTTAATGCTGGCCATCAATGACAGCGGGCAGCATGAATTCGAAGCCTATCTCAAACAGCTCAATGAACGGCTTGAGTCGTTTCAAAGCAACCTTCAAGCCGCCAGCGCCGGGCATGCTGAGGGGCGGTCTGCGGCAGATGATTTGCACAGCCAATTGCGTGAGCACGTCGATGGCTTACAAACCAGCGTTCAAGACGCGGCTGACCTCAATAGCCTCAAACACATCCTTGAAAACCGCCTTGAAGGGTTGTTGGGCACGATGGATCAGCATCAACAGCAACGTGATGCCCGCGAACAAGAAGTCGCGGCGCACTTGCAGGGGTTGGCCGAGCGCGTAGCTCACATGGAGCAAGAGGCCCAGGGTTATCGCGAACACCTTGAAGAACAACGTCAAAAGGCGTTAATCGACCCCCTCACCGGTTTGCCTAATCGGGCCGCATGGGAAGAGCGGCTTGAGCATGAAGTGGCTCAATGGCAAACCCATGGCAATCCTTTGCTGATTGCCATGCTCGACCTTGATCATTTCAAGCGCATCAATGACGGCTACGGCCACTTGGCGGGCGATAAAGTGCTCAAAATCATCGCCACCCAATTGCGCAAACGCCTAAGGCCCACGGACTTTATTGCACGCTTTGGCGGCGAAGAATTCGTGCTGCTTATCCCCAACACCCCTTTAGCCACAGGCCTGCAACTGGCCGAAAAGTTACGAGCAGCGATTGAAGCCTGCCCATTCCACTTCAAGGGCGAGCCGGTGACTATTACCGTGTCTATTGGGCTGTCGGCCTTCAGGGTTGGCGATCGCAGTGATCATGTGCTCAAACGGGCTGATGAGGCGTTGTATCGAGCTAAACATAATGGTCGTAATTGTATTGAACCTCGCGCTAAGGACGATGAGTAGCCGTCTTGCGTCAACGCGGTTTTTAAAAGCAGTTGTATGGAAAAGCTAAAGTTCCATGTAGCTGCTTTCTATCGCCGAGGTAGTATTTCTCGTTTTATTTATATTTTTGGGGTTATGAGCAGTGGGATTCTTGACGCTCTGAATATTCACGACTTATATGGTTTATATGAAGTGGCGCGCGACTGACGTTATTTGAATAAGTTAATAATGTCTGGCCATCTTCTACTTGAGATGTCTTTATTCAGCACTTCCGGCGACTCATGTTTGCCCATGGCTCAGTGGTTCGACTACTCAGCAGGGCCTCCGGTATACCTAAAAGGATTTTTATGAAAATTGTTATCACCCTGTTATCAGCACTTACCTTGATGTTGAGTGCTGTATCCGTTAATGCTGCCCCCAAAGCTCATACTTACTCAGCGGTCATCAGCAGTGACGGAAAAGTTGAGTCTCAATCGGCAAGCTGGATCAAAAATATTGAGTATTCAAATCAAAAAGACTACGCCGCCAGTTATAAAGTAGAACTTGTGTCGGGGGTTTTTCAGAAAGAGCCCGCCTATTGCCAGGTTTCTGCTTTTGGTAACTCAAGTTATGAGCAGACTTTTCATGGCATTGCCAAGTTGTCGAGCAAGCCAACTCGTGATGAAGTAAATGTAATTGGCCTTATGCTAGGCCTTGATAAGCCTTCTGGTGACTCGTCCATGAGTTTCTATCTGGTCTGCGGTAAGTAACCGCGCTATCCCTGCTTGTGGCTGAGCAGGGATTTATCCTGCTCGCGGGCGTCAGAGGCAAGAGCTGTGAGGTATGCTGGCGCACTAATAGTTTCGTGTGCTGGCTTCGTCTATGAAATTTTCTGCTCTGATTCTGTCTCTTGCACTGCTGGCGGGCTGTTCCACAGGCCTGCGCATGGACACTAACCATCCATCGGTTAACCACGACAGTCGCGTGCAGTTCATTGTGCTGCACTACACCTCGACCTCACTGGAGCGCTCTTTGGAGTTGCTCACTCATGGGCCAGTCAGCAGTCATTACCTGATCGGCGATAACCCGCCTACGGTTTACAAACTGGTCGATGAGAACCTGCGTGCCTGGCATGCCGGCGAAAGCGAGTGGAAGGGCCGTACGTGGCTTAACTCCTCGTCCATTGGTATTGAAATCGTCAACAAGGGTTTTCGAGATACACCCAATGGTCGTGTTTGGTATCCGTATACCGAAGGTCAGATCCAGTCTTTGATTGCGCTGCTTAAAGACATCTCAACCCGCTACAAGATTGACCCCCACAACATCATTGGTCACAGCGACATTGCACCGTTGCGTAAGCTGGATCCGGGCCCACTGTTCCCTTGGAAGCGACTTGCCGATGCGGGTTTTGGTGTTTGGCCAAACGCCCAGGCTGTGGTACGTGAGCAGGCCTTGTTTGCTAGCGAACTGCCGAGTGTTAGCTGGTTTCAGCAGCAATTAGCCCAGCTAGGCTATGAAACCCCGCAAACCGGTGAGTTGGATGTTGCAACGCGTCACGTGCTGGCAGCTTTTCAGATGCACTACCGGCCGTCTCGGTTTGATGGCACCCCAGATGCCGAGAGCGCCGCCATTTTGAAGGTGTTGAACACGCAGAAGTGATTCAGGGGCGGCGGGTTACAGTCTCTCGGCTTGCTTGCACTCTTTTCAGTGCATGAAGGGCGGCCGAGTTTTATGCAATGTGCGCGCAAAATAACTCGGTTTTATAACGGCAACGCCATATAAAACTGCGTGCCTTGCCCTGGGCGTGAGTACACGCCAATGCGCCCGCCGTGCAGTTGGATGATTTCTTTGCACAGCGCCAGACCAAGGCCCGCGCCGCCTTTTTTACGGCCCACTTGTACGAAGGGCTCGAAGATTCGCCCTTGCTGGCCGTAGGCAATGCCTTCGCCGTTGTCTTCGACGCTGATAATCACTCGCTCGCCGTGACGTCGTGCCTGTAGGCGGATTTGCCCGCTGTTGGCGGTATGGCGCAAGGCGTTGTCCAACAGGTTATCCAGCACACGCTCCAGTTGGGCTTGATCGGCATGCAAGCGCGGCAGTGGTGCTTGGAAGTCGATCAACAGCTCAATGTTTTTTGCCTTGGCGCGTTCCGCGAAACGCTCGCGAGCCTGCTCAAGCATCTGTTCAACATCAAGCGGAGCCAGTGTCAGTTTTTGCATGCCATTTTGATAACGAGAGAAATTCAATAAGTCGTTGATCAACTGCATCAGGCGCTGCATTTCTTCGTTGACGGTGTCCAGCAAGTCCGTTTCACGCGAGTCTGGTGGAAAATGGGCACGCTCAAGAAACAGCCCGAACGCCATGTGCATGCCTGTCACGGGGGTGCGCAATTCGTGGGAAGCACGCAATACAAACTCGCTGCGTACACGCTCAAATGCGCGCTGTTCCGTGACGTCATGCAGCACCATCACCGCGCCCAGAATCGGCCCTTTGGGCTGGCTCACAGGTGTGAGGCTATAAGTCAGCAGTCGGGTTTCACCTTCGACATCAACGCTCAAATCTTCGGGTGCCCGTTCAAGGCTACCGCCGCGCAGTACCGTGAGCAGTTGCTGGTCCAATTCTGGTCGGCGTAACGCTTCACCCAAGGGCTGCCCGAGATACGCTTCATCCCAGCCCAATTGGCGCTGGGCGACCGGGTTTAAGTGCTCCAGTCGGCCCTGTTGGTCGATCATCAGCAAACCATCGTCGATACTGTCGAGCACCGCTTGTAACCGCTGCTGCCCGGCTAAGAGTTCGTCGATATTGGTGGCCTGATGCTGGCGCAAAGCTTCGGCCATAATGCCGAAGCGCCGCGTCAGCAGGTTCATTTCGGTGGCTGAAGACAGCGGCAAGACCACTTCAAAGTTACCTTTACCAATGTTGTCTGCGGCCTTGGCCAGCGCCTCAATAGGTGCACCAAAGCGGCGAGCAATACCGTGTGCGGTCACAAAGCCAATGATGAGCACGGCCAACCCGACCAATCCCAGCAAAGTGGCAATCACCATTGCACGGTCGCGAGCGTCAGACTGCGCGTTATTGATGTTTTCCAGCGCCTTGCGATGCTCATCAATCAGGCCGTTGCGCAGCACATTGAAACGAGCAGTGAGCTCATTGTCAGCGCTCAGATTAATGTTGTGATTCTGGGACTGCTTGAGGGTTTGCAAAAAGCTGTTGTAATCGGCGCGTGCTTGGGTAAAACCACTGGACAGCTTGTTCTTACGCTCATGCTCGATGCCTTCATCAAGCAGTTTGAGGTAAGTCTGGGTTGAGGCTTTTAGCGCCTCGGAGTCAGGCGTGTTGCGCAGCATCACAATGAGCTGATCACCCAAGGACTGGCGCAGCTTCAAACCCAGATCCAGGGTGATGAAGTTATTACGGATCAGCGCCTCCTGAGTCTTCGCCATTTGCATCACGCTGACGACGCCAAGCAGCAGGCCCATCAATGCCACAGTGATCAGTGCCGAAATACTCAGAAAGAGCCGTGTGCGCAGTTTGATGGCGAGTCTCATGAGAGGTCGCTCACAGGTTGTACTGCTTGCGCTTGCGATAAAGCGTCGAGGCGTCAATGCCCAGTGTTTTGGCCGCTTGATCCAGCGTTTCGCTGGTGGCCAGCACGGCGCCGATGTGTGCTTTTTCCATCTGGTCGAGGCTTAACGCTGCGCCAATACGGGGAGCGTTGGGAGTAGTTTGCTCGGCCATGCCCAAGTGGCTGATTTCAACCACTTCTTGAGGGCAAATAATGCTCGCTCGCTCAACCACGTTACGTAATTCCCGAATATTGCCCGGCCAGCGGTAGTTGAGCAGAGCCAGCCGGGCCTCCTCACTAAAGCCCCGAGCAGGGCGCGCGTACTCTTTAACGAAACGGGCCAGAAAACGATCAGCCAATGTGAGGATGTCTTCACTTCGCTCGCGCAAAGGGGGCAGGTGCAAGGTGATGACGTTGAGTCGATAGAGCAAGTCCTCGCGGAAGCGCCCGTCGCGCACCATGTCTTCAAGGTTGAGGTTGGTTGCGGCCAGAATGCGCACATCGGCCCGGCGGGTGACGGGGTCGCCGACGCGCTCGTATTCTTTGTCTTGAATAAAGCGCAACAGCTTGGGCTGCAATGTCAGTGGGAAATCGCCGATTTCATCAAGGAACAACGTGCCGCCATCGGCTTGGTTGACGCGACCCAGCGTGCTTTCGCTCGCCCCGGTAAACGCGCCGCGAGTGTGGCCAAAGAGTTCGCTTTCCATCAGTTCGGCGGTCAGCGAGGGGCAGTTAATCGTGACGCATGACTTCTTGGACCGTTTGCTCCAACCATGAATAGCCCGTGCCAATTCGCCTTTACCCGTGCCGGATTCGCCCAAAATAAGGATGTTGGCGTCTGTGCCCGCCACCTGACGGGCCGTTTCGAGCACGGCCATCATGGCTGGGCTGTGAGAGTCCAGACCATCTTTGGATTTGCGCACCTCACCTTCGAGTGCTTCCAGCCTAGCCGACAGTTGGCGCACTTCTAACTGCTTGGCAGTGGCCAGTCGGAGTTGATCCGGGCTGCAGGGTTTTACCAGATAGTCCGCCGCTCCGGCCTGAATCGCGTCTACCGCGGTGTCTACGGCTGAGTGAGCGGTGACTATGACCACGCGCATCCAAGGCGCTTGCACGCGCATTTGGGCCAGCACATCCAAGCCGTTGTCTTCGCCCAGGCGCAAGTCCAGAAAGCACACATCGAACACTTGGCGTTGTAATAACGAGTCTGCTTGAGCCGCACTGTTCGCCGTAGCGACGCTGTAACCCTCGTCTTCAAGGCAATAGCGGAATGTACGCAGGATGGCGGACTCATCGTCGACCAGCAGAATGCGGCCTTGGTGCTCTTTGGCTGATTCCATTTCCTACGTTCCTTTATGAATGATCTTGGTTAGTGTCGGAAAAATCGGGCAAGTTGCATGATCATTTCGCAATGATTCAGAGGCTAGCAGGCTATGTGCCTTCACGCATTCAGTAACTGGCTGATTTTGCTGATTTTTGCCCTAGAAGATGTACGACTTCACGCAGACAAATGAATTCACTGTGCAGGCTTCGAGTTCGAAGACGGCCTGTCGCTGAGCTGAGGTTTGTGCCGGTCGTGCAGAACGCACGACCGGCAAAGTAGTCATCGTGCAGGATGCTCGCCCGGGCACTTTTCGATTACCTGCAACATATTGATTTATAAGGGTTTATTTAATAGATAAAAGCTGGCATGGCGCATGCAATAACTCTTGTATCGAAGTCGATCAGGCCCGCAACGGTCGGTGACGCTCTTCCAGCAATGACCACTCAGTGGCAGGAGTTTGAGCATGAATAGCCAAGATTTAGCCCGCATGCGTATTTCTTCATCGCACCTGCAGCAAGGCTTGTTCGCCAGTCTCGCGCTGTTGGTGACGCTGATTGGTGGTCAGCAACTGGTTCGCTGGGAGCAGGCAACTGCACCTACCAACGTTGTGCTGCATCAGCCTGTGACTCAACAACATTTCAGCGCGGCGACTTCAAGCACCTATGCCGCTGGAGGTTACGAACTGATGGCCTCTGACGAAACACGCGTCGCGAATTCGCAGCCCACACCTGAACGTTGGGTGTTTTAAGTGTTCACAACCTTGAGACCCCAGTGGGGCGTCAAGTGGTAGCAACCGCATCACCCCCTTTTAGAACAGCAATAAGGAGAATCACATGTTGAGTTGGGCAATTACCTTCCTGATTATCGCCATCATCGCTGCAGTACTGGGCTTTGGTGGTATCGCGGGCACCGCTACGGGTATCGCCAAGATTCTCTTTGTTGTGTTCTTGGTGATGTTTGTTGTGTCCTTTATTTTTGGCCGTCGTGGTCGAGGGTGAAGATGTTCAACCGATCCGTTAAGACGTTGGCCGCTGCCCTGTTGATGGGCAGCAGCGCCATGACACTGGCCGCTAATGACGGCCAGTCACGTGCCAGCGAACTGCTAAACGACCCGGTTTACCGAAACACCTGGCAAAAGGTCGTCCAAAACGAGGAGCGTCTGCCCGAGTGGGTGATGAATCTGTCGGGCAGTGCCCAGCAGATGAATGGCGTGGTTGAAGACGGGGATCAGTATTTAGTCGGTCCTTTGTGTGAAACCGAGCAGACCTGTTCAAGCAAGCGGCTGATTGTCGCTGTCAGCTTTGACAAGAAGGACGCTTACGCCATGTTGGTGGAAGTCCCTGCCGGTTTACCGTCAGACAAATCCCCAACACGCCATGCCGATTACCGATTTTTGGGTCAGCCTGATGCGGGTATGCAATCCCTGCTCAAAGAGCAGCTAAAAAAAGACCCTAATTGGTACTGAGCATTGAATTGGGCTGTACGAACTTTCTACACAAAAAAGCCAAGGGTTTACCTTGGCTTTTTTGTGGGCGAGGTCCTGAGGTTTGTCGGTAATTCCTTATCTGCACTCATTTTTTTTAAAAAGTATGTGGCTTGGACTAGGCTCTCAAACGTCGACCGTATATCGACTAGTAGCAAAATGATTACTTAGTTATTTCCGATTTGTGTTGTCGGATATTTCCAAAGTGCGTGGGCGTTTTTTCTCTGTGCCCCGACTTGAAAAATACCTTGAAACAGCCGGTATACGGCGGTTATGTCGTCTATTCTCAGCTTGCACTCTTCCGTGAATAAGAGGTCTTGTCGGACAAAACCCATGCCGATTCGGCATAGGGTAGGCGTTTACGGCATTAGACGGCTTCCTCTTGCATGGGAATAGTTGCGCCTTTTTTCGCCTGCCAAAGAGCTTGTCTGGCTCGGTTTGGGCGACCTTCTACGGGGGTAGAGGCTTTTGGTTTTTGCGCTTTCGAGCGCTCTAGTCTCAGCCTCTACCCGAGTCCACTTGAAGTAAGGGTAATGACATGAAGAAGGCAAAACTTAGCCTCGCCTGGCAGATCCTAATCGGTCTGGTCCTCGGGATTGCAATCGGCGCGCTGCTCAACCATTTCAGTGCTGAAAAGGCCTGGTGGATCAGTAACGTTCTGCAACCTGCAGGCGATATCTTTATCCGTCTGATCAAGATGATCGTAATCCCAATCGTGATTTCTTCACTGGTTGTCGGGATTGCAGGCGTGGGGGATGCGAAGAAGCTGGGTCGCATCGGTCTTAAAACCATCATTTACTTCGAGGTGGTAACCACCATCGCGATTCTGGTTGGTTTGGTGCTGGCGAACGTGTTCCAGCCGGGCGCCGGTATCGACATGAGTACCTTGGGTACGGTCGATATCTCTAAATACGCAGCCACGGCCGCCGAAGTGACGCATGAACATGCGTTCATCGAAACCATCCTTAACCTGATCCCATCGAACATCTTCGCGGCTATGGCTCGCGGTGAGATGCTGCCGATCATCTTCTTCTCGGTATTGTTTGGGCTTGGTTTGTCGAGCTTGAATGCTGAACTGCGCGACCCGCTGGTGAAAACCTTCCAGGGCGTGTCTGAGTCGATGTTCAAAGTGACTCACATGATCATGAACTACGCGCCAATCGGTGTGTTTGCGCTGATCGCCGTGACGGTCGCCAACTTCGGTTTTGCCTCGCTGGTGCCATTGGCCAAGTTGGTAGTGCTGGTTTACGTGGCTATTCTGTTCTTCGCCTTTGTGGTGCTGGGGCTGATTGCCAAGCTGTTCGGCTTCTCTGTATTCAAGCTGATTCGCATCTTCAAAGATGAGTTGGTACTGGCTTACTCCACCGCCAGCTCCGAAACCGTGTTGCCACGTGTGATCGAGAAGATGGAAGCCTACGGTTCTCCGAAAGCTATTTGCAGCTTCGTGGTTCCAACCGGTTACTCGTTCAACCTTGACGGTTCGACCCTGTACCAGAGCATCGCGGCCATCTTTATCGCTCAGTTGTACGGCATCGACTTGTCGATCAGCCAACAACTGCTGCTGGTACTGACCCTGATGGTTACCTCCAAAGGTATCGCCGGCGTGCCGGGCGTATCCTTCGTGGTACTGCTGGCCACATTGGGCAGCGTGGGTATTCCCCTCGAAGGTCTGGCCTTCATTGCGGGTGTTGACCGTGTGATGGACATGGCACGTACTGCGCTGAACGTGATTGGTAACGCCTTGGCGGTACTGGTGATCTCGCGTTGGGAAGGCATGTACGACGACGCCAAAGGCGAGCGCTACTGGAACTCGCTGCCGCACTGGCGCACCAAAGAAGCCCTGCCTAAAGGCGAATAATCGTCGCACGGTAGCTGGACTCCCACAGACCCCGGACTTGTCCGGGGTTTGTTGTTTCTGGGGGTTGGCCGCTATCATTCGCAGCATCTTTCAGGAGTTCTCTCGATGCTCAACGGCCTATGGCTCAGCTTCTTCGTCGTCGCCACCGTGTCGGCGCTCGCCCAATGGCTGGTGGGCGGCAATGCCGGGATCTTCGCGGCGATCGTCGAAAGCATCTTCGCCATGGCCAAGTTATCGGTTGAGGTGATGATTCTGTTGTTTGGCACCCTGACCCTATGGCTGGGCTTTTTGCGTATTGCCGAAAAAGCCGGGATCGTCGATTGGCTGGGCAGAGCCTTGGGGCCGTTGTTTAAGCGCCTGATGCCCGAAGTGCCGCCCGGTCACCCCGCATTGGGCTTCATCACCCTGAACTTCGCTGCCAACGGTCTGGGGCTGGACAACGCGGCCACACCTATCGGCCTCAAGGCCATGCGTGCGTTGCAAGAGCTAAATCCCAGCCCTACCAGCGCCAGCAATGCACAAATCTTGTTCTTGGTGCTCAATGCCTCCTCCTTGACGCTGTTGCCGGTGACGATATTTATGTATCGCGCTCAGCAAGGCGCGGCAGACCCGACGCTGGTGTTCTTGCCGATCCTGTTGGCCACTAGCGCCTCGACGCTTGTAGGGTTGCTCTCGGTGGCGTTCATGCAGCGCTTGCGGCTGTGGGACCCGGTAGTGCTGGCGTATTTAGTGCCGGGTGCATTGATCCTGGGTGGGTTTATGGCGTTGTTGGCAGGGCTGTCTGCCACGGCGTTGGCCAGCTTGTCTTCAATCCTTGGCAACCTGACGTTGTTCGGGCTGATCATGCTGTTTTTGGTGATTGGCGCATTACGCAAGGTCAAGGTCTACGAAGCATTCGTCGAGGGAGCCAAAGAAGGCTTCGACGTGGCCAAGAATTTACTGCCGTATCTGGTAGCGATGTTGTGCGCGGTGGGCGTGCTGCGAGCGTCCGGGGCGTTGGATTTCGGGCTGGACGGCATTCGCCATGCGGTTGAATGGTTGGGTTGGGACACACGCTTTGTCGACGCACTGCCCACGGCGATGGTCAAACCGTTTTCGGGTAGTGCGGCGCGGGCCTTGCTGATTGAAACCATGCAGACCCAAGGTGTGGACAGCTTCCCGGCGTTGGTGGCTGCGACGGTTCAGGGCAGTACCGAAACCACGTTTTATGTATTGGCGGTGTACTTCGGTGCTGTCGGCATCCAGCGCGCCCGGCATGCCGTAGGTTGCGCCTTGCTGGCAGAATTTTCCGGCGTAGTGGCCGCGATTGGCGTGTGCTACTGGTTCTTCGGCTAACCCGATCTCTTTAATCACTGTCGAGTAATGAAGGCTGAGATCGGGCGCGTAGCGTCCGCAAGCCCGGCAGCTGTGTGTGACTGCACCACCGCAGGGTCTGATCTACGACTGCTGCGCAGCCGATCGCAGCCTTCGGCAGCTCCTACACGAAGTGTGTGCCACAGATTTTGAGGCTAACCGGGTCTCTGTAGTCGCTGTCGAGTAATGAAGGCTGCGATCGGGCGCGTAGTGTCCGCAAGCCCGGCAGCTGTGCGTGACTGAGCCACCGCAGGGTCTGATCTACGACTGCTGCGCAGCCGATCGCAGCCTTCGGCAGCTCCTACACGAAGTGTGTGCCACAGGTTTTGAGGCTAACCGTACCTCGAATGTTGGTTTCAGCGCTGCGCTTGCCCTTGTTGCAGCACCCATTGCACCACTTGCGGCATGAGGGTGTCGGTGGCTTGGCCGAAACCTGCCACAACGCCAGGCACTAGCGGGTTGCTGAGCGGTTGGCGTGCCTCAAAGCGGCGGGTCGCAAGTACGCGCTGATCGCTGCTACGCACCAGACGGGCGTTGTACTGGATCAGCACTTCGGGGGTTTTGCCGTTGTAGTGGGTCTGAAACGCTAGCAAATCACCCCCTAACTCGTAATCAGCCTGCAAGTTGCTGTCGTCGGTGCTGAGCCCTTTGATTCGGCCATCCTGTAAAAACGCATCGAGCAAGCGATTGCGCACTAAAACAGGGGCCGGGTCGCTCCAGCGTGCGCCTTTGTAGTTGCTGATCAGGTTGCCTTCAGGCACTACGGCAATGTTTTGGCTGTTGAGGGCATTGCTGGCCATTGCCTTGTTCAGCCGCAACGACCAAGTGACTGGCGCACCATGATTGGCCGCTACCGGCGCCTGCGCATACGGCAGCCAATACACATCCACCTGCTCGGGTTTGGGCAGGATCGAACACGCACTGAGCAGGCTCAGGCTGGCGGCCAGAAGAAGTGGTCCCGCGAAGCGATAAGTACGACTCATGGCGTGAATTCCTTGTTCTGTTCGCGGCCCAGCAAGTAACCGCTCGGATTTGCTTCCAGTCGCCGCGAAATCGAACGCAACGTACTGAGGGTTTCGCGCAGCTCATTAACTGCCGGGCCCAGTTGATTGAGCCCTTGCAGCCCGCTGTTTAGCGATTCTTCATTGTTGTTGAGCAAGGTGTTGATCGTCGCGCTGCTGTGTTCCAGCGACTTCATCGCTTGCTCGGCGCTGCTGAACATCTGTTTGCCTTGGGTACTCACCAGACCATTGGCGTTGCGCATCAACGTGGTGGTTTGCTCCAGTGCACTGCTGGCCTGTTTGCCAACCTGCGACAGTTGCTTCAGCGTTTGGCTGATGTCGCCGCGCTGGCTGGAAATGGCGGTGGTGGTTTGCTCAAGATTTTCCAGCGTTTTACTGACACGCTCGACGTTATCGGGCGAAAACAGGGCATTGGCGTTGTGCAGCAGCATGTTGACGTTAGCCATCATGTCGGTGCCGTCCGTCAGCAACCGGGCGATGGGCGACGGTGTAGCGATCAGCACGGGCAGCTTGCCGTCCTTGCCTTTGAGCGGTGGGCTATTTGGATCGCCGCCACTGAGTTGAATGATCGAGGTGCCTGTTACACCGGTCAGTGCGAGTTTGGCCTTGGTGTCGACTTTGACCGGAGTGCCTGCGGCCAGTCGGATGCGAGCCAATACGCGGCGCGGGTCTTTAACGTCCAGACGCAGTTCTATGACGTCACCGACCTTGATCCCGTTGTATTGCACCGAGCTGCCTTTGGACAAACCACTAACGGCCTCGTTGAACACCACTTCGTAATCCTTGAACGTGCTGTCCATGCTCGCTTTGGCCAGCCATAGGCCAAACAGCATGGCGCCGACAATAACCAGCACGCTGAACAAGCCAATCAATACATGATGGGCACGGGTTTCCATGTCATTGCTCCTTACGCTGGGTTGCCGCTTCATACGCGGCGCGGCCACGGGGGCCATGGAAATATTCATGAATCCACGGGTCGTCGTAGTTCTCGACTTGCGCGATGGGCTCTGCCACCAATACCCGTTTTTGCGACAGCACCGCCACTCGGTCAGTGATGGTGTACAGCGTGTCGAGGTCGTGGGTGACAAGAAAAACACTCAGACCCAGCGCATCGCGCAAGGTCAGAATCAGTTGATCGAACGCGGCAGCGCCAATCGGATCAAGCCCGGCAGTGGGTTCGTCGAGAAACAGGATGTCCGGGTCCAGGGCTAGCGCTCGGGCCAATGCGGCGCGCTTGACCATTCCGCCCGACAACGAAGACGGGTACTTATCAGCGGCAGACAAAGGCAGCCCTGCCAGTGCCAGCTTCACGCAGGCCAGGTGCTCGGCGTCGAGGCGGCTAAGGCCTGCATGTTCAATCAAGGGCAGGGCGATGTTTTCCGTCACGGTCAGAGACGAGAACAGCGCACCTTTTTGAAACAACACACCAAACCGACGTTCAATCAGCGAACGCTCAGCTTCGTGCAGGCTCATCAGGTCTTGGCCAAACACGCGCACTTGGCCTTCAGTGGGCCGGCGCAGGCCGACAATGCTGCGCAACAGCACGGATTTACCCGTGCCTGAGCCGCCCACAACACCCAAAATCTCGCCTTTATACACATCCAGGTCGAGATTCTCGTGCACCGTTTGACTGCCAAATCGGTTGCACAGGCCGCGCACTTCAATCACCGCGTCGCGGGTCTTGCTCAGTGACGTACTCACCAGCCCATCTCCATGAAGAACAACGCGGCCACGGCGTCGAGAACAATCACGATAAAGATCGATTGCACCACGCTTGAGGTCGTATGAGCACCCACGGACTCGGCGCTGCCGCTGACTTTGAAGCCTTCAAGGCAACCGACCGCGGCAATCAGAAAAGCAAAGAACGGGGCTTTGACCATCCCGACTAAAAAGTGTTGAACGCCGATGTCAGAGTGCAGCAGCGAAATGAACATATCGGGGGAAATCCCCAGCGACACGATGCACACCACAGCGCCACCGAGAATGCCGGCCATCATGGCCAGAAAGGTCAGCAAGGGCAGGGCGATCAATAAGGCAAGCACCCGCGGCAACACTAGCAAGTCCATTGGGTCGAGACCCAAGGTGCGGATGGCATCAATTTCTTCATTGGCCTTCATCGAGCCAATTTGTGCGGTAAAAGCACTGGCCGTGCGCCCCGCCAGCAAGATGGCGGTGAGTAGGACGCCAAACTCACGCAAGAAGGAAAACGCCACAAGGTCGACAGTAAATATCCCCGCGCCAAAGTTGGCCAGTACGGTGGCACCCAAAAATGCCACGACGGCGCCCACCATAAAGGTCAGCAAGACCACGATGGGGGCGGCGTTGAGCCCAATTTGCTCGATATGCGCAACAACGGGGGTGATGCGCCACTGTTTGGGACGCAATACATTGCGGGCCAGGGTTTGCAGGATCAGGCCGATAAAACCCAGCAGTTGCAGCGTGTCTTGCCACAGCTTGTACACCGCGCTGCCAATGCGGCTCAGCAGTTGGATGCCGATATTGCGCTCGGCCACTTTGGCCGGCACGCAGAAGTCACGCATCGAGGAATAGACCGTTTGCAACAGCGCTTGGTCAGCAGCAGGGAGTTTGGAGGTGGTGCCCGCCAGTTGGCTGAGGCGCTCGGCGCCCAGCAATTCGACTAGCAGCGAGGCGCCCGCCGTGTCGAGTCGGGACACTTCATCAAGGTCGACTTGAGTGTGGTCGTCGTACTGACCCGCAAGCTGATCGGTCAGCTTTTTCAGTTGTGCGTAATGGGCCAGCGTCCATTGGCCACTGATGTGCAGCCGAGCCGGATTGCTTGTGGTGTCTAGTTGGGCATTGCCAGCCATAGCAGTGATGATCGTAAGCTCCCAGCTCAGTTCGCTTAAACGCAGAGCTTATGTAATAGCACAGTCTCGCAATCGTGCATCAGTTTGCCTGAGTTACAGGTGTCGGGGATTGATCTGCGTCGGTTACTCGAAAGCGCAGCACGCCAATCATTTGCCCGTCTTCGGTGAGCACCCGCACTTGCCAGCGCCCAACTGGGTTCGGTGGGAAGTTTAGCTTGTGAGTCCAGGCTCGATAGCCTTCTTTGCGGCCCCCGTGAATATCCAGCGCAATGCGGTCAACCTCTCGGCCATTGAGTTGCCAAACATGATAAATCCGCTCATTCAGGCCCCGTGGTGCATTGATCGAGGTGTAGGCGTACAGACCACGGCTGCGCAGTTCATTGACGCTTATTCGTTTGATACTTTCGCCCGGCGTGCGGTCTTGCAGTTGGGTGGTGACAGCCACTTCTGTCATCCACAGCGTGGCGGGTGGCACCCAGGAGCGCAGTAACCAACCAGTGCCACCCAGCGCCAGCACGATCAGTGGCAATACGAGCCAGCCGCGCAGGGTTTTGAGCGGCAGGCTAACAGCCAAACTCGGGATGGACAGCACCACGGCTGTGCCCAATGCGAGTTTGTAGCTCTGAGCGGTAGTCAGGCTGAAAATGATTGGCAGCGCAGTCAGCAGGGCGGCAAACAGGGTCAGGGTATGCAGCCCTAAAAAAAGCCAGCGTTTGGGGGCCAGCCATCTGTAATACAGCGGGTCGGTGATGGACACCAAGGCCGCAGCGCCGAGCAAGCCGGTAAACACCAACTGCCCGCTGTTCCAAGTAGTGGTGATGAAGAAAAACGGCAGCACAAAGAACAGACTTTCCTGATGGATCATCTGCGTGGCATAGCGCAACAGAGGGGGTGGAATTTCGCGTTTGAACACGCGACGGAAGAGCTGGGTGAAGCTGTTTTCCAGCATCAACCACAGCCAACTCACCAGCAGGATGACTGCAATCCAGCGCGCCATGCCTTGCTGGCGATCAACCAAGATGAAACTGCCCACACCCGAGCAAAAGCCGAACAGTGCAATCAGCCCAGGGTAGCGCCTCATTAACTCAAGGACGCGCTCTAGGTAGTGGTTCCAGTTTGGCATTCGATGGTTCGCATTCTGTGTGGGAAAAATCTTCGACAGAATAGCGTTTTAGTGAAGGGTACGTTTGAGACTTTGAGCCCTGACGCTGACTTGGCTATGTCGCTTAAAAGGCCTCTAGCAAGGGTATTTGGCGCTTAGGTAAGAAAGGCGGCAAATACAGCCCCAAGTACGCATCAAACACCCGTAAACCTTCTTCGGCCATGCGTGGGGTGATGTGCCCATGCAGTTGGATGGAGCGAGCATACACGCGGTCGCCCAGCTCCATCGCCAGAGCAAAAACATCGACGTCTTGCGGCAGGACTGGCAATTCAAAATGACGCATGAATAAGGCGTGCATTAAGTGGCCCAGCTCTAGGTCGTGCTGATGATCGGCCTGGGCCACTTCGCTCAAGCCGTGCTGGGCCAGAATAAGCTGACGGGCGGCAGCATCGTCGCTGTAAATCGTCAGCATACGCAGCTCGACAATGCGCGACAGGTCACGCCAGCTATTCAATTGTTCATGAGCAATGTGGGCCTGCAGACATGCCCGAAATGCTGCGTGAACATCGCCTGTTAGCGCTTCAAGCAAGGCGGGAACACCCGCAAAAAAGTGGTACACCGAGGACGGCGGAATATCGGCGCGCTCGGCAACGCTATAAATCGAGAGGCTGGAGACGCCTTCGGCTGCCAGCAAGGTACGGGCGGCGTCGAGGATTGCATCAATGCGGTCTTGACTGCGTGCGCGGGGCTTTCGAGGGGTAGCGGTACGCGTCATGTGTGTCTCCTGCTGGGCAGCAGGCATTGTACGAGTCGGGTCAGGTGTTAGCCACTGACCTGTATGGTGCGCTTATTGAGAGGCTGTACGGGGCGAGCATTCATTGGGAACAGTAATTGAAAAGTGATCAATTGTTCTTCGGACACAGAGAGAGGTGTTTTCAGTACCTTCCACTCGATACCTTCGGTGCAAGGCGGGGTGGTCAGCGAACCTTCGTAGGCATAGTAATCACGCTCAGCAGGAAACAGGCCGGCAATGTCGAGGTTCCCGAGCGTAAATGCGTCATCTTTGTGCCTTGGCAATACAGCCAACAAAGGCGCCAGCGTATTGTTTTCGGCACCCATTTCAAAAAAAGTAGCGACCACGACCTGTTTGCCCGCTTTATTGCGATACAGCATATGCCCTGCTAATGGATAGGTCTGGCCGTTTATTTGCGTTTCACTGGGGGTGTGCAGGTGCATTTGCTCAAATGTGTAGTCATCAGAAGTAGAGTCGGTCTTTAGTGTGATATGCCCCTCGGCATCCGATTTCACTTCAAGGGTATGGCCATTATTTTTGACGGTTGCAGGCCCGGGCTTGAAATCGATTTCCAGTACGGGCAGTTCAGCGTTGTGCGTCATTTCAATATTGATGGGCGATTGCATTTTTCCGGAACTACACAGTGCGTAATCTGGGTCCAGTTCACCCCACGCCTCTGCTTGTGTTGGGCCTACGTAACTCCAGACGGCAGGCTCTGCAAGTGTTTGAAGGCTCGTTAACAGACAGATAACGCAAAGAAGCGCGGCATTGATACGAAACTTCATAGTGATGTTCTTCGCGACAAGAGGGCGATAGTGACAACCGAGTGCATGGGTGTTGGTTGGTCAATTGGGTTGCGATCTTGAGCGCTGGAACGACATTTTGATGTAAGGCATTTCTTTATATGGGCGAGTTATTTCAGATTATTTCTCTGCTGTGACTCACCCATAAAAAAACGCCGCAGGCATTGGGCCTGCGGCGTTTTTGTACAACGGTTATTGCTTACACAGTATGCAGATACCAGTTGTATTCGAGGTCGGAGATGGAGTGTTCAAACTCTTCCAGCTCGCTCTCTTTACAGGCGACAAAAATATCGATGTATTTCGGGTCGATATATTTGGCCATGACTTCGCTGTCATCCAACTCACGCAGTGCATCACGCAGGTTGTTAGGCAGGCTTTGCTCGTGTTGCTCGTAGGAGTTGCCTTCTACGGGCGGTGGAGGCTCGATCTTGTTGGTCAGGCCGTGGTGAACGCCCGCCAGAACCGAAGCCATCAACAAGTACGGGTTGGCATCAGCGCCAGCAACCCGGTGTTCCAGACGCACGGAGTCAGCTGAGCCGGTCGGTACGCGCAAGGCGACCGTTCGGTTGTCCAGACCCCAGCACGGCGAGTTCGGCACGTAGAACTGTGCGCCGAAACGGCGGTACGAGTTGACGTTAGGGCAAAGGAACGCCATTTGCGCCGGTAGGGTCTCCAGCACACCGCCGATCGCGTGACGCAATGCGGCGTTCTGCTCGGGATCCTCGCTGGCAAAAATGTTTTTGCCTTCTTTGTCCAGAATCGAAATATGTACGTGTAACCCGTTGCCCGCCTGGCCCGGATAAGGCTTGGCCATGAAGGTGGTGTCCATCTCATGGTCGTAGGCGATGTTTTTGATCAGGCGTTTAAGCAGTACCGCGTAGTCGCAGGCCTTAATCGGGTCGGCAACGTGGTGCAGGTTCACTTCGAACTGCGCCGGGGCACTTTCTTTAACGATGGCGTCAGCCGGGATGCCTTGCTCTTTCGCACCTTCCAGAATGTCCTGGAGGCAGTCGACGTATTCGTCGAGATCGTCGATCAGGTAAACCTGAGTCGAATGCGGGCGTTTGCCAGAGATCGGCGAGCGTGGAGGTTGTGGGCGGCCGTTCACGTTCTCCTGGTCGATCAGGTAGAACTCAAGTTCGAAAGCGGCGCAGATGGTCAGGCCCATATCGTCAAACTTGGTAACAACTTGACGCAGCACTTCGCGCGGATCGGCGAAGAAAGGTTCACCTTCGAGTTCGTGCATGGTCATTAGCAGTTGCGCGGTTGGGCGCTTTTGCCAAGGCTCGTTGCACAGGGTGTCAGGGATTGGATAACAGATTCGGTCTGCGTCACCGATATCCAGACCCAGACCGGTGCTTTCCACCGTTGAGCCATTGATGTCCAGAGCAAATAAAGAGGCTGGCAGGTTGATGCCTTTCTCGTAAACCTTGTGGAGGCTGGTGCGTTCAATGCGCTTACCGCGCACTACACCATTCATATCCGCAATTAGAAGGTCAACGTACAGAACCTCAGGATGTTCCTTAAGGAACGCGTTCGCTTCATTCAGCTGAACGGCACGCGGGGGTACCGACATGATGCAACACCTTTGTTGTTAAAAATATCAATCATTGAGCGCTACGGGTTTCAGTCAACCCGAACGGCATACCGAAGTCAAGCAGCCTATTTTTTGCCCTTAAAAAGCGCTTAAAGGCCATTTTTGAGCCTTTTTAGGGCGCCTTTTGTCTTTTGAAAACCTTGCCGCCCGCAGGCTAAAGCGGGCCGTATTGTATTTTTTACGGGGGTGTTGTGTAAAAAAATGAACAAGGCTAAGCTCGATTAAAACCCATAACAGCAATAATACCGGGGTGTTACATGTCACGCCTGCCGTTAATCGGCGTTACCGCCTGCACCAAGCAGATCGGTTTGCATCCTTATCACATCACTGGCGATAAGTACGTGCGAGCAGTCGCGGTGGCAGCCAAAGGCTTGCCTTTGATCCTTCCGTCATTGGCGGAACTGATTGATCCGACCGATATTCTTAACGGTCTGGATGGCCTGCTATTTACCGGGTCTCCTTCCAATATTGAACCTCATCTCTATCACGGCCCTGCCAGCGCGCCCGGCACGCTGCATGATCCTGACCGTGATCGCACTACACTCCCCTTGATTCGTGCGGCATTGGCAGCGGGCGTTCCGGTGCTCGGTATTTGCCGCGGCTTTCAAGAGTTGAATGTAGCCCTCGGTGGCTCACTTCACCAGAAACTGCACGAAGTCGAAGGCTTTATAGAGCATCGCGAAGACCCGAGTGCGCCTGTTGAGGTGCAGTACGCGCCCAGCCATGCCATGCACGTTCAACCTGGCGGTGTATTGGCCGGTTTGGGCTTGCCCGCAGAGTTCGAGGTCAACTCGATTCATACCCAAGGTATTGAACGCGTAGCTCCTTGCCTGCGGGTAGAAGCCACTGCACCAGACGGCTTGGTCGAAGCCGTGTCGGTTGAAGGCGGCAAGGCTTTTGCTTTAGCTGTTCAGTGGCACCCCGAATGGCAGGTAAGCTCTAACCCGATTTACCTCGCTATCTTTCAGGCATTTGGCGATGCCTGTAGAAAGCGTGCAACACAACGCGACGCCGATGCGTCAGTAAACGCCTGACTTATTCAAGTCAGGACACTCAGCCCAGAGGCATTTATGAGTAACAACCTCGACCAGCTCACCGATTGGTTGAAAGACCACAAGATCACAGAAGTCGAATGCATGATCGCCGACCTCACCGGGATTACTCGCGGTAAGATTTCGCCGACCAACAAGTTCATTGCCGAAAAAGGCATGCGCCTGCCCGAGAGCGTATTGCTGCAAACCGTTACGGGCGACTACGTCGAAGACGACATCTATTACGAACTCCTCGATCCGGCTGACATCGACATGGTGTGCCGCCCCGACGAGAACGCAGTATTTCTCGTACCTTGGGCCATTGAGCCCACAGCACAGGTGATTCACGACACCTACGACAAGCAGGGCAACCCCATTGAGTTGTCGCCGCGTAACGTGCTTAAAAAGGTACTCAAACTCTATGCCGACCACGGCTGGCAGCCGATTGTGGCGCCAGAAATGGAGTTTTACCTGACCAAGCGCAGCGACGATCCTGACTACCCGTTGCAGCCGCCTGTTGGGCGCTCCGGGCGTCCAGAAACAGGCCGTCAGTCCTTCTCTATTGAAGCGGCCAACGAATTCGACCCGTTGTTCGAAGACGTTTACGACTGGTGCGAACTGCAAGAACTGGATCTGGACACGTTGATTCACGAAGACGGCACGGCACAGATGGAAATCAACTTCCGTCACGGCGACGCGCTGTCGCTGGCCGACCAGATTCTGGTGTTCAAGCGCACCATGCGTGAAGCCGCACTCAAGCATGACGTCGCTGCGACCTTTATGGCCAAGCCCATGACCGGCGAGCCGGGCAGCGCCATGCACTTGCACCAGAGCATCATCGATATCAACACCGGCAAAAACGTCTTCTCTAATGAAGACGGCACCATGAGCCAGCTGTTCCTCAACCACATCGGTGGCTTGCAGAAGTTCATCCCTGAACTGCTGCCATTGTTTGCGCCGAACGTGAACTCGTTCCGCCGCTTCTTGCCAGACACCTCGGCACCGGTGAACGTGGAGTGGGGCGAAGAAAACCGCACCGTGGGTCTGCGTGTGCCGGATGCCGGCCCGCAAAACCGTCGGGTTGAAAACCGCTTGCCGGGGGCCGACGCCAACCCGTATCTGGCCATTGCTGCCAGCTTGTTGTGTGGCTACATCGGCATGGTCGAAAGCATCAACCCAAGCGCGCCTGTTGTGGGGCGTGGGTATGAGCGTCGTAACTTGCGCTTGCCGTTGACCATTGAAGACGCATTGGAGCGGATGGAAAACAGCAAGACCATCGAGAAGTACCTGGGTACCAAGTTCATTGCCGGTTACGTAGCGGTCAAACGTGCTGAGCATGAAAACTTCAAGCGCGTCATCAGTTCGTGGGAGCGGGAATTCCTGCTGTTCGCCGTCTGACACGCCCGTCTGACATTGGGAACGCTGCGCCGGGAAGGCGCAGCACCCACACTGAAAAAGGAGAGCTGTATGACTAACAAGAACCCGCAAACACTCGCTTGGCAAAATCTGAGTAACGATCACCACCTGGCGCCCTTCAGTGACTTTAAACAACTGAAAGAAGTCGGCCCGCGCATCATCACTACCGCCAAAGGCGTGTACCTGTGGGACAGCGAAGGGAACAAGATTCTCGACGGCATGGCGGGCCTGTGGTGTGTAGCCATTGGTTATGGCCGTGACGAGCTGGCCGATGCTGCCAGCAAGCAAATGCGTGAACTGCCTTATTACAACCTGTTTTTCATGACCGCTCACCCGCCTGTGCTTGAGCTGTCCAAGGTTATTGCCGAGGTTGCTCCTGAAGGCATGAACCATGTGTTCTTCACCGGTTCCGGTTCTGAAGGCAACGACACCATGCTGCGCATGGTTCGCCACTACTGGGCGATCAAGGGCCAACCGAACAAGAAAGTCATCATCAGCCGCAAAAACGGCTACCACGGCTCGACCGTGGCGGGCGCCAGCCTGGGCGGCATGACGTATATGCACGAACAGGGCGACTTGCCGATTCCGGGCATTACGCACATCCCGCAGCCTTACTGGTTCGGTGAAGGCGGCGACATGTCCCCGGAAGAGTTCGGTATCTGGGCGGCCAATCAGTTAGAAGAAAAAATCCTAGAAATCGGCGTTGATAACGTCGGTGCTTTTATTGCTGAGCCGATTCAGGGCGCAGGCGGTGTGATTATCCCGCCAGACACCTACTGGCCGCGCATCAAAGAAATTCTCGCCAAGTACGACATCTTGTTCGTGGCTGACGAAGTTATTTGTGGTTTTGGTCGCACAGGTGAGTGGTTCGGTAGCGATTTCTACGGCCTTAAACCAGACATGATGACCATCGCCAAGGGCCTGACCTCGGGTTACATCCCGATGGGTGGCCTGATCGTGCGCGACGAAGTAGTTGCTGTGCTGAACGAAGGTGGCGATTTCAACCACGGGTTTACCTACTCGGGTCACCCGGTAGCGGCTGCCGTGGCGCTGGAAAACATCCGCATCCTGCGTGAAGAAAAAATTATCGAGAAGGTTCATGCCGAAACGGCACCGTATTTGCAAAAGCGTTTACGCGAACTGAACGATCACCCGTTGGTGGGCGAAGTGCGCGGTGTGGGCCTGTTGGGTGCCATCGAGTTGGTACAAGACAAAGCCACGCGCAAACGTTATGAAGGCAAAGGTGTTGGCATGATCTGCCGCCAGTTCTGCTTTGATAACGGTCTGATCATGCGTGCTGTTGGCGACACCATGATCATTGCGCCGCCGCTGGTGATCAGCAAAAGCGAGATTGATGAGCTGGTGACCAAGGCTCGCAAGTGCCTGGATCTGACCTTGGAAGCACTGCAAGGTTGACTGCTAGGCTCAGAGCGCAAGACAACCAAGCATTTAATGTAGGTAATTGCGCTCCAAGCCTTAAGAATCAAGGCTCTTCCCTTGAAAGCTTGCCCCTGATCTTGCCAGACTAGCCGCCGGCTTTAGTCACCCTGAGTTCAGGTCGCTGAATCGGTGGTTTAAAAGAACAATTGGAGCATTACAGATGAAGGCATCAGGTTTTAAGAAAGCTGGCAAAACTCTTCTCGCCCTGTCCTTGATGGGTGTGATGGCTGGGGCAGCGCAAGCGGCAGATAAAGTGCTGCACATCTATAACTGGTCCGATTACATCGCACCTGAAACCGTCAAAAAATTTGAAGACCAGACCGGTATCAAAGTGGTTTATGACGTGTTCGATAGTAACGAGACCCTTGAGGCCAAGTTGCTAGCGGGCAAGTCCGGTTACGACATTGTCGTGCCGTCCAACAACTTTCTGGCCAAGCAGATCAAAGCCGGGGTTTATCAGGAGCTGGACAAGTCCAAGCTGCCTAACTGGAAAAACCTCGACGAACAGTTGCTCAAGGCCGTGGGCGATGCCAGTGATAAAGGCAACCAATACGCGTTCCCGTACATGTGGGGCACCATCGGCATTGGCTACAACCCTGAAAAAGTCAAAGCAGCACTGGGTGTCGACACCATTGATTCCTGGGACGTGCTGTTCAAGCCAGAGAACGCTGCCAAGCTTAAAAGCTGCGGCATAAGCGTCCTGGACTCGCCGACCGAAATGATTCCGGCGGCACTGCATTACTTGGGCTACCCGACCAACACGCAAGACAAGAAGCAACTGGCAGAAGCTGAAGCTTTGTTCATGAAGGTTCGCCCTTCAATTGGTTACTTCCACTCCTCCAAGTACATTTCGGACCTGGCCAACGGCAACATCTGCGTGGCCGTGGGCTACTCGGGTGACATTGAGCAGTCGATCTCGCGTGCCAAAGAAGCCGGTGGCAAGGTCAAGCTGGACTACGTCATTCCGAAAGAAGGTGCTGGCAGCTTCTATGACATGGTCGCCATCCCTAAAGATGCCGAGAACGTTGATGCCGCTTACGCGTACATGAACTTCTTGATGCAGCCAGAAATCATGGCTGAAATCACTAACAGCGTGCGCTTCCCGAACGGTAACAAGGCTGCCACACCATTGGTGAATAAAGACATCTCTGGCGACCCGTCCATTTACCCGTCGGATGAAGTAAAAGACAAGTTGTACGCCATCAGCGATTTGCCCGCTGGCACGCAGCGTCTGTTGACCCGCAGCTGGACCAAAGTTAAATCGGGTAAATAACCCAAACCGTGTAGGAGCGAGCGCGCTCGCGAAGGTGTTATGGCGGCGACTCCGATAGATCGAGCGTCTGCATCGCGAACACGCTTGCTCCTGCCGAATTTGGTTGAAATAGCGTCAAAACAGGGTGTTACGGCAATAAATCGCAGAAAACTTTGCTGTGTCGGTTTATCGAGGGTAAGTTGCGCGCCGGTTTTGTGTTTGGCGGCTCAGCTGCCGTGTGACGCGGGCCACTCAGGCCCAACTATTTAGAGGACCATCACGTGTCTATATCTTTGTTTCGCAAGACCTTGCTGGTCGGAGCTGGTTTGACGCTTGCCGTCAGCGTACAAGCGGCACCCACCGTGCACATCTATAACTGGTCGGACTACATCGCACCGACCACGCTGGTCGATTTCGAGAAAGCCACTGGCATCAAACCGGTGTATGACGTCTTCGACTCCAATGAAACACTTGAAGGCAAACTGCTGGCCGGACGTACCGGTTATGACGTGGTCGTGCCGTCTAACCACTTCCTGGGCAAGCAGATCAAAGCGGGCGCATTCCAAAAGCTCGACAAGTCGCAGATGCCCAACTATTCCAACCTTGATCCTGCGTTGCTCAAGCGTCTTGAGCAAAACGATCCGGGCAACCTGTATGCCGTTCCGTACCTGTGGGGCACTAACGGCATCGGCTATAACGTCGACAAGGTCAAAGAAGTACTGGGCGTCGATTCCATCGACTCCTGGGACGTGGTGTTCAAGCCTGAAAACATGAAGAAGCTGCAAAGTTGCGGCGTAGCCTTCCTGGATTCGGCTGATGAAATGCTGCCCACCGTACTCAACTACTTGGGTCTGGATGCCAATAGCACCAACCCGAAAGACTACAAAAAAGCTGAAGAAACACTGATGTCGGTTCGCCCGTACGTCACCTACTTCCATTCTTCCAAATACATATCTGATCTGGCCAACGGCAACATCTGTGTCGCTATTGGCTTTTCTGGTGATGTGTTCCAAGCCAAGGCGCGTGCCGAAGAGGCTAAAAAGGGCGTCAACATCGCCTACATCGTGCCCAAGGAAGGCGGCGCCCTGTGGTTTGACATGCTGGCCATCCCCAAGGATTCCGGCAACGTCAAGGAAGCTCACACGTTCATCAACTACCTGCTCAAACCTGAAGTGATCGCTCAGGTCAGTGATTACGTTGGCTACGCCAACCCAAATCCTGCAGCAGACAAGGTGATGGACGAGTCTATACGTACCGATGAGGCGGTTTACCCAACCCAGGCGGTGCTGGACAAAACTTACGTTTCCACCGAACTACCCCCGAAAGTGCAACGTCTGATGACGCGCACGTGGACCAAGGTCAAGACGGGTAAATAGCTCGCAAGACCACCTATCCAAGGCCCGACTATCTAGGTCGGGCTGCTAAATTTGTTGGGAGTTTCGTAAATGGCTGTTGCCTCCGGCGCCTATAAGAAAGCCCTCGAGGGCGACCAGACCCCTAAACAGGTTCTGGTCAAAATCGACCGGGTCACGAAAAAATTCGACGAGACGATTGCCGTGGACGATGTGTCCCTGGAAATCAACAAAGGCGAAATTTTCGCCTTGCTCGGCGGATCGGGATCGGGCAAATCCACCTTGCTGCGTATGCTCGCCGGTTTCGAGCGCCCAACAGAGGGCCGCATTTTTCTGGATGGTGTCGACATCACTGACATGCCGCCTTACGAGCGGCCGATCAACATGATGTTCCAGTCTTACGCCTTGTTCCCGCACATGACGGTGGCGCAGAACATCGCTTTTGGTCTCAAGCAGGACAAAATGTCCAGCGCCGAGATCGACGCTCGCGTGGGCGAGATGCTCAAACTGGTCCACATGAGCCAGTACGCCAAGCGCAAGCCGCATCAGTTGTCCGGTGGCCAGCGTCAGCGTGTGGCCTTGGCTCGCTCGCTGGCCAAACGCCCGAAACTGCTGCTGCTCGACGAGCCGATGGGCGCCCTGGACAAAAAGCTGCGTTCACAAATGCAGCTTGAGCTGGTTGAGATCATCGAGCGTGTCGGCGTGACCTGCGTCATGGTGACCCACGATCAGGAAGAGGCCATGACTATGGCCCAGCGCATTGCGATCATGCACTTGGGCTGGATCGCCCAAATCGGTAGCCCGATCGACATCTACGAAACCCCGGTCAGCCGACTGGTGTGCGAGTTCATCGGCAACGTCAACTTGTTCGACGGTGAAGTGGTCGACGATGCCGAAGGCTATGCGCGCATTAAATGCCCGGAGCTGGAGAACGACATCTACGTCGGCCACGGCGTCAGCACGTCGGTGGAAGATAAGCACACCACCTACGCCATTCGCCCGGAAAAAATGCTCGTCACTACCGAGAAGCCGACCTGCGAATACAACTGGTCGCGCGGCAAAGTACACGACATCGCCTACCTTGGCGGGCACTCGGTGTTCTACGTCGAGCTGCCAAGCGGCAAGCTGGTGCAATCGTTTGTGGCTAACGCTGAACGTCGCGGCGCCCGTCCTACATGGGACGACGAAGTTTACGTGTGGTGGGAAGACGACAGCGGCGTGGTACTGCGCTCATGAACATGCGAAAGCTAAAACGCCGACTGCAACGAATAACCCCCGGTGGCCGTCATATGGTCATCGGGATTCCATTCCTGTGGCTGTTTTTGTTTTTCATGCTGCCGTTCTTCATCGTATTGAAGATCAGCTTTGCGGAAGCCGACGTCGCGATCCCGCCGTATACCGAGATTTACAGCTACGTTGACCAAAAGATTCAGGTGCTGCTAAACCTGGGTAACTACGCCATGTTGGGCGACGATGAGCTGTATATCGCCGCCTACTTGGGCTCATTGAAGATGGCCTTTTTCAGCACGCTGCTGTGCTTGCTGATCGGTTATCCGATGGCTTATGCCATCGCCAATGCGCGCAAAGAGATGCAAACCGTGCTGGTGCTGCTGATCATGATGCCGACCTGGACGGCGATTCTGATCCGCGTTTATGCGTGGATGGGCATCCTGAGCAACAACGGCCTGCTTAATGGCTTCTTGATGTCGATGGGCTGGATCAGCGAACCGTTGCAGATCCTTAACACCAACATCGCGGTGTATATCGGCATCGTTTATTCGTACCTGCCGTTTATGATCCTGCCGCTGTACGCCAACTTGGTTAAGCACGACACCAGCCTGCTGGAAGCTGCGTCTGACTTGGGTTCTAGCACTTTCAACAGCTTCTGGAAAATCACGGTTCCGTTGTCCAAAAACGGCATTATCGCCGGCTGCATGCTGGTGTTTATCCCGGTAGTGGGCGAGTTCGTGATCCCAGAACTGCTGGGCGGCCCAGAAACCCTGATGATCGGTAAAGTGTTGTGGCAAGAGTTCTTCAACAACCGTGACTGGCCGGTAGCGTCTGCGCTTGCTGTAGTAATGCTGGCGATCCTGATCGTGCCAATCATTCTGTTCAACCGCAGCCAGGCTAAAGAACTGGAGGGCAAGATATGAATCGCTTCCGTTTCTCAAGCTTTATGTTGGTCGCGGGGTTGGCGTTTATCTACCTGCCGATGCTGATTCTGGTGATCTACTCGTTCAACGCTTCCAAGCTTGTGACGGTGTGGGGCGGCTGGTCGCTGAAGTGGTACGTGGGCCTGCTGGACAACACCCAACTGATGGGTTCGGTGATGCGCTCGCTGGAAATCGCCTTGTACACGGCGATAGCCGCGGTAGCACTGGGCACCTTGGCGGCGTTTGTACTCACGCGCATCAGCCACTTCAAAGGCCGCACGCTGTTTGGTGGCTTGGTGACTGCGCCGTTGGTGATGCCCGAGGTGATTACCGGTCTGTCGCTGTTGCTGCTGTTCGTGGCGATGGCGCAGATGATTGGCTGGCCGCAAGAGCGAGGCATTGTCACCATCTGGATCGCCCACACCACGTTCTGTGCCGCCTATGTGGCGGTGGTGGTGTCAGCGCGGTTGCGTGAATTGGACATGTCGATCGAAGAAGCCGCTATGGACTTGGGTGCCAAGCCCTGGAAAGTATTCTTCTTGATCACCATTCCCATGATTGCGCCGTCATTGGCCGCTGGCGCGATGATGTCCTTTGCCTTGTCACTCGATGACTTGGTATTGGCCAGCTTCGTGTCCGGGCCGGGCTCTACGACCTTGCCGATGGAAGTGTTCTCGGCGGTGCGTCTGGGGGTTAAACCTGAGATCAACGCCGTGGCCAGCTTGATTTTGCTGGCAGTATCGCTGGTGACCTTCTTGGTGTGGTTCTTCAGCCGTCGCGCTGAAGAACACCGTAAAAAGGCCATCCAGCAAGCCATCGACGAAGCAGCCGCCGAGTCCTGGAAACAACCCGATGTACGCCGTCCGCAGTCGCCCAACGCGGCTTAAGACAGCACTATAAAAAACCTCGCGCTCTGTACAGGGCGCGAGGTTTTTTTATGTCCTCAACTCGTAGGAGCTGCCGCAGGCTGCGATCTTTTGATCTTTAAAAGACCGAAGCCTTGGCCAGTTACCACGGGTAAAGCGGTTAAGGCTTGGCCACTTTCCAAGCGCCGTCCATTTTGCCATCGCCCGTCCTATCACCGGCCTTCTTATCCATGATGAAGGTGTACAGCGGCTTGTTTTTATAGGCCCACTGCAACTGCTCATCATCGCGACTGATAACGCTCCACTTGCCCACTCCTTTATCGGTGCTTTCTGCTTTCAGTGGTGGCCAATTGGTTGCGCACTTGTCGTTGCACATGGATTTACCGTCCGCATCCTTGGCGAAGGTGTATAGCGTCATGCCTTGGTGATCGACCAGTACGCCATTTTTGACCATTGCAGGTTCGGCGGCGAATGCGAGCCCTGGCAAGGCCAACACCGCGCCAAGCAGTAGTGCCTTCAGGGAAAAAGAGCTGTAGCTCATCGGAATCGTCCTTTTTGCGTTTGTACGATTTGAACTCAAAGCGTAGTTCAGTAACCTGCATAGCGCGTCGAAGCCTGCGGCTGTCACACGACTGCAATATTTCCGTTATCTAATGCGCTTCAAGACAGTTTAATGACACGAGGATTACGGCATGGTTGGCAGGAGCATTCTGATCGTTGATGACGAGGCGCCGATTCGCGAGATGATCGCCGTGGCTCTGGAAATGGCAGGCTACGACTGCCTTGAAGCCGAGAATGCCCAAGACGCCCACGCAATCATCGTGGACCGCAAACCCGATCTGATTCTGCTGGACTGGATGCTGCCGGGCGGTACGTCTGGCATCGAGTTGGCACGTCGCCTTAAGCGCGAAGAGCTAACCACCGACATCCCGATCATCATGCTCACGGCCAAGGGTGAGGAAGACAACAAAATCCAGGGCTTGGAAGTGGGGGCGGATGATTACATCACCAAGCCTTTTTCCCCGCGTGAATTGGTCGCTCGTCTCAAGGCCGTGTTACGACGTGCTGGCCCAGCCGATGCCGAATCGCCGATTGAAATTGGTGGTTTGCTGCTTGATCCGGTCAGCCACCGTGTGACCATTGACGGCACGCCCGCTGAAATGGGGCCTACCGAATATCGCCTGCTACAGTTTTTTATGACGCACCAAGAGCGCGCCTACACCCGGGGCCAATTGCTCGACCAAGTGTGGGGCGGCAATGTTTATGTTGAAGAGCGCACCGTGGATGTTCACATCCGCCGACTGCGTAAAGCGCTCGGCGAGGTTTACGAGAATCTGGTACAAACCGTGCGCGGCACCGGTTATCGGTTTTCCACCAAAAGCTGATATCGGTCTAATTTGATCCAACGGCAAGCAAGGATCCGCGCGACGTGAATCAAAACTGGCATGGCACTCTGATTCGTCATTTGTTGCTTCTAATCACCGGCAGCCTGTTGATCGGGCTGATCAGCGGCTATTACGGCTGGAGTCTGGCCGTTGGTCTGGCGTTTTATCTGGGCTGGACACTTAAGCAACTGTTGCGCCTGCACGATTGGCTACGCCATCACCAACCCGATGAAGCGCCGCCTGATGGCTACGGGCTGTGGGGCGAAGTGTTCGACAGTATTTACCACCTGCAACGGCGCGACCAGCGGGTACGCGGTCGCCTGCAAGCGGTGATTGATCGCGTGCAAGAGTCCACGGCAGCGCTCAAGGACGCCGTGGTGATGCTCGACAGCGAAGGCAACCTCGAATGGTGGAACCGCGCCGCAGAGACCTTGCTGGGGCTCAAAACACCTCAAGACAGCGGCCAGCCAGTCAGCAACTTGGTGCGTCACCCGCGCTTCAAGGAATACTTCGAAAACGGTAACTACGCCGAACCGCTGGATATTCCGTCCCCGGTTAACGATCACCTGCGCATCCAGCTCTACATCACCCGCTACGGCAACAACGAACACCTGATGCTGGTGCGGGACGTCACGCGCCTGCATCAATTGGAGCAAATGCGCAAAGACTTCATCGCCAACGTCTCCCACGAGTTGCGCACGCCGCTGACAGTGATCTGCGGTTATCTAGAAACCCTGCTCGACAACGTTGACGACGTGAACCCGCGCTGGAAGAGGCCGTTGTCGCAAATGCAGCAACAAGGCGAGCGCATGCAAACCTTGCTCAACGACCTGTTGCTACTGGCCAAGCTTGAAGCAACGGACTATCCCTCAGACAACCAGCCCGTGGCTGTGGATACCTTGTTGCGCTCAATCAAGGGCGATGCACAGGCGTTGTCTGGCCAGCGCAACCAAACCATCACGCTGGACGTTGAAGCCGAGGCTGCGCTCAAGGGCAGTGAGGCCGAGTTGCGCAGTGCGTTTTCCAATCTGGTGTTCAACGCCGTTAAATACACGCCCGATGGCGGCAGTATTCGCATTCGTTGGTGGGCCGATGCGTCAGGCGCGCACTTGAGCGTGCAGGACTCGGGCGTGGGCATCGACAACAAGCATTTGCCGCGTCTGACTGAGCGCTTCTACCGCGTGGACTCCAGCCGTAACGCCAGTACCGGCGGCACCGGGCTTGGGCTGGCCATCGTCAAACATGTGCTGTTACGTCACCGCGGGAAGCTGGAAATCAGCAGTGTTTTGGGTCATGGCAGCACCTTTACCTGCCATTTCGCTCCCACTCAGGTGGCAAAAATGACCCTGACTAGCCTGACCGACTAGCCCCTGTAGCTTTTGCCTACTAGGCAAGGGCCGCATCAGCCAGTACATTGCTCGACCTGTGCCTGTTTTTCAGGTATTTGAACCTTAATCCCTATTCGAAATAACGGAACCCTTAAAACTCCATCATGGACCCTTCCCCTGGTTTTACCCTCGCGACACTCTTTGCCGACTTCGGCATGATTCTTTTTGCACTGATCCTGGTTTTGCTCAACGGCTTCTTCGTTGCGGCGGAATTTGCCATGGTCAAACTGCGCTCGACCCGGGTCGAGGCCATCGCAGAAGTTAACGGCTGGCGCGGACAAATCCTGCGCACTGTTCACAACCAACTCGACGCTTACCTGTCAGCGTGTCAGCTAGGTATCACACTCGCCTCGCTGGGTCTGGGTTGGGTCGGTGAACCTGCGTTTGCGCACTTGCTGGAACCGCTGCTGAGCGCCATCGGCGTTGAGTCGGCAGAAGTGGTCAAAGGTGTGTCGTTCTTTGCCGCCTTCTTCATCATTTCTTACCTGCACATCGTGGTCGGCGAGCTGGCCCCCAAGTCATGGGCGATCCGCAAACCCGAGCTTTTGTCGCTCTGGACCGCTGTGCCGCTGTACCTCTTTTACTGGGCCATGTACCCGGCCATTTACCTGCTTAACGCCAGCGCCAACGCTATTTTGCGGGTTGCTGGCCAAGGTGAACCCGGCGCGCATCACGATCACGCTTACAGCCGTGAAGAACTCAAACTGATTCTGCACTCCAGCCGTGGTCAAGACCCGAGCGACCAAGGCATGCGAGTGCTGGCCTCTGCTGTTGAAATGGGCGAGCTGGAAGTGGTCGACTGGGCCAACTCCCGCGAAGACCTCGTGACGCTGGACTCCAAAGCGCCGCTTAAAGAGATCCTTGCCTTGTTCCGTCGTCACAAGTACAGCCGTTATCCGGTGTACGACGCTGAGCACAACACCTTCGTAGGCTTGTTGCACATCAAAGACCTGCTGCTTGAACTGGCAGACCTTGATCACTTGCCCGAGATGTTCAACCTTGAAGAACTGACCCGCCCGCTGGAGCGCGTTTCGCGCCACATGCCGCTGTCGCAGTTGTTGGAGCAGTTCCGTAAAGGTGGCGCGCACTTTGCGTTGGTCGAAGAGGCCGACGGCAAAGTGGTTGGTTACCTGACAATGGAAGACGTGCTGGAAGTGCTGGTAGGCGACATTCAAGACGAACACCGCAAAGCCGAGCGCGGCATCTTGTCGTACCAGCCGGGCAAACTGCTGGTGCGAGGCGATACGCCACTGTTCAAGATTGAACGCCTGTTGGGTGTCGATCTGGATCACGTCGAAGCTGAAACCGTTGCGGGCTTGATCTACGACACCCTCAAGCGGGTGCCCGAAGAAGAAGAACTGCTGGAAGTTGAAGGCCTGCGCATCATTATCAAAAAGATGAAAGGCCCGAAAATTGTCTTGGCCAAAGTCTTGAAGCTCGATTGAGCCAAAGATGATGAGTAGCAGCTGCCGACGGCAGCTGCTACTACAAGTTAACCGAAACCCTGCTAACGCCCGCCGAGCGCAAAGTTCGGCTGGTTTTGCAGCGGTTGCATGAATTGAAACGGAACCGACACCCACCCTGCGCCTGAGTTGCGCTGCACCACAAAGTGCAGATGCGGCCCATTGCTGTGGCCGGTATTACCGGACAACGCCAGCAACGTCCCCAGCCCTACCATTTGGCCGACCTTCACCCTGACCGAACCTCGGGTCAAATGCAGGTACACGCCGGTGCTGCCATCGCTGTGCAAAACCCGCACAAAGTTGCCCGAAGGATTAGGCCCGGCGCCGAACTGGTTGTTCTCAAAGTCCATGACACGCCCAGCCCGTGCCGCCACGATTGGCGTGCCTTCAGGCATGGCAATGTCCATCGCGTAGCGGCTTCTGATGTCCTGATGGCTGTAAGAGCCTCCCGGCCCTTGTGACAGGCGGAACGGCCCACCTCGCCACGGGAAAGGGTAAAACTCACCTTGTGCAACCCACGGCATGATTGGCGCCGCCAACGCTGCGCGTGGGCGATTTTGGATCAGGCTTTGCCCCGGCACATAACCCAGCGCGGGGTTGTCTGGCACCCAGCGCTTTTGGGGGCTGACCACTTTGGCAGGCTTGGCTGGGCGCTCGCTGTACGTCACCACGCCATTGGCATCGGTATGGCTGTACACCTGAAACGCCGCAGCAGACGTGAAATAAAGCAGCAACAGTGTGCCGGCCAGCCTGCTCAACACCTTGGTTGAACGCCGATGCGGTGGCGCGCCGGTCGATTTGAAAAAAATCACAGGGAGTTTCCTTCGCACGAGAGCGGGCACACAACAGCCAGCCTCTGATTAGACAGTAGCCAACGTGCAGGAAAGTGCTGCTACCAGTGGTCTGGCGCGGGTTGTTGCATCGATTCAGCTCGCTCTTTTACGCGACAGTATTCAGATATTTCACCGCCGAAAGCTGGCTGAAAGAATTCATCACTAGCATCCCGTCACTACCGGCAATAGACCGGCTGGCCTGAACAGTTGTGCAACACGCTGTTAGCGCCCAATTAACAACAATAACAATGGTGATTTTTTATGCTGACCTTCCTTGGCTTTGCCATGGTCATTACGTTCATGTACTTGATCATGACCAAGCGCCTATCGGCACTGATTGCCTTGATTCTGGTGCCTATCCTGTTTGCGGTCTTCGGCGGTTTCGCGCCAAAAATCGGCCCAATGATGCTCGAGGGCATCACCAAGCTCGCCCCCACGGGTGTGATGCTGATGTTTGCCATTCTCTATTTCGCGCTGATGATCGACTCGGGCCTGTTTGACCCGGCCGTGCGTAAGATCCTCAAGTTGGTTAAAGGCGACCCGCTGAAGATTGCAGTCGGTACTGCCGTGCTGGCGTTAGTGGTGTCTCTGGATGGCGACGGCGCGACCACTTACATGATTTGCGTTGCCGCCATGCTGCCGCTCTACAGCCGCATCGGCATGAGCCCGCGCATCATGGCGGGGCTGATCATTCTGGCGGGCGGTGTGATGAACATGACGCCGTGGGGCGGCCCGACTGCCCGCGCCGCCAGCGCCTTGCATGTCGACCCTTCCGATATCTTCGTGCCCATGATCCCGGCCATGCTGGCAGGTTGCGTCGCCATTCTGGCCATCGCCTGGTTCTATGGTCTGCGCGAACGAGCGCGCTTGGGTGAGCTGCATTTGCAAGGTGATGAAATCGATCACAGCGAAATCAGCGTGTCGCAATACCCTGATGCCCGCCGCCCTAAACTGATCTGGTTCAACGGCGCGCTGACGTTGGCGTTGATGGTTGCGCTGATTGCGGGCCTGCTGCCATTGCCGGTGCTGTTCATGGTCGCGTTCAGCATTGCAATGATCGTTAACTACCCGTGTCTGCAGCAGCAAAAAGACCGTGTTGCCGCCCATTCGGGCAGCGTATTGGCGGTGGTAGGGCTGATTTTCGCTGCCGGGATTTTCACCGGCATCCTGTCGGGCACTGGCATGGTCGATGCCATGTCCAAAAGCTTACTGGCTGTAATCCCGCCTGAGCTGGGGCCCTACTTGGCCGTGATCACCGCGTTGGTGAGCATGCTCTTTACCTTCTTCATGTCCAACGACGCCTTCTACTACGGCGTACTGCCGGTATTGGCAGAGGCGGCCAGCCACTACGGCATCACGGCTGCCGAAATGGCTCGTGCTTCCATTGTTGGTCAGCCGGTGCATTTGCTCAGCCCGCTGGTGCCATCGACCTACTTGCTGGTGGCGTTGGCCGGTATTGAGTTCGGCGATCACCAGCGCTTCACCCTCAAATGGGCTGTGTTGGTGTGCGTGTGCATCTTGGTGGCGGCGTTGCTACTGGGCACATTCCCACTGTTCAGCACGCTCTAAATCACAGCAGAGAGGGTGTAGGAGTGAGCTTGCTCTCGATGGTTTCAACACGGTAAAGAATGAACACCGTATCGCGAGCAAGCCCGCTCCTACAGCTGAGTGATCGGGTAGATGTTTCTGAAATGTTTCAACACTGCGCCAGCTATGCGATGCTGGCGCACTGCTCAATAGCCGACTACAGCTTATGAAGTACCTGTAGAAAAGGCTCGCAGCTCTTTTGATCTAGCCCACGTGGGCATCCATCACACAGGGAGCCCGCATGCTGACCCTGCTTAATCTGCTTTCTGCTGTGGCCTTGCTGATCTGGGGCACGCACATTGTTCGGACCGGCATTTTGCGGGTCTATGGCTCAAACCTGCGTCATGTGATTGGGCAGAACGTCTCCAAGCGCATGCTGGCCTTTGTCGCCGGTATCGTGGTCACCTCGATGGTGCAAAGCAGTAACGCCACGGCCATGCTGGTTACCTCGTTTGTGGGCCAAGGGCTGATGGCGCTCACCCCGGCATTGGCCACCATGCTCGGCGCCGATGTGGGGACCGCCTTAATGGCGCGAGTGCTCACGTTTGACCTGTCGTGGTTGTCGCCGCTGCTGATCTTTTTGGGTGTGATCTTCTTTCTGTCGCGCAAGCAAACCCGTGCCGGGCAGTTAGGCCGAGTGGGTATTGGTTTGGGCCTGATTATTTTGGCGTTGCAGCTGATTGTCGAAGCTGCGGCGCCCATCACCCACGCCCAAGGCGTGAAGGTTATTTTTGCCTCGCTGACCGGCGACATTCTGCTCGATGCTTTAATCGGCGCGCTCTTCGCGATGGTGTCTTATTCAAGCCTTGCCGCTGTGCTGCTAACGGCAACGCTTGCCGGAGCGGGCGTCATCAGTTTGCCGGTGGCCATTGGTTTGGTGATTGGTGCCAACATCGGCAGTGGCGTATTGGCGTTCTTGAGCACCAGCATGCAAAACGCAGCCGGGCGGCAAGTAGCGCTGGGCAGCTTGCTGTACAAACTCATTGGCTTGCTGCTGATCATTCCTGTGCTCACCCCGTTGGTGACCTGGATGGACACGCTCAGCTATAGCGCGCAAGAGTTGGTGATCGGTTTTCACCTGCTCTACAACACCATCCGCTGCTTTTTGATGCTGCCCACCGTAGGCCCAATGGCGCGGATCTGCGCCTGGTTATTGCCTGATCGCGAACCCGCCAACGGCACAGTAAAACCGCGCCATCTAGACCCTACAGCGCTCGAAACGCCCAGCTTGGCGCTGGCCAATGCCGTGCGTGAAACCCTGCGCATTGGCGACTTGATCGACAACATGCTGGTGAACATGCTCGACGTGTTACGCGGCAAACAAACAGCCATCACCCAACAAATGCGCACCTTGGGCGATGACGTTGAGGTGCTGTACAGCGCGGTCAAACTCTATCTGGCACAAATGCCCCGTGAAGACTTGAGCGAACAGGACAGCCGACGCTGGGCTGAAATCATTGAGCTGGCCATCAACCTCAAACTCGCCAGCGACTTGATCGAACGCATGCTGCGTAAAGTGCAGCAGCAAAAAACGTCGCAGCGGCGCTCTTTTTCCGACGTGGGGTTGGAGGAGTTAGTGGGCCTGCAAAGCCAGTTGATCGACAACCTGCGACTTGGTCTGACGGTATTTCTCAGTTCCGACCCACAAAGCGCGCGCCAATTACTACGCGAAAAACGTCGTTTTCGCGCTCAGGAGCGGCGCTTGGCCCATGCCCATGTCAGTCGTTTGCAGCGCAAGATCACCCAAAGCATCGAAACCAGCTCAATGCACCTGGAACTGATTGCCGACATGCAACGCCTCAACTCACTGTTTTGTGGCAGCGCTTATGTAGTCCTCGAAACCTCTGAAACTGGCGTACTTGAACCTGATGAAACAGCCGACACCACACATTCGCCTTGAACGTTGCCCGCTGGGGAGTTGTCAGTCCTTATGCAGCGACTAACCTGCACAGACTGCTCCACGCTCCCCATACGGATTCAGGGATTTTTTATGCGTTGCCTGTTGTTCATCTGCCTGTTGCTGGGCGCCGTTCAAAGCTTTGCCCTTGATCGTTACAGCGTTGAAGGTTATCAACTGCCCAATGGGCTGCAATTGATCCTCAAACCGGGCAGCGAGCGCGGGCATGTGGCAATTCGCTTGGTGGTGGGTGTAGGGCTGGATGACTTCAGCTGCGCCGATCAACAGTTGCCCCATTTGCTGGAGCATTTGTTGTTCAGCGGCATCGACGACAGCGGTGAAGGCGGGCTGGAAGAGCGCATGCAGGCAATGGGTGGCGAGTGGAACGCGTTTACCAGCCATGCCGACACCACCTTTGTGATCGAAGCCCCCGCTAAAAATCAGCGCAAGATCCTCGACCTGCTGCTCAGCCTTATCACCCAAAGCCAACTGACCGATCAGCGCATTGCCGAGGCTAAGAAAGTGGTTGAGCGCGAAGATGGCGGCCATTATTCGCACTTGCAACGCTGGTTGGATCGTCAGGACTTGGGCCACAGCGCCAGTAATCAACTGGCGGTTGAGCTGGGCCTTAAGTGTGCCGAGCGCGCCGAAGTACATAACCTGACCCGTCAGCAACTAGAAGCCGTGCGAGAACATTGGTATGCGCCCAATAACATGACCTTGATTGTCGTCGGGGAATTGGATCGTTTGTTGCCCGCGTATCTGGAGCGCACCTATGGCTCCCTTGAGCCCGTGGAGCCCAGCGAGCACTTGCCGTTGCCCGCCATCGAAAGCAAGGCTGATACCGAACGTGAGCTGATTAGGGGCGTGGTGGGTAATACCGCCAAGTTGCATTGGCTGCTGCCAGAACCTGTGATTGAAGGCCAAAGCGATGAAACTTGGGATTTGCTCAAGGATTATCTGGAGTGGTCGCTGTACAGCGAGCTTAGGCTCAAGCATGGGTTGTCCTACGGGCCTTGGGCAGAGCGAGAAGTGTTTGGCGGCGTTGGCTTTTTAAGCCTTAACGCTGACCTTGAACACGATGATGTGCCCCAGGCGCGGCAAGTCATTGAGCGCATGAAGGCGCAACTGCTTAAGGATGGGTTAGACCCGCAGGTTTTTGCTCGGCTCAAGAGCGCTGCCATCGCACGTCAGGCGTGGGCCGTGCAGGGCAACAGCGCGCTGGCTGATTATTACTGGAGCGCACTGGCGGATTACGACGAAGGGCGTTTTGCTGACCCGACCAAACGCTTGCAGGCTGTGAGCTTGGAGCAGGCCAATACAGCACTGCGCCAACTGTTTACCGAACCCGGTTATGTGCGGATCGAGAAGCCCTTTTTCAGTTACAACGGTTTGAGTGCAGTGGTGTTGGGCGCGTTGGCATTGCTGGTGATTGTTGCCCTGAGTTGGCGGTTATACCGTCAGCGTCGGCCTTAATCAGTAATTGGACGAGTCCGACCGCTTTTGATGGCGTAAAATCACTGCCATTTGCGGCCGGTTAACCCAGCCGCTGGCCTGCGGAGTATTCATCGTGAGCGAACGTTCCAATCCTTGGCAGTTGCAAACCATCGTCAGCCAGCTGCGAACGGCGCGAAACCAGTGGCGTACGCAAAATGGTCGAGTCAGCGGCGAACTCGGTGGGCGCGAGCTGCCATCCCGGGCCGCGATGGCCGAAATCCTAGAAGCGCTGTGCGGCGCATTGTTCCCGATGCGTTTGGGGCCTGTAGACCTGCGCGAAGAGAGCGAAGACTTCTACGTCGGGCACACCCTCGATGTGGCGCTCAATGCCCTGTTGGCCCAAGCCAAGCTGGAGTTGCGTTACGCGGCACGTCAAAGCGGCGAGCCTGATGAGGGTGTTGGCGCAACGGCGACGTTGTTGATTCAGGATTTTGCGCTGGCCTTACCCGGCTTGCGCAGCATTTTGGACACTGACGTATTGGCGGCCTATCACGGCGATCCGGCTGCGCGCAGTGTTGATGAAGTGTTGCTGTGCTATCCGGGGATTTTGGCGGTGATTCACCACCGACTGGCGCATCACTTGTATCGCGCAGGCTTACCGCTGCTGGCGCGTATCAGCGCAGAGATTGCCCATTCGGCCACTGGCATCGACATCCATCCCGGCGCTCAGATTGGCCGCAGCTTTTTTATCGACCACGGAACAGGCGTGGTGATCGGCGAAACCGCGATCATCGGCGAACGTGTGCGTATTTATCAGGCGGTGACGTTGGGAGCCAAACGCTTCCCGGCCGACGAATCGGGGCAATTGCAAAAAGGTCATCCGCGCCACCCGATTGTGGAGGACGACGTGGTGATTTATGCCGGTGCCACGATTTTGGGGCGCATCACCATTGGCAAGGGTTCAACCATTGGCGGCAACGTGTGGCTGACTCGCAGCGTGCCTGCGGGCTGCAACTTGACCCAAGCCAACTTGCAACACGATGACGGGACGCAAAAATAGTTTTTTGTAAGCGTCAGCTTGCTCGCGATGGCAACACGTCGGTGTTTCAAATAAACCGAGGTGTTTTCATCGCGAGCAGGCTCGTTCCTTCAGGTTAGGGTGTTAGCTCTGACGCGCTTTACGCACCCCTTCGGCCAAGGCTGCGCACAAGCTTAATACGCCATCTACCGCTTGATCCGGTGTGGCTGCATTTTCGATTTTGTCGATTAACGCCGAACCTACCACGACGCCATCTGCCAAGCGTGCAATCGCCGCTGCCTGCTCCGGGGTACGAATGCCAAAGCCCACGCTGATCGGTAAATCAGTGTGACGTCGCAGGCGCGCAATGGCTTCGCTCACTTGTTCTGTGGTCGCAGAACCTGCACCCGTTACACCCGCCACCGACACGTAATACACAAAGCCCGAGCTGCCGGTCAGCACTTTAGGCAGGCGCGCATCATCGGTGGTCGGCGTGGTCAGGCGAATGAAGTCTAAGCCTGCCGCTTGTGCCGGGTCGCACAGCTCGCTGTTGTGCTCCGGTGGCATGTCGACCACGATCATGCCGTCTACGCCTGCCGCTTTGGCGTCAGCAATAAACTTAGGCACACCGTAGTGGTGAATCGGATTGAAATAACCCATCAGCACCAGCGGCGTGTCGCTGTTGCCTTCGCGGAATTCGCGAACCATTTGCAGGGTTTTTGCCAGATTTTGTTTGGCGCCCAGCGCCCGAATATTGGCCAACTGAATGGCGGGGCCATCCGCCATTGGATCGGTGAAGGGCATGCCCAGTTCGATCACGTCTGCGCCTGCGGCTGGCAGGCCTTTCAGGATGGCCAGCGAAGTGTCGTAATCCGGGTCACCGGCGGTTACAAACGTCACCAGTGCGGCGCGGTTTTGTTCTTTGAGTTCGGCAAAGCGCGTTTGCAGGCGGCTCATCAGTGTTTCTCCTGCTGGGAGTGCTCTTGTTGAGACTGTTCCATGTGGTGCATCACGGTTTGCATGTCTTTGTCGCCTCGGCCAGACAGGTTGACCACCATCAGGTGATCGGCGGGCAGGGTCGGTGCACGCTTGAACACTTCGGCCAGCGCATGGGCGCTTTCAAGTGCCGGGATGATGCCTTCAAGACGGCAGCACTTGTGGAACGCATCCAGTGCTTGGGCGTCAGTCACCGAGGTGTATTCGACGCGGCGGATATCATGCAACCACGCATGTTCAGGGCCGATGCCTGGGTAGTCCAGCCCCGCAGAAATTGAGTGCGCGTCGATGATCTGGCCATCGTCGTCTTGCAGCAGGAAGGTCCGGTTGCCGTGCAGCACGCCCGGCTCGCCGCCATTGAGGCTGGCCGCGTGCTTGCCGGTTTCGATGCCATAACCGGCAGCTTCCACGCCGATGATTTCAACGCTGGTGTCATCCAAAAACGGGTGGAACAGGCCCATCGCGTTGGAGCCACCCCCAATGCACGCGACCAGGCTGTCTGGCAGACGGCCTTCTTGAGCCTGCATCTGGTCGCGGGTTTCTTTGCCGATCACGGCCTGGAAGTCGCGCACCATCGCCGGGTAAGGGTGCGGGCCTGCCACAGTGCCGATCAGGTAAAAGGTGCTGTCGACGTTGGTCACCCAATCACGCAGGGCTTCGTTCATCGCATCTTTGAGGGTGCCGGTGCCCGCCACTACCGGGATGACTTCTGCCCCCAGCAACTTCATGCGAAATACGTTGGCCTGCTGGCGTTCGATGTCGGTGGTGCCCATGTAGATCACGCATTGCAGACCAAAGCGGGCTGCCACAGTGGCTGTGGCCACGCCGTGCATGCCTGCGCCCGTCTCGGCAATGATGCGTTTTTTACCCATGCGACGCGCCAGCAGGATCTGGCCAATGCAGTTATTGATCTTGTGCGCGCCGGTGTGGTTCAGCTCTTCGCGCTTGAGGTAAATTTTGGCGCCGCCACAGAACTCGGTCAGGCGCTCAGCGAAATACAGCGGGCTTGGGCGGCCCACATAGTCGCGCTGGAAGTAGGCCAGTTCTTTGATGAACTCAGGGTCTTTTTTGGCCAGCTCATACTCGCGGTCCAGATCAAGGATCAGCGGCATCAGGGTTTCTGCGACGTAGCGGCCGCCAAATGAGCCGAACAGGCCATTGGCGTCTGGGCCGTTGCGCAAAGTTGATTGAGTCATGTGACGCTCCAGATAAAGAGGTACGAAGGTCGATGGGCCTGACTTTACCCGCGACAGTTACAGATGAAAACCGATAAGATCGCCGCAACCTGTCAGGAAAACTCACAGATACCATGAGCCGCGACCTTCCTCCCTTAAATGCCTTGCGCGCCTTTGAAGCCACTGCACGCCTGAACAGCGTCAGCCAGGCGGCTGAGCAGCTAAACGTCACTCACAGCGCCGTAAGCCGGCAACTTAAAGTGCTTGAAGAACACTTGGGAGTGAGCCTGTTCGTCAAGGAAGGCCGGGGCTTGAGGCTTACCGAGGCGGGGATTCGTCTGCGAGATGCCAGTAGCGAAGCTTTTGATCGCTTGCGTAATGTGTGTGCAGAGATCACACAAACTCAGGACAACGCCCCATTTGTGCTCGGTTGCTCGGGCAGTTTGCTGGCGCGCTGGTTTATTCCGCGTTTAGGCCGATTGAATGCAGATTTGCCAGATTTACGTTTGCACCTGTCGGCGGGTGAAGGTGATCTTGACCCTCGCCGACCCGGGCTAGACGCGTTGCTGGTGTTTGCCGAGCCACCTTGGCCGGCTGATATGCAGGTGTATGAGTTGGCGAGCGAGCGAATTGGCCCGGTGCTGAGCCCGCGTTACGCGCGCTATGCACAATTGTCACAAGCCCCTGCAACTGCCTTGGTGCACGAGCCGTTATTGCACACCACTTCGCGGCCCCAGGCATGGCCCAGTTGGGCGCAGCAAAACGCTATCGAACCCAAGGATTTGAAATACGGGCAAGGTTTTGAGCATTTGTATTACTTGCTTGAAGCGGCTGTGGCGGGGCTGGGTGTAGCGATTGCCCCCGAGCCATTAGTGGCTGAGGACCTGCGAGCAGGGCGCTTGATTGCACCGTGGGGCTTTAACGAAACGCCGGCGCAGCTGGCGTTGTGGTTGCCCAAGCGCGCCGCAGATGGGCGCGCCCGGCAACTGGCGCAGTGGCTCAAGGCTGAGCTTGCGCGTAACGCGGTTTAGTTACCGCGTTTGCACATCAGGTATGCCGCCAGCAAACCCAGCGCGCCGATGGCAACACCCGCCGTGGCGTATGGGTGCTCTTGAGCATATTCGCGGGTGGCGATGGCCGTTTCGCGGGTTTTGTCCTTCACTTCTTCATAGGCGTCGCTGAGCAGATGACGGGAATGCTTGAGTGCATTTTCAGCGTTGCCTTTAAGTGCCTTGAGGGTCTTTTTGGACTCGTCAGACGCGTCGTCCTTCAGGCTTTCCAGAGACTTGAGCAGGCTCTCGATCTCAGCTTCCATGCTTTGCAATGAGGCTTTACGTAAAGAATTGCTAGCCATTAGGGCTCTCCTGCATTGATGAGTGAGGTACGTGTTAACTCCGACTCCAGTGATTTCAGAAAGTGCAGAAAACCTGAACTTTTCCTTTTAAATCGATCACGAAGTATTCAGCAGATTCGCTGCTAGGCTTTGATTTACGACAAAGGAGAATGTTATGTCTGATCATCACACCTACAAAAAAGTCGAACTGGTAGGCTCGTCCCCGAGCAGCATAGAAGATGCGATCAGTAATGCACTGGCTGAGGCCAATAAAAGCATCAAGCACCTTGAGTGGTTCGAGGTTATCGACACCCGTGGCCACATCAAGGACGGCAAAGTGGCGCACTACCAAGTGACTCTGAAGGTCGGTTTCCGCATCGCCAGCAGCTGATTGATACAAACCTTTTGAACTTACGGGCTGGCCGTTTGCCATAAAGTCCGCTACACCGTCTGGGTGCGATGCTGCGTAAGCGCGTCGCACCCTTTTGTTTTGATCTGGGGATTTGACCGATGAAAAAGATTTTATTAGCTGTAGGTTTGCTGAGCTTGGCGGGCACAGCGTTCGCAGCGGGCAAGCCTTGCGAAGAGCTAAAAGGCGAAATCGCCGCAAAGATTGAAGCCAACGGTGTCCCGCAGTATTCGCTGACAGTCGTCGACAAAGGCGCCTCGGCAGACGGTAAAGTCGTGGGCAGTTGCGAAGGTGGCACCAAAGAAATCGTCTACAAGCGCGGCTAACCACCCCGAAGACGACAAAGCCGACCCAAGGGTCGGCTTTTTATTTCATCACTGTGTAGAAGTGAGCTTGCTCGCCAGAGCACCCGCACAGCTCACCTGAAACACCGACTCGCCAATAGCGCGAGCAAGCGGGCTGCTACAGTTTTTGCGTTAATCCTGCTTCATCACCTGTGCCAGCAATTCATAGGAATGAATGCGGTCAGCGTGTTCATACAAGTCGCAGGTAAAAATCAGTTCGTCAGCCTGTGTTTGCTCAACCAGCATTTTCAAGTTGGCGCGTATTTTCTTTGGGCTGCCGACCATCGCCAGGCCGAGAAAGCTCATCACGGCGTCTTTTTCGTGGGGCAGCCATAGCCCATCCATTGTCTTGACCGGCGGGCGCTGCACCAAACTTTGCCCGCGCATCAACGCCAAAATGCGTTGGTATACCGAGGTTGCCAAGTAATCGGCTTGCTCATCGGTATCGGCGGCTACCAGCGGCACACCCAACATGACATAGGGCTTGTCGAGCACCGCCGAAGGTTTGAAATAGTTGCGATACACCCGAATCGCTTCGTGCATAAGGCGTGGTGCGAAATGTGAGGCGAAGGCATAAGGCAGGCCGCGCTCGCCTGCCAATTGCGCACTGAACAGGCTTGAGCCCAGCAACCAGACCGGGACGTTGGTGCCCGTGCCTGGCATGGCGATGATTCGCTGATCCGGGGTTCGCGGGCCTAAATAGCGTATTAATTCGGCCACATCTTCAGGGAACTCATCAGCGCTGCCAGAGCGCTCACGGCGCAGGGCGCGGGCTGTCATTTGGTCTGAACCCGGCGCGCGGCCAAGCCCCAGATCAATTCGCCCCGGGTAAAGGCTTTCAAGCGTGCCGAACTGCTCAGCAATCACCAAGGGCGCATGGTTGGGCAACATAATGCCGCCCGAGCCAACGCGAATGGTTGAGGTGCCACCCGCCAGATAACCGATCAGCACCGAAGTCGCAGAGCTGGCGATGCCATCCATATTGTGGTGCTCAGCCACCCAAAATCGGTTGTAGCCGAACTTTTCGACGTGCTGTGCCAAGTCCAGCGAGTTACGCAACGACTGGGCTGCGCTGCCGTTTTCACGCACAGGCACCAGATCGAGGGTCGAGAATTTGATATCAGACAAGCGTGTCATCAGTCGGCTACTCCAGGTGGGATGCAGTACCAAGGTACTCGTCTTGGTCTGCCAGTGTTGTTAGCAATATGGGCATATACCCGAGTTTCAATGGCTCTTGTGATTTGAGCCACGAAAAAATGCGTTTTGTCCGACAAGATGAACTTTGTGTGTCCGACTACCCTCACAACTCCAGTCAAGGCGTGAAACCGTCACGCCGTTCTTCAGGAGGCACGCATGAGTATCAAAAAAACAGCATCGGCTCATTGGGCTGGCGACCTTAAAACCGGTATTGGCTCCATTTCCACTGAAACGGGCGTACTGCGTGAAGCTCCGTATGGCTTTAAGGCGCGTTTTGAGGGCGGCAAAGGTACAAACCCTGAAGAACTGATTGGGGCAGCCCATGCCGGTTGTTTCTCGATGGCGTTGTCGATGATTCTCGGTGATGCCGGGCTTAAGGCCTACAGCATTGATACCCAGGCCGAAGTTACGCTGGATCAAGTGGAGGGTGGCTTTGCGATAACCGCTGTGCATCTGATCCTAAAGGCCAAAGTTCCTAACGCCACTCAGCAACAATTCGATGAGCTGACCAAAAAAGCTAAAGAAGGCTGCCCGGTATCCAAAGTGCTTAACGCCAAGATCACCCTCGACGCCACGTTGCTGAGCTAAGGCGCTGGATGAACAACATGCGCCCCTGCTTGTCATGCGCAGGGGCGCTGGCCCGGACAGTTCGCACACCTCTGCGATAGATCAGTCTTGCGCTGCGCCAAATGTGATCGAATGATCACCCAGCGCGTCAGTCTATGACTTTGCGTACTGCATCAAGGGAGTCTCACCATGAAACGTTTTGCTCTAGCTGTTATCTGCGGCGCTATGGCCACCTCGGCATTCGCGGCCCCCAAGCCTTGTGATGAGCTCAAGGCTGAAATCGAAGCCAAGATCCAAGCCAATAACGTGTCGTCTTACACGCTAGAAGTGGTGACTAACGACGAAGTTCACGACCAGAACATGGTGGTGGGCACGTGTGAAAACGGCACCAAAAAAATCATCTACCAAAAGAACGACAGCTAAGCCTTAAGGCAAGCAGTTCACCAGCCGCTCCTCGGCCACCACCTTACCTTCGGCGTTGTACAGCCGGGCGTAGGCGTTAAAGCCCAGCGAGCGAGCCTGTAAACGATAATGCTGCCCGGGCTGGAAGTCGGCGTAGTTGAGCGTCAGGTAGCACAAGCGCTCCTGCGGCTCGCTGAACAGGCCCATGCCGCCTAAAAACACCTCGTAATCGAAACGCACCATCAGTTCATGACTGCCCGGCGTGACCTGAAAATAGCGGCCGTCGTTTAGGCGCTGATTATCCAGACGCTCGGCCATGATTAACCTGCCGGTTTGAGTTTCAAGGTCGATCCAGGCCAATGCGGGATCAGGTTTGGGTAATGGGGTGCTGGCACAAGCGCTCAGCAGCCCGGCCATCAGCAACAACAAAAACAGGCGCATAGTGATCTCCGCGTAGGGCGCGCATAAGCATAGCGCCTGTTGGAGTATTGATCAGCCGTGCTGAATTAGCCCCACTGGATACCCTATGAAGCCGTTTGCACGCCACCTGTTCACTTTGCTGCTATTGGCCCTGCTTAATGGCTGCTCCAGTGTGAGTTATTACTCGCAATTGGCCACGGGCCAGTGGCAATTGTTAAAAGCTCGCGAACCCGTAAGCCAAGTGATTGCAGACCCCCAGCGTGATCCCGCGCTACGTGAGCATTTACGCAAAGCTCAAGCGGCCAGAACCTTTGCCAGCCAACAGTTACACCTGCCCGACAACCAGAGCTATCGGCTGTACGCCGACCTTGAGCGGCCTTACGTGGTGTGGAATGTGTTTGCAGCGCCAGAGTTTTCCCTCAGCCCAGTGACGCATTGCTTTCCCATTGCCGGGTGTGTGGCCTACAGAGGTTATTACTCACAAGGGGGCGCACGCGGCGAAGCTGCGCTTCAACGCCAGCAAGGCATGGACGTTTTTGTCAGCGGGGTTGAGGCCTATTCCACCTTGGGTTGGTTTGATGACCCGATCCTCAACACCATGCTCAATTGGGGAGATGAGCGATTGGCCTCATTGATTTTTCATGAGCTGGCGCATCAGCGGTTTTATGTGAAAGACGATACGGAGTTCAATGAATCCTTCGCCAACTTCGTCGAACAAGAAGGCACTCGACAGTGGCGCATCGCTCAAGGTTTACCGGCTGCTAATGCCAGCGGTCTACAGCAGCGCGATCAATTTATAGCGTTAGTCCTTAATACGCGTGAGCGCCTGCAACGGCTCTATGAGCAACCATTGAACGCAGCTGAGATGCGTCAACGAAAAGCTCAAGAGTTTGAGCGAATGCGCCGTGAGTATCGTCAGATGCGCGACCAGCAGTGGGGCTCAAATGGTCGCTTTGATGCGTGGGTTAATACGCCAATGAATAACGCCAAGCTATTGCCATTTGGACTGTACGACCAATGGGTGCCAGCGTTCGCCAACGTGTTTAAACACTCGTCAGGTGATTGGCAGGCGTTTTATATCCAAGTCGAGCAGCTCGGCAAACTTCCCCTTGAACAGCGTAAAGCCGCGTTGCGCCAATGGGCGTCTCACTAAAAAACGCTGTGTGTATTACATAGATACGCCCCTTGAAAACACGGACTCAATAGGCTGAGAACTTCCTAATCCTCAACCCTAATGAAGTCCATGTTTCAAGGAACCTATTGATGAATTCCGACAATCCGCTGCTGCAAACCAGTCAACTGCCCAACTATTCGAGTGTGCGCACAGAGCACCTTGAACCGGCCGTCGCCCATATTCTTGAGCAGAACCGTGAGGCAATCACGGCCATTATTGCCAGCCAGTCACAAGCCCCGTCCTGGGAGGGGTTGGTGCTGGCAATGGAGAACGTGGATGCTCGTCTAAACGACATCATTGAAGTGATTGCCACGCTGGGGCAAGTGCCTCGAGACGACCTCTGGCGCGAGAGCGTGAGCCAGTGTGCAGGTGATATTGAGAACTACCAGGCTCAGGTTTTGCAAAATTATGACTTGTTCCTGCTCTATCAGGCGTTATCAAACAGCGAAGTCGCCTCATCCTTTGATAAGGCTCAGCAGTTCTTGTTAGCCGAAAAACTGCGCCAATTTCGGTTGGCCGGAAATGAATTATCCCCGGCGAATAAAATAGAGTTCATTCGTCTTAGTCGCCAGATCAGTTCACTGCAATGGACCTTTTTTACAAATGCCCAACAAGCCAGTAAGGCCTGGACAAAGCACATAACAGATGAGGCGGAGTTGGCTGGCCTGTCTGTCGAAATCAAGGCCCGACTTGCAAGTAGGGCACAGGCGTCCGGCCTTGAGGGATGGCTGATTACCCTCGAAGAGCAAGCGCTTTATAGCGCCATCATGGCGGCCTGTGAAAACAGGGCGTTACGTGAAGAGTTGTTCACCGCCAATAACACGCGAGCTTCTGATCATGGTCCAACGAATGGGCAGAACGATAATGGCCCGATACTCACTGAGCTGCTGTTGTTGCGTCATCAAAAAGCGCTGCTTTTAGGGTATGAAAACCATGCCCAGTTAAGCCTGCAAAACAAAATGGCAACGTCGACTGATCAAGTGCTGAGCTTTTTATCCCGTCGTATTGAGCAAAAAAAAGCGCACTTCGCCATGCAAACGGCCGCACTGCACAACTTGGCGGCGTCCATGCAGTACTCGAGCATGCAACCTTGGGATTTGCTGTTTTTGGCACAAAAGCTGGCTGAGCAGCAAAGCTCTATTTCGACCGATGAGCTGAGCGCGTACTTTCCTTTCGCGCGAATGTTGAGCGGCCTGATCTTGGTCATTAAACGCTTGTTTGGGGTTGATCTGGTTGAGCAGCATGCTTTTGACACCTGGCATCCTGATGTGCGGATGTTTGAGGTTCGGGATGGTGGTGAGCTATTAGGTCACTTTTTCATTGACCCCTTCATACGAGAGCCCAAAACCAATGGCTGCTGGATGCAGCCCGCCCGCAACCGACGCATTACTGACGAGGGTGTTCTGGTAACGCCGATTGCTATTTTTCATGGCAACTTTACCCCTGAAGTTGAGGGTTCACCTTCGCTGCTAAGCCATATGCAAATGAGCATGCTGTTTCACGAAGTTGGCCATTGTCTGAAGCAACTGCTCACGCGCAGCCCTTATGGATCGCTTTCGGGGGTCGACAGCTCGGGCCGCGATACTACGGAAGTGTCAGGTAAGTGCGCCGAGCAATGGTGCTGGTCCAAGGAAGCCTTGATTTGGCTGGCCAGGCACTTTGAAACAGACACCCGCTTGAGCGCCGAACAGGTGGATCAAGTGCTGGCGGCCCGCAAGATAGAGTTCTGGCCGGGTGAAGCGCTAGAGCTTACCTACGCACTCTTCGATTTTGAGCTGCATCGAACTTATGGAGACGGTCGCAGTGTGCACGAGGTGTTGCTCAGCTCCAAGAATGCCGTGCAGCCTTTACCTTTGATCGAAAACGATCGCTTTGCCAACACCTTTGATTACATGGTGGCCGGCTACGATGCGGGTTATTTCGGCTATGAATGGTCTGAGGCGTTGGCGGAGCAAGTGTTCGTAAAGTTTGAGGAAAATAGTGTGTTTAACCCCGAAACAGGCCTTGCTTACCGCGAAGCGTTTTATACGCCGGGCGCAGAGTGCTCAGTGCTTGAGTCACTTGAAATTTTTACGGGCCAGACTGCTAGCGGGTTTCAGTAAGTGCGCTTGCCCGGTTGAGTCGCTCAACCGGGCAATACGCTATGTGTTGGCGGGTTTGAACCAGTTCATCACCACGCAGGACGCGAACGGGCTGGTGCTGCATGCACCGCTGCTTAAGGCGGTACGCAGTTGCGCAATATCAGCCTTCATCATGTAGTCCACGCCATCTTTGAAGTGTGAGTTTTCACCAAAGCCGCCTTGGGTCATTTCCTTTAGCGCGTCTTCCTTGCTCCAGTCCTGCACGACTACGCGGTACATCGCTGACATTAAACCGGTGCGATCTGAGCCGTGTTTGCAGTGCATCAGCACAGGGCCTTGAGCCTGTGCTGTTTGAATGGCTCGCAAAGCGGCCAGCACATCGGCGTCATCAACGTGGTTAGTGCGATAAGGCAACTGAACCTGAGTGACCCCGGAGGTTTTGAGCCAGGTGTCATCCGCTTCAGGCAAAAAGTTAATCACCGTGCTGATATGGAGCTTTTCCAGCAAGGGCAGTGCAGCGCTGTCTGGCAGGGCGCTGCGATACAGGGTGGGCGACATTTGATACAGGTTGTATTGCGCCGCGATCGGTTGAGCCCATTGCGCAGGTCGGGACGCGGTATTTTCGTCCGCCTGAGCCTGTGGCAGCGCAACCAGTGCAAGCAACGTCAGGCACAGGGCAGGAAGAATCCGGTTTCTCGACATGTTGGCTCGACCATCGTTAGAAAAGATGCCGTTAGCTTGTGTGAATCCAGATCAAAACCCCGTGAGGCGTTTGTCAAAAATCTGTGAGGGCGGGTCAGTAATTAGCCGCAGGTGCGGCAAATTTACGCATGAAACGATTCACCTGTCGGGCGGGCCTGTTAGAATTTGTAACTAATGGTTTCCCGCGTGTTCTATTTTCTTAGGTCGAAGACGACCTGTTGCGCTGCCAAAACGAAAAGTCGCCACTGAGCGGCTGTAATCCGTGACTGCCTGATGAGGTGCCTCCATGTCTGAGCAAGACAACCCGCGGCGTGAGTTTTTGCGCAAAACCCTGACCCTGATTCCCGTGGTGACAGTTGCCAGCACTGGCCTTGGCGGTTCTGTGCTGATGGCCTCCTCCGAGGTTGGCGCACAAACTGCCCCGCAATCTGTGCAGCGCACATCCACACCCGGCAAGGCCTATGAGCCGACGTATTTCACAGCCGAAGAGTGGGCCTTTTTGAACGCCGCAGTGGCCCGGCTGATCCCGGCTGACGAGCAAGGGCCGGGGGCAGTTGAAGCGGGTGTTCCTGAGTACATCGATCGTCAGATGAACACGCCTTACGCCAGCGGTGCGCTGTGGTTCATGCAAGGTCCGTTTAATGCTGAGGCGCCGCCCGAAATGGGTTGGCAGAGCAAACTGGTGCCAAAGCAGATCTATCGTTTGGGCATCGCCGAAACGGATGAGCAGTGCAAAAAGGTCTACGGTTCAGTATTTGCTGGGCTAGACAGCGCTACCCGAGACGAAGTGCTCAAACAGCTAGAAGCAGGCACGCCAAAATTCGAGAGCGTCCCGGCCAAAATGTTTTTTAGCTTTTTGCTGCAAAACACCAAGGAAGGCTTCTTTTGCGATCCCATCCACGGCGGCAACAAAGGCATGGTCGGTTGGACCATGATCGGCTTTCCCGGCGCTCGCGCTGATTTCATGGACTGGGTAGAACGCAATGAGCAGTACCCCTTCCCGGCAGTGTCTATTCGCGGCGAGAGGGCTTAAGCATGGCGACCGTAATGAAAAAAGTGGATGCAGTGATCGTTGGTTTCGGCTGGACTGGCGCGATCATGGCCAAAGAGCTGACCGAGGCGGGCTTGAATGTTGTAGCGCTTGAACGCGGCCCTATGCAGGACACCTACCCAGACGGCAACTACCCGCAGGTGATCGACGAGCTCACCTACAGCGTGCGTAAAAAGCTCTTTCAGGATGTATCGAAAGAAACCGTCACCATCCGTCATAGCGTGAATGACGTGGCTTTGCCTAATCGTCAGTTGGGTGCATTTTTGCCCGGTAATGGTGTGGGTGGTGCGGGCCTGCACTGGTCGGGTGTGCATTTTCGAGTCGATCCGATCGAACTGCGTATGCGCAGCCATTACGAAGAGCGCTACGGCAAAAACTTTATTCCCCAAGACATGACCATTCAGGACTTCGGCGTTAGCTATGAAGAACTGGAGCCGTTTTTTGATTACGCCGAGAAGGTGTTCGGGACTTCGGGGCAGGCCTGGACGGTCAACGGCCAGTTGGTCGGTGAAGGAAAAGGCGGCAACCCTTATGCGCCTGATCGCTCAGACCATTTCCCATTGGTGTCGCAGAAAAATACCTACTCTGCACAGCTGTTTCAAAAAGCGGCCAATGATGTGGGTTACAAGCCTTACAACCTGCCTTCGGCCAACACGTCGGGGCCTTACACCAACCCCTACGGTGCGCAGATGGGGCCGTGCAACTTCTGCGGTTTTTGCAGTGGCTATGTTTGCTACATGTATTCCAAGGCATCGCCCAACGTAAACATCCTGCCGGCCCTAAAGCCGTTGCCCAATTTCGAGCTGCGCCCTAATGCACACGTGATTCGGGTCAATCTGGACAGCACTAAAAGCAAAGCCACCGGCGTGACCTACATTGACGCGCTGGGTCGTGAAATAGAGCAACCCGCAGATCTGGTGATTCTGGGGGCATTCCAGTTTCATAACGTTCGCTTGATGCTGCTGTCAGGGATTGGCAAGCCATACGACCCCAAAACCGGCGAAGGTGTTGTGGGTAAAAACTTCGCTTATCAGAACATGGGCACCATCAAGGCCTACTTCGACAAGGATGTGCACACCAACAACTTCATCGGCGCGGGCGGCAATGGTGTCGCGATTGATGATTTCAACGCAGACAACTTTGACCACGGGCCACACGGCTTTGTGGGCGGCTCACCCATGTGGGTCAACCAGGCCGGGAGTCGCCCGATTGCAGGCACTTCAAACCCGCCGGGTACTCCGGCGTGGGGCAGCGCCTGGAAGCGTGCTACGGCTGATTACTACACGCATCAAGTGTCGATGGATGCCCACGGAGCGCATCAGTCCTACCGTGGCAACTACCTTGATCTCGACCCGGTTTATCGCGATGCCTACGGCCAGCCGTTGTTGCGCATGACCTTCGATTGGCAAGAAAACGACATCAAAATGAACCGTTTCATGATGGAGAAAATGGGCAAAATCGCCGAGGCAATGAACCCTAAAGCCATTGCCGTGATCGGCAAAAAAGTTGGCGATCATTTCAACACCACGTCCTACCAGACCACTCACCTCAATGGTGGCGCGATCATGGGCACCGATCCGAAAACCAGTGCGCTCAATCGCTACTTGCAATGCTGGGACGTACATAACGTGTTTGTGCCGGGTGCTTCGGCCTTCCCACAGGGGTTGGGTTACAACCCGACAGGCTTGGTGGCTGCGTTGACCTACTGGTCGGCCCGGGCCATTCGCGAGCAGTACCTGAAAAACCCCGGCCCGCTGGTTCAGGCATAAGGAGCGATCACCATGAAAGTAATTGTTATCGCGACCTTGGCCTTGTTGGGCAGTGTTTCGGCCGTGGCCGCAGACACGGATCAGCTCGCACTAATCAAGCAAGGCGAGTACCTGGCACGTGCCGGTGACTGTGTGGCGTGCCACACGGCCAAGGGCGGCAAGCCGTTTGCGGGCGGCCTGGCGATGGAAACGCCGATCGGGACGATTTATTCGACCAACATCACGCCGGATAAAACCGGGATTGGTGCCTACAGCTTTGAGGATTTCGACAAAGCTGTGCGTCATGGCGTCGCTAAAAACGGTAGTACGTTGTACCCGGCCATGCCGTATCCGTCTTATGCGCGGGTCAATCAGGCCGACATGCAGGCGCTGTATGCCTACTTTATGAAAGGCGTGAAACCGGTAGCTGAAGAGAATCAGGACGTCGAGATCCCGTGGCCGCTGAGCATGCGTTGGCCGTTGGCGATGTGGCGCTGGATGTTCGCGCCTGCTGTTGAGGACTTCACCCCGGTCGCAGGCCAAGACCCGGTTATCAGCCGCGGTGCTTATTTGGTGGAGGGGCTTGGGCACTGCGGTGCTTGCCATACGCCACGGGCACTGACCATGCAGGAAAAAGCGCTGAGTGCGAGTCAAAGCAGCGTGTTCTTGTCGGGCAGCGCACCGCTGGAAGGTTGGATCGCGAAGAACCTGCGCGGCGACCATAAAGATGGCTTGGGCAGTTGGAGCGAAGAGCAACTGGTGCAGTTTTTGAAAACGGGGCGCAGTGATCGCAGCGCAGTATTTGGCGGCATGAGTGACGTGATCGTACACAGCATGCAGTACATGTCTGACGCTGACTTGACTGCGATAGCCCGTTATTTGAAAGCGCTGCCTGCGGTTGACCCTGAGGACAAGCCACATCAATACGATTCTGCAGTTGCCGATGCGTTGTGGAATGGGGATGACAGCAAGCGGGGCGCGGCGGTGTATATCGACAACTGTGCGGCATGCCATCGCACTGACGGTCATGGTTACACCCGCGTGTTTCCAGCGCTGGCGGGCAACCCGGTGTTGCAATCAGATGACCCGACTTCGCTGGTTCACATCGTGCTTAAAGGCGCAACGCTGCCTGCAACTCACGCAGCGCCATCGACCTTCACCATGCCCGGTTTTGATTGGCGCCTGTCGGATCAGGAAGTGGCCGATGTGGTCAATTTCATCCGCACCAGTTGGGGTAATAAAGGCTCTGACGTGAAGGCTGTGGATGTAAAAGCGATGCGCGACTAACCCGATGTTTGCCGACCTGTAGGAGCAAGCTCGTTCCTACAGGTCAGGTGTTGCAGGCGCATTTAAGGTTTTGTGGCATCCATCCCAAACCATTTCTGCGACAAGGCGGCCAGTCGGCCATCTGCTTTGATGCGTTCGAGCGCCTTGTTCAAGCTGGTCTGAAAGGCCGGGTTCCCTTTTTGAAAGGGGATCGCCAAGCTGACCATCGGGCCTATTTGCGCGCCTTCGGTAACAGGCAAGTTGCTGTCACGAATAGCAAACGGAATGAGCAAACGATCACTCACGGCGGCGTCTACTTGTTTGCCTGCCACCGCCGCCAACGGCTGCTGGGCATCCGGGTAGCTACGAACATCAACCGCCTCGCTGGTGCGCACTTGTTCGACAAACTGACTGCCTTGGGCTACGCCTAAGAGCTGACCCTTGAGCGTTTCCAGAGAGTTAAGCGGGCGTTGCTCTTCTTTGCGCACGATCAATTGCGCACGGGTGTAGCCGTAAGGCTGGCTAAAATCGAACCGATCAGCAAGTTCGGGAGTCAAAGCCACATGATTGATCGCAACGTCATATTTACCGCTTTCAACGCCTGGCAGCAGGTCGTTGGCGTCGGTGACAAGCAGGGAGGCATGGACTTCAAGTTCCTGGGCCAGCAGCTCACCCAGCTCGACGTCAAAACCGGTCAAACGGCCGTCTTGTTTAAAGCTGAATGGCGGCGTATCAGCTTCGAGGGCGATGCGCAGTTCACCTCGATCGTTAACGTCGTCGATCAATTCGGCTTGGGCAAAAGGGCTCACCAATGGCAGTAAAAGTATCAGGCCCGGCAAAAAACGCATGGTCACTCCTTTGATCGGGATGCAAGCGATTCGCAATTAACGTTCGCTTTGCTTTATGTTGGTCACCTGCGGCGTTGGACAACAGATTGGCTCGAAGTTGTCCTAAGCCTATGAATTTAGTGAAACTCGGAGAAAAAAAATGAAAGCTTTACTGTCTCGCGTAGCATTGGCCTCTGTCTTGATGGGCGCTTCGGTTATGGCTATGGCCGCTACTCCAGCGCCTGAAGGCGCCAAAGTATCTATTATTTCCCCTGCTGATGGGGCCACGGTGGATAAAACCTTCACCGTCAAATTCGGTGTTGAAGGTATCGCGCTGGCGCCGGCTGGCGACCAAACGCCAAACACCGGTCATCACCACTTGCTGATCGACGTCGATACACCAGTGGCTGCGGGTCAGGTTATTCCGGCAGATGCCAACCACGTGCACTTCGGTAAAGCGCAGACCGAAACCGAAGTCACGCTGACACCGGGCAAGCACACCTTGCAACTGGAACTGGCTGACAAAAACCACATGGCATTCGACCCAGTGGTCGTGTCGAAGAAGATCATCGTTAACGTTAAGTAAGCGTTTTCGCAATAAAAAAGGGAGACCCAAGGGTCTCCCTTTTTAGTCACGGCTCAAACTTAGAACAGCACGCGGCAACGAATGGTGCCGGTGATAGTTTGCAGCTTCTCTTGCGCAAGGTCCGAAGACTCTGCGTCGACGTCGATCACTACATAACCCACTTTTTCGTTGGTTTGCAGGAACTGGCCGGAGATGTTGATACCGTTTTCGGCGAAGACCTTGTTGATCTCGCTCATCACACCCGGAATGTTTTCGTGGATGTGCAACAGGCGGTGCTTGCCAGGGTGAGCCGGCAGGGCTACTTCCGGGAAGTTCACCGACGATACCGACGTGCCGTTGTCGCTGTACTTGACCAGTTTTTCTGCCACTTCCAGACCAATGTTGGCCTGAGCTTCAGCTGTAGAGCCGCCGATGTGAGGGGTCAGAATCACGTTGTCCAGGCCGCGCAGCGGGCTTTCGAAGATGTCGTCGTTGGAGCGAGGCTCAACCGGGAACACGTCGATAGCAGCGCCAATCAGGTGCTTGTCCTTGATCGCGTCAGCCAAAGCGTCCAACTCAACCACGGTGCCGCGAGCAGCGTTGATCAGAATGCCGCCCTTTTTGATGGCGCGGATTTCTTTCTCGCCGATCATCCACTGAGTTGCAGCGGTTTCAGGAACGTGCAGCGTCACGATGTCGGACATGCCCAACAGTTCGTGCAGGTTGCCGACCTGAGTCGCGTTGCCCAATGGCAGTTTGGTCACGGTGTCATAGAAGAACACCTGCATGCCCAAACCTTCAGCCAAGACCGACAGCTGAGTACCGATCGAACCGTAACCCACGATACCCAGCTTTTTGCCGCGGATTTCGAAGGAGTTGGCCGCGCTTTTGATCCAGCCACCACGGTGGCAGGAAGCGTTCTTCTCAGGAATGCCACGCAACAACAGGATCGCTTCAGCCAACACCAACTCAGCCACCGAACGGGTGTTGGAGTAAGGGGCGTTGAAAACAGCGATACCGCGTTCGCGAGCAGCGTTGAGGTCGACCTGGTTGGTACCGATGCAGAAACAACCAACGGCAACCAGTTTCTTGGCGCAGTCGAACACTTCTTCGGTCAGCTGGGTACGAGAACGGATGCCGATAAAGTGGGCATCGGCGATCTTTTCCTTAAGCTGGGCTTCAGGCAAGGAACTGGTGATGTACTCAATGCTGGTGTAACCGGCAGATTTGAGAACATCAACAGCGGATTGGTGGACGCCTTCTAGAAGAAGGAACTTGATCTTGCTCTTATCGAGAGAAGTCTTGCTCATCTGCGTAAACCTGTGTCCCAGAGAAAAATGGCAGGGAAGTGGACAGCCTGAGCTGACCTGGCCGGCGTGAAGACCGGCACCGAGAATCGTCCTACGGCTCGATTCTACGGGGGGCCCGTATGCTAGCATAAGCGCCCCGCTAAACACCCATTCCTGCGACGTGAAGCGTTCTCAGGATGACCATGAATTGTTCGAGAGTTCTGTTGATGACCCATCCTGCCTTGATTGATGAGCTAAAGACCCTGGTAGAGCCTGGCAAGGTCCTGACCGATGCTGACTCCCTTAATGCTTATGGCAAGGATTGGACCAAGCATTTCGCCCCGGCTCCAGTGGCCATTGTGTTCCCGAAAACCACTGAACAAGTTCAGGCCATTGTTGTGTGGGCCAACACCCACAAAGTGGCGCTAGTGCCGTCGGGTGGACGTACAGGTTTGTCAGCGGCAGCGGTTGCCGCCAATGGCGAAGTGGTTGTGTCGTTCGACTATATGAATCAAGTGCTGGACATCAACCTGACTGACCGCACCGTGGTCTGCCAGCCGGGTGTCGTCACCGAACACCTGCAAAATCTGGCTGAAGAAAACGGCCTGTATTACCCGGTTGATTTTGCTTCGGCAGGTTCCAGCCAAATTGGCGGCAATATCGGCACCAATGCCGGCGGCATCAAGGTTATTCGCTACGGCATGACCCGTAATTGGGTCGCGGGCATGAAGGTCGTGACGGGCAAAGGTGATGTGCTTGAGCTGAACAAAGACCTGATCAAAAACGCCACCGGCTACGACATGCGTCAGCTGTTTATCGGCGCCGAAGGTACGTTGGGCTTTGTGGTTGAAGCCACCATGCGTTTAGACCGTGCGCCGAAAAATTTGACCGCGATGGTGCTGGGTACAGCGGACTTTGATTCGATCATGCCCGTGCTACATGCCTTCCAAAGCAAGCTGGATTTGACGGCGTTTGAGTTCTTCTCGGATAAGGCGCTGACTAAAGTCCTGGATCGCGGTGACGTGCCTGCTCCGTTTGAGTCGGACTGCCCGTTTTATGCGCTGCTCGAATTTGAAGCGACCACCGAAGAAGTGGCAAACGCCGCCTTGGAAACCTTCGAACACTGCATGGAGCAAGGTTGGGTGCTCGATGGTGTGATGAGCCAAAGCGAAACCCAGTTGCAAAACCTGTGGAAGTTACGCGAATACATCTCCGAAACCATCTCGCACTGGACACCTTACAAAAACGACATTTCTGTCACTGTGTCGAAAGTGCCTGCATTTTTGAAAGAAATTGACACCATCGTCGGCGAACACTACCCGGACTTCGAAATCGTGTGGTTCGGTCACATTGGCGACGGCAATCTGCACTTGAACATCCTTAAGCCTGAAAACCTGAGCAAAGACGAGTTCTTCGCCAAGTGCGCGACAGTGAATAAGTGGGTGTTTGAAACCGTCGAGAAGTACAACGGCTCAATTTCGGCTGAACACGGCGTGGGCATGACCAAGCGTGATTACCTGACCTACAGCCGTTCGCCGGTTGAGATCGAGTACATGAAAGCGCTCAAAGCGGTGTTCGACCCGAACGGCATCATGAACCCCGGCAAGATTTTTGCAGTTTAAACACATCATCTGTAGTCGCTGCTGCAGGCTGCGAAGGTTTGCCAAGCAGCTCGTTTCCTTGAAGCCTGTGCAGGCCCATCGCAGCTTGGGCAGCGACTACAAAAAACATGCGCCATCCAACACAACGGAGTCGGTCAATGAGCTATCAGCACCAGTATGTCGACGGTACCCGGATTCACTTTCCTATCGGCAAAGTGGTGTGCATTGGGCGTAACTACGCCGAGCACGCCAAAGAGCTAGATAACCCGATTCCGACTGAGCCTTTGTTGTTCATCAAACCCGGCAGTTGTGTGGTTGCACTGGAGGGTGGTTTTGCGATTCCGGCTGAGCGCGGTTCGGTGCATTACGAAGCAGAGATTTCGGTGCTGATCGGCAAGCCGTTGTCGAACAACCCGAGCGTGGAAGAAGTGCTGGACGCCATTTCGGGCTTTGCGCCCGGCCTGGATCTGACGCTGCGCGACAAGCAGGCAGAGCTGAAAAGCAAAGGCCTACCGTGGGAAATCGCCAAATCGTTCGATGGGGCATGTGTACTTGCTCCATTCGTACCGAGTTGCACCTTTGCTGACCTCACGGACATTGGGATTCGTCTGACGATCAATGGTGAAGTCCGTCAGGACGGCAACAGCGCCCTGATGCTCAACCCGATTGTGCCGATGATTCAGCACATGGCGGCGTGCTTCTCGTTGCAACCCGGTGACGTGATCATGACGGGCACGCCAGTGGGTGTTGGCCCGCTCAATGTCGGTGATGAGTTGGTGCTGGAATTACCCGGTGTGAGCCGTTTCGAAAGCAGCGTGCGCTAAACACGCCTCTCGTAGCTAACGCAGGCACACCCTGCGTCAGCTACACGTTTGACCCTTCAGATCAAAACGGGGCATCACCGAAAATAGTGGCGCGGTGCATCACGCGGCGGTTCGGGCGATAGTCATCGACCGCGTAGTGTTGCGTCACGCGGTTGTCCCAGAACGCGACGTCGTTTTCTTCCCAGCGCCAGCGAATGGTGTACTCGGGGCGCGTTGCGTGCGCAAACAACAACTTCAAAATGGCTTCGCTCTCAAGCTCCGACAATTCGTTGATGCGCGTGGTAAAGCCTTCGTTGACGAACAACGATTTACGCCCACTGACCGGGTGTGTGCGAATAACCGGGTGTGACAGCGGCGGGTTGTTTTTGCGGGTTTGATCCCAGCGTGCGAAGTCTTCCGGGGTGCTGCCAAAGCGCTCCAGCGGGAAGGACTTGGTGAAATCGTGAGTTGCCGTCAAGCCATCCAACAACGCTTGCAGCGGCTTGGATAAACCTTCAAAGGCGGCAATTCCGCTGGCCCAAAGTGTATCGCCGCCAAATGCTGGCAACTGTTTGGCGCTCAACACTGCGCCCATCGCAGGCGTGGCTAAAAAGGTGACATCGGTGTGCCACACCGCGTTATCGCGCACGTCTGTGACCGCTGTGTCCAGCACCAGGACTTCAGGCTGCTCAGGCACATTGGGGTAGATCGGGTGAATGTGCAGATCGCCAAAATTGGCGGCAAAACGCGCTTGCTGTTGCGGCGTAATCGACTGCTTTTTGAAGAAAATCACCTGATGCTTGAGCAGCGCTTGCTCGATGGCATCACGCTGCTCGGTGTTCAACGGCTGGGTCAGGTCAATGCCGTCAATCTGGGCGCCAAGGGCAGCACTAATGGGAGTAATGGTCAGGCTCATGATCGATCTCTTATTCAGCGCGCTGTCGAGTCAGCGTCGGGTGCAATTTGGATATTAGTGAGCCTGGCCGTGCCACGGCACCAGCTTGCGTTGCAGGGCGCGCAGGCCCATTTCCATAGCGAAGGCGATCACGGCAATCACCAAAATCCCCAGTACCACCACATCGGTGACCAAGAACTGTGCGGCCGATTGCACCATGAAGCCCAGCCCACTGGTGGCGGCGATCAGCTCGGCAGCCACCAGCGTCGACCAACCCACGCCCAAACCAATGCGCACACCGGTCAAGATATCGGGCAGCGCGCTGGGCAAGATCACGTAGCGAATCAACTGCCAGCGCGTAGCCCCCAATGACTGAGCAGCGCGCACTTTGGCCGGGTCTACGGTGCGCACACCGGTTGCTGTGGCAATGGCGATCGGGGCGAAAATCGCCAGATAAATCAGCAGCACCTTCGACAGCTCGCCAATGCCGCACCAGATCACAATCAGCGGCAAATAGGCCAAGGGCGGAATCGGGCGATAAAACTCAATCAGCGGGTCGAAAATCCCACGCGCAATGCGGTTGTGACCAATGGCAATGCCGACCGGCACGGCGGTCAAAATCGCAAAGCCCAGGCCCAAACCAATGCGGCTCAAGCTCGCGCCCAAGTGCTGCCACAAGGTGGAGTCCATGTAACCTTTGGTGACCAGCAGCCAGCCTTTTTCCAGCACGGCCGATGGTGGTGGTAAAAACAGTGGCTCAATTAACTGCGCCGCCGTCACGGCCCACCAGGCGGCGAGCAACGTGATGAGGGTCAGCACGCTAATCCAGCGGGTGCTTAGACTGCGCCGAATCGGGCGCGGGGTGTGTGGTGTGGCAGCAGGCGCTGCTGTTGCTGCAATTTCATAACTGCTCATGCGTGCTCCTGCCGCTGAGCGGCACCGCGTTGTGAAAAAACACGCTCAAGTACGTGCTCGCGGGTTTCGATAAAACGGGGGTCGGACTTGATCGAGCGGGCAGATTCGCCAGCGCTGTAACGCTGGCCGAAGTCCAGCGTCAGGCGTTCAACAATGCGTCCTGGGTTAGGTGCCAGCAGAATTAAATCGGTGGCCAAAAACACCGCTTCCTCAATGTCGTGAGTAATCAAGAACACGGGTTTTGCAGTGCGTTTGCACACTTGCAGCAGCAACTCTTGCATCTGCTCGCGGGTGAACGCATCGAGTGCGCCGAAGGGTTCATCCATCAACAAAACGCGTGGGTCAGCGGCCAAGGCGCGGGCCAGGCCCACGCGCTGCTTTTGTCCGCCAGACAGCTCCCATACACGGCGCTTTTCAAAGCCTGATAAATCCACCAGCGCCAGCATTTCGCGGGCGCGGGCTTCACGTTTGTTGCGTGCAACACCGGCCAGTTCCAGGCCGAATGCAACGTTTGCCAGCACGTCTTGCCACGGCAACAGCACGTCATCCTGAAACACCACGCCGCGCTCAGCACTGGGGCCATGCACGGGCGCGCCATCGAGGGTGATACGCCCGGCGCTGGGCTCTACAAAACCGGCTATCAGGTTCAGCAGAGATGTTTTGCCACTGCCTGAGGGGCCGAGTGCAACCAGCAGCTGCTGAGGGCCGAGGTTGACGGAAATGTCCGACAGTACCGGCTCGGCAGCGCCTGGGTACTGTGCGCTGATGCGCTCCAGTGATAACAAGGCCATGTCAGTCGACTCCTCGGCAGGCAAATATTATTGAGTGATAAAGCTGGCGTTCACCGACGGCGCGTAGTCGGGCAGCACGGCGTCGACCTTGCCTTGCTCTTTAAGGAAGGTGGCGGTATCTGCCAGAGCTTTAGTGGTAGGTTCGCCCAGCAGCAGCACTTGGTCGGCGGCCAGCGGATACACGTTGCCTTGCAGCAGCAATGGGATGTCCGCCGCTTTAGCGCCCGAGAGCTTCACCACTTTGTCGACATTGCTTTGGTTGGCCAGCCAGGCTTTAGGGTCTTTGTGGTAGTCGGCGTAGGCATCCAGCGTAACCTTGGCAAAGGCTTTGACGATTTCCGGGTGCTTGGCGGCGAAGTCTTTGCGCACGATCCACGCATCAAAGGTCGGTGCGCCGAAGGTGCTCAACTCACCCGAGGTGATCAGCACTTTGCCGTTTTCTTTGGCGGTGCCCAAGGCTGGGTCCCACACGTAGGTGGCGTCGATGTCACCGCGCTTCCAGGCGGCAATGATTGCCGGTGGCGCGAGGTTCAAAATCGTCACTTTCGAAGGTTCGATGTTCCAGTGCTTCAAGGCAGCCAGCAGGCTGTAGTGGCCGGTAGACACAAAAGGCACCGCAATTTTTTTTCCGATCAAGTCTTGCGGGGTGTTGATGCCCGAGCCGTCACGGGCGACCAACGCTTCAGCACCGCCGATTTGGGTGGCGATCAAAAAGGTTTCAACGGGCACTTTGCGGGTGATGGCGGCAGTCAGTGGGCTTGAGCCCAAATAGCCAATTTGTACGTCACCCGAAGCGATGGCAGCGATCACGTCTGCGCCGTTATCAAATTTGCGCCAGTTAATTTTGGCGTCAGTGGCTTTTTCGTAAGCACCGTCTGCTTGAGCGACTTTGGCCGGGTCGACGGTGGTTTGGTAAGCCACGGTGACATCTGTGGCAGCCTGCGCAAAGAAGCTGGCACTTGCCAGAGACAGAGCTGCCAAAAGGCGTAGGGGAGAATGCAGTTTCATCATGAAGCTCCTCGGCAGGCGGCCGGATATCGGCAGAACGCGAGGTTAAATGATCTAAGAATGGGTAAATAAATAACTTTTAGGCATTAGCTTATAAAGTTCTGAGCCCTTCTTACGTGCGGGCGTGCGCGATCTGTTATGGATATTTCAGTCAGAACTGATCTGCCTTAGCACTGAATCAGCCAACCATCTTAAAAATTTCACAAATATCTGTTTAGGAATTAGACCAAAGGCCGATAGCATCCGTCCGCGTTCGAACCCGGATTGCGCTGCCATATACCTAGAAAGCATTAAAAAGTTCTAAATAATTCTTTTTGGGTTTATGAAAAAGCTATTACCCTGCGCACAAACGGAAACTGACTAGACAAAAGTCGTAGACATCAATAGTTACGATTGACTTGTCAGTCACTGTCTGGCGCTAATCGCGCATCTGTAGCACCGAGACGTCAGATTTCGGGCTAAAGAACTACAAAAATTAGAAACGTAAAGGAGCAAGACAATGAACAAGTCCACCTTGGCCATCGCTGTGGCCGTAGGGTTGTTGGCGCAGCAAGCAGGTGCTGCCGGCTTCATCGAAGACAGTAAAGCAACACTGAAACTGCGTAACTTCTACATCAACAACGACAACCGTGATTCGGGCACTAAAGCCGCTAAGGCCTCAAACTACCAAGAAGAATGGGGCCAAGGCTTCCAGCTGGACTTCACCTCGGGTTTTACCCAAGGCACTGTAGGTTTCGGCGTTGACGCCATTGGTCTGTTGGGCGTGCGCCTGGATTCAGGCAAAGGCCGTCACGGCAACCCAAACAGCACAAGCTACGGCGGCACTGTATTCCCAACGGACAGCGATGGCCGTGCCGTTAACGACTTTTCAAGCGTGGGCCTGACAGCTAAAGCTAAAATTTCTCAGACCGAACTGCGTTACGGCACTTTGATGCCGAAACTGCCGGTCATCTCGTACAACGATGGTCGCCTGCTGCCACAAACCTTTGAGGGTGGCCAGATCACCTCCAACGAGTTCAAAGACCTGACCCTGATCGGTGGTCAGATCGAACACGTTAAAGGCCGTAACTCCAGCAACAACGAGCAAATGTCCATTGGCGGCGCCGCAGCACGCACTGCTAACAGCAACAAGTTCCTGTATGCCGGCGCTGACTACAAGATCAACAAGGATCTGTTGGCTCAGTACTACTACGGCAACCTGTCTGAATTTTACAAACAGCACTTCTTGGGCCTGACCCACAACTGGGCCATCGGGCCGGGTGTATTGAAGTCTGACCTGCGTTACTTCCACAGCACCGATGACGGCAAAAACGGTCACGACTCGGACTACTACAGCAGCGGTGATTACGCCAACAGCTCACTGGGCAACGGTAAGGGCAAGGTTGATAACAACCTGATCAGCGGCTTGTTCCTGTACACCGTTGAAGGTCACACCTTCGGTGGCGGTTATCAGGTCAGCAACGGCAGCAGCGACTTCCCGTGGCTGAACCAGGGCGACGGCTCGTCGGCTTACATCCCTACTGACATGCAGATCTCGAAATTCGCCCGCGCTGGCGAGCGTACTTGGCAGGCCCGTTACTCGTATGACTTCGCCAAAGTCGGCGTTCCAGGCCTGACAGCAGGCGCGGTTTACCTGCGCGGCGATAACATCGACACCTATGCTGGCGGTAAGCAGGCGAGCAATGGTGCTTCTGAGTGGGAGCGCGATATCACCGTGGCTTACGTTATCCAGGAAGGCGCGCTGAAGAACCTCGGCTTTATGTGGAAAAACGCCATGTGGCGCAACGATATCGCTGGCCAGCGCGACCAGGACGAAAACCGTCTGATCGTCAGCTACTCGATTCCGTTGCTGTAAGCCGCACTTAGAGCAAAGCTAAGAAAAATCCTGCCCGGCGCAATGCCGGGCAGGGTGTTGACCGAAGACTCTTGCAGTCAATGGGCAACACATTCAAATGTCGCAGCATCCTGCCGCTCCCCTTGCCTAAATCTGAGTTCACAGTGAACCCGGTGCTTTGTCGCGTCCAATGAAACAGTTTTTAATATTCCTTTCAGATCTAAATAAATCGATATTTATTCTTTTTAAATATTTTTTGGTGCAGGCAAAGTAAGCCATCACGCCCTGCCATTCCCTATAAAAAGGAGCTGCACCATGAGCCTCAGACTTGGCGATATCGCCCCCGATTTCGAACAGGATTCCAGCGCTGGCAACATCCATTTTCATGAATGGCTGGGCGACAGCTGGGGCGTGTTGTTCTCGCACCCGGCGGACTTCACCCCGGTATGCACCACTGAACTGGGTTTCACCGCCAAACTTAAGGATGAATTCGCCAAGCGCGGCGTTAAAGCCATCGCGTTGTCGGTTGACCCCGCGGACTCCCACCACAAATGGATCGAAGACATCAACGAGACCCAGCACACGGTGGTCAACTTTCCGATCCTTGCGGACGCAGACCGCAAAGTGTCCGACCTCTACGATCTGATCCACCCCAATGCCAGTGACACCTTGACCGTGCGCTCACTGTTCGTGATTGACCCGAACAAAAAAATTCGCCTGACCATCACCTACCCGGCCAGCACCGGGCGCAATTTCAACGAAATCTTGCGCGTGATTGATTCATTGCAACTGACTGACAACCACAAAGTGGCTACGCCAGCTAACTGGCAAGACGGCGACGAAGTGGTCATCGTGCCCTCGCTTAAGGACGAAGACGAAATCAAAAAGCGCTTCCCTAAGGGCTACCGCGCCGTTAAGCCCTACCTGCGCCTGACGCCGCAACCGAACAAGTAGCCTTAGTCAGCACTTATATGCACAGGGTTTGAGGCCGTTTCGACGGCCTTTTTTTTCGACTGTGATTGTTTAAACCATATATTCATTTATGGAATAACCAAATGAATAAATATGATTTATGGATATAAAAATCACCTGTTAATGTCTCTCCACTCAAGCGAAAACGCTGACAGCGAATTGCACACATTCATTCAAGGAAACGCCTAGATGCTGGTCGTGACACTCGGAGGAAGCCCAAGCCAACGATCCCGCTCCGGGGTGTTGCTGGAACGCGCCAAACATTGGCTGAACCAGCAAGGCGTTGAAGTGGTGAGCTATCAAGTACGTGATTTTCCGGCGGAAGACTTGCTGCATGCGCGCTTCGACAGCCCGAAAATTATCGACCTGCTGCAACAGATTGAAAACGCTGACGGCCTTGTGATTGCCACGCCGGTGTACAAAGCCTCGTTCAGTGGGGCTCTGAAGACAGTGCTCGATTTACTGCCTGAGCGCGCTCTGAGCCATAAAGTGGTGTTGCCGATCGCCACTGGCGGCAGCATTGCTCACATGCTGGCCGTGGACTACGCCCTCAAGCCTGTGCTGTCGGCACTGAAGGCGCAGGAAATGCTTCACGGTATTTTTGCTGAAGACAGCCAAATCGCTTACGGCGAAGGCAGCGCACAAGCGCAACTGGTGCCGGTATTGGAACAACGCTTGAACGAGTCGCTGGAGCATTTTTACAGCGCTCTGGCGCGCCGCCCCAAGCCGCTGGACCCGAGCATCCTCAACGAGCGCCTGATCACGGCTCGCTGGAGCATCTGACCCTTCCCCCGTAGGGGCTGCACCATCACCTTACTGATCCGCTAACGGCTCGGCAGGTGCCACCTGAATCTCGAACTGCAATAGGAGAGCGCCATGCGCCCTGTCATTTTGCGTCGCGGTCTGGTCGCACTGTTAGCTGCGGCTGTGTCCTTCGGCGTTGTTGTTGAAGCCCAAGCTGATGCACTGCGCATCGGTTATCAGAAGTACGGCACGCTGATGCTGCTCAAGGCCAAAGGCACGCTGGAAAAGCGTCTGGCCGAGCAAGGTGTGGACGTGCAATGGACTGAGTTCCCCGGCGGCCCGCAACTGCTTGAAGGCTTGAATGTCGGCTCAATCGACTTTGGGGTAACGGGCGAAACCCCGCCTGTGTTCGCTCAGGCGGCAGGTGCCGATTTGCTGTACGTCGCTTACGAGCCGCCAGCCCCCACCAGTGAAGCGATTTTGGTGCCCAAGGATTCACCGATCAAATCGGTGCAAGACCTCAAAGGCAAAAAAGTCGTGCTCAACAAGGGCTCCAACGTGCATTACCTGTTGGTGCGCGCCCTTGAAGATGCTGGCCTGAAATACACCGACATTCAGACCGTATTCCTGCCTCCTGCTGATGCCCGTGCCGCTTTTGAGCGTGGCAGCGTAGATGCCTGGGTCATTTGGGACCCGTATCAGGCCGCCGCCGAACAACAGTTGCAAGCACGCACCCTGCGTGATGCCACCGGCATTGCTGACAACCACCAGTTTTATCTGGCCACCAAACCTTATGCCGAGCAGCACCCCAAAGTGATCGAAACCTTGGTCGACGAGGTGCGCAACATCGGCGAGTGGGCCAAGGCCAACCCTGAAGAGGTGACCCAACACGTTGCGCCCCTGCTGGGTCTGCCGCCAGAGATCACCTTGACGGCGGTTAAACGCCAAGGCTACGGCGCACAGTTTTTGACCCCGCAAGTGGTCAACGCACAGCAAAAAATCGCCGACGCCTTTTACCAGCTCAAGCTGATCCCCAAGCCGCTGACGATTAAAGACGTGATCTGGACGCCACCGGCCACTGTGGCCAAAGCCCTCTAACGCTTGCCGTACCCACTTAGGAGACCACTCCATGAGCCTCAATATTTTCTGGTTTTTACCTACCCACGGTGATGGCCATTACCTTGGCACTTCCGAAGGCGCGCGCGCTGTTGATTTCGGTTACCTGCAACAAGTGGCACAAGCCGCAGACCGCCTGGGCTTTGGCGGGGTGCTGATCCCTACCGGGCGTTCGTGCGAAGACTCATGGCTGGTGGCTGCATCGCTGATCCCCGTGACCCAGCGCCTCAAATTTTTAGTCGCGCTGCGTCCGGGGATCGTTTCGCCGACCGTGGCTGCACGTCAGGCGGCCACGCTGGATCGGCTGTCAGGCGGGCGCGCGCTGTTCAATCTGGTGACGGGCGGTGATCCGGAAGAGCTGGCCGGTGATGGCTTGTTCCTTAGCCACGAAGAGCGCTATCAGGCGTCGGTGGAATTCACCCGCATCTGGCGCCGTGTGCTGGAAGGCGAAACCGTGGATTACGACGGCCAACACATCAGCGTCAAAGGGGCCAAGTTGCTCTACCCGCCGATCCAGCAACCGCGTCCACCGTTGTACTTCGGAGGTTCGTCCGAAGCGGCGCAAGACTTGGCTGCTGAACAAGTTGAAATGGTGCTCACTTGGGGCGAGCCGCCTGCCGCTGTGGCTGAAAAAATCGAACAGGTGCGTGCCAAGGCCGCCAAGCTCGGGCGCACAGTACGCTTCGGTATCCGTTTGCACGTGATCGTGCGTGAAACCAATGAAGAAGCATGGAAAGCCGCTGACAAACTGATTTCGCATCTGGACGATGAAACCATCGCTCGTGCTCAGGCATCGTTGTCGCGTTTTGATTCGGTGGGTCAGCAGCGCATGGCGGCACTGCATGGCGGCAGCCGCGACAATCTGGAAGTCAGCCCTAACTTGTGGGCGGGCGTTGGGCTGGTGCGCGGCGGTGCTGGCACGGCGCTGGTCGGTGATGGCCCAACTGTGGCTGCGCGGGTCAAGGAATACGCAGATCTGGGCATCGACACCTTTATCTTCTCGGGCTACCCGCATCTGGAAGAGTCGTACCGCGTGGCGGAGCTGTTGTTCCCGCACCTGGACATCGAACGTGCGGAGCTGCCAAAAAGTGCAGGCTACGTGAGCCCGTTTGGCGAGATGGTCGCTAACGACATTCTCCCTAAAGCCGCGTCGCAGAGCTGAGGCGGTCATGAGTACGGCGAAGGCGTTCAGCCTTAATAGCATTGGCCACAAGCTGGCCCCCTGGGCCTTGCCGATCTTGCTGTTGGCGGTGTGGCAGTTATCGGTGTCGGCAGGTTGGTTGTCGACGCGGATTCTGCCCGCGCCCAGCGCTGTGATCGCAGCTGGCGTTGAGTTGGTGCGCAGTGGCGAGATCTGGAAACACTTGGCCATCAGCGGCTGGCGTGCCGGGTTGGGCTTTGTGATCGGCGGCGGCATCGGTTTGGCGTTGGGCTTCATCACCGGCCTGTCGAAGTGGGGCGAACGCCTGCTCGACAGCTCAGTGCAAATGATCCGCAACGTGCCGCATTTGGCGCTGATCCCATTGGTGATTCTGTGGTTCGGGATTGACGAGTCGGCGAAGATTTTTCTAGTCGCGCTGGGCACTTTGTTCCCGATCTACCTCAACACCTATCACGGCATTCGTAACGTTGACCCGGCGCTGGTTGAGATGGCGCGCAGCTATGGTTTGTCGGGTTTTAGACTGTTCTGGCAGGTGATTCTGCCCGGCGCCTTGCCTTCCATTTTGGTCGGGGTGCGTTTTGCACTGGGCTTTATGTGGTTGACGTTGATCGTGGCCGAAACCATTTCTGCCAGCTCCGGCATTGGCTATCTGGCGATGAACGCCCGAGAGTTTTTGCAAACTGACGTGGTGGTGTTGGCGATTGTTTTGTACGCCGTACTCGGCAAGCTGGCTGACAGCGCCGCGCGCGGTTTGGAACGTGTCTGGTTGCGCTGGCACCCGGCCTATCAAGTGGCAAAAGGCGGTGCAGCATGACGGCTCAACAACCTCCTCGTTTGCGTCAGGGCATTCCGCTGGCGATCAACAACCTGCAAAAGTCGTTTGGCGAGCGTCAGGTGTTGCGCGATATCAATCTGCACATCCCGGCGGGTCAATTTGTGGCCATTGTGGGGCGCAGCGGTTGTGGCAAAAGCACGCTGATGCGTTTGCTGGCGGGGCTGGATCAGCCCACTGGCGGCGAATTACTGGCGGGCAGCGCGCCGTTGCAAGACGCCCGTGAAGACACCCGCTTGATGTTCCAAGAGGCACGTTTGCTGCCTTGGAAGAAAGTCATCGACAACGTGGGCCTGGGGTTAACTGGCGACTGGCGGCCCAAGGCCCTCAAGGCACTGGAAGAAGTCGGTCTGGCCGAGCGCGCCCATGAGTGGCCAGCCGCGTTATCGGGCGGGCAAAAACAGCGTGTGGCGCTGGCCCGTGCGTTGATTCATCAGCCGCGTTTACTGCTGCTCGACGAGCCGCTGGGCGCACTGGATGCCCTGACCCGTATTGAAATGCAGCAATTGATCGAACGCCTGTGGCACCAACATGGTTTTACCGTGCTGCTAGTGACCCACGACGTCAGCGAGGCCGTAGCCATTGCTGATCGAGTGATCCTGATCGAAGACGGTGAAGTGGGGCTTGATCTCACGGTTGAGCTGGCCCGTCCTCGGGTGCGGGGTTCACATCGACTGGCCGCACTGGAAACCGAAGTTCTCAATCGTGTCCTCGCTTTACCCGGCTCGCCACCCGAGCCAGAACCTGTTGCACCGTTGCCTACGCAATTGCGTTGGGCGCAATAACCTTCAGCTTTCTATCCCAAACAGGAATTGACCCCATGACTATTAAAGCCATCAACGTTCGCAACCAATTCAAAGGCCACATCAAAGAAATCGTACTGGGCGACGTGCTTTCTGAAATCGACGTACAAACGGCTTCAGGCATCGTCACATCTGTGATCACCACCCGTTCGGTCAAAGAGCTGGAGCTGGTGGTCGGCAGCGAAGTGATCGCCTTCGTAAAATCCACCGAAGTGTCCATCGCCAAGTTGTAAATCATGAACGATCCACAACCCCGAACGGCGCAAGCCCTTCGGGGTTTTTTGTGGGTGCAGATCAGCGCCTACAGTTAGCCGGACACAGAACAAAGATGTTTCTCGGACACTTCCCGCATCGTGTAGCGGTGTTGGCTTGCTTGCGGTGTCAGGTGAGCGAGCCTAGTCTTGGTGCAGCCAGTGAGCTGTATCAGGCTGTTGAGGTGGCTACGACAGCTTCTTCCTCAACATCCTTATCTTTATCGGCTGGGTCGAGTGACAGCAACTCGGGAGATGGTTGCGCACCCCAATTACGTGGTGATCTATCGAGTGACGGATCGAATCGAAATTGTGACGGTGCTGCATGCCAGACAGGAATACCCCTGAAGGGGGCATTCCTTTTACTCAGCGCTTGTTCAGTACCCGCGCCAAACGGTCGCCGCCGAGCTGAATCACGGCCACCAATATCACCAGCAGCACAATCACAGTGAGCATGATTTGCGTATCAAAACGCTGATAGCCGTAGCGGTAGGCAATGTCACCCAAACCGCCTGCGCCGATTGCGCCCGCCATCGCAGAGGAGTTGATCATGGTGACCAACGTGATGGTAAATCCACCGACAATGCCCGGTAAGGCTTCTGGCAACAGCACGTGCCAGATGATGTGATGGCGTTTGCAGCCCATAGCTTGAGCCGCCTCGATCAACCCATGATCAACCTCGCGCAAGCTGACTTCGGCAATGCGCGCAAAGAACGGCGTGGCGGCGATGGTCAGTGGTACAACTGCCGCCCACACGCCATAAGTGGTGCCGACAATCAAACGCGTAAACGGGATTAAGGCGACCATCAAAATCAAAAAAGGAATGGAGCGAAACAGGTTCACAAACGCGCCCAATGCTTTGTTCAACGCTGGTGCTTCATAAATCCCGCCTTTACCGCTGGTGACCAAAATTACGGCCAGCGGGATGCCCAGAACCAACGCGACTAACGACGAAACGCCCACCATCAAAAAGGTGTCGATCACGCCTTGCCATAAACGATCAAACCCCATAGCCCAGCACCTCGACCTGTTGTGCCCATTGTTCGGCGCGTTTGCGCAATTCGTCTGCTCCCAGCGACGTACTGGTCACGCTAAGCAGCAGTTGGCCCAAGGCATGGCCCTGAATTTGTTCAACCCCGCCATGCAGCAAGCGCACTTGGCCTCCAAGAGCACCAAACAGCGCACCCAAATCGGGCTCCTGTTGTTGGCTACCGGTAAAGCGCAGGCGCAAAATCACGCTCGATTGCGACGACTGCGGCTGGGCAGTGATACGGTTTTTCAGGGTTTCAGGCAGCGTGTCTTGCAGCGGCGCGAGCAAGGTTTTGCTGACCTCGTGTTGCGGGTCGCCAAACACTTGCCACACCGGGCCTTGCTCGACCACGCGACCTTGTTCAAGCACCACCACGCGATGGCAAATGTCGCGGATGACGGCCATTTCGTGGGTGATCAAAATGATGGTCAGGCCAAGACGCTGATTAATCTCACGCAGCAAACCAAGAATCGACTGCGTGGTTTCAGGGTCGAGGGCTGAAGTGGCTTCGTCGCACAGCAGAATTTTGGGGTCGTGAACCAGTGCGCGGGCGATGCCTACGCGCTGCTTCTGCCCGCCTGACAATTGCGCGGGGTAGGCTGCGTGTTTGCCTTGCAGGCCCACCAGTTCCAACAACTCACGAACCTTTTGCTCACGCTGCGGCTTGGGCACGCCCGCAACCTTGAGTGGCAGCTCAACGTTTTGCCACACGGTTTTGGCAGACATCAGATTGAAATGCTGAAAGATCATGCCAATTTGCCGACGCAATGCGACCAACGCGTTTTCGTTGAAGTCGCCGATATCGATCTGATCAATCAGCACGCGCCCGCTGCTGGGCTGTTCAAGACGATTGATGGTGCGAATCAACGATGATTTGCCTGCGCCACTGCGGCCAATAATGCCGAATATTTCGCCGTGTTGAATGGCCAGATCGATGCCCTGAAGTGCATCAACCGGGCCTTGGCGACCGTCATAGGTTTTGCCCACGCCAATAAAGCGCACATGGGCCCGGTTAAGCTCGGGATGCAATTGGGTGTGGGTCGCGCTGGGCTGCGGCTTATCGAGCAGCTCGCGAGCAATGGCAACGCTCATAAATCAGCCTCCCCAGCCAGGTTGGTACAGGGTGCCGTAGGTTTTATCCAGCGAGGCTTTGACCACTGGCGAGTGCTGGTAAATGTCGATGAATTTAGCCAGACGCGGGTCGTCTTTGCTTTTGGGTTGAATCACGAACTGAATCACGTATTCGGGGTGGTCCAGGCCATCGAACAGTAGGGCCGAACCCGCATCGAAGGTTTTGGCCAAGCGGATATAAGCCGGGTAACCCTGAACCAAATCGGCGTCGTCGTAAGCACGTACCAGTTGAACAGCTTCGACTTGCAGGAGTTTGATCTTCTTCGGGTTGGTGATGATGTCTTCTTCAGTGGCTTTGTAGCCGACGCCCGGTTTGAGGGTAATCAGCCCGGCCTTGGCCAGCAGTTGCAAACCGCGACCGCTGTTAATCGGATCATTAGCAATGGCCACGGTGGCGCCGACAGGTAAATCGTCGAGGCTTTTGTAGCGTTTCGAATACAGGCCGACGTTGTTGATAACCCCCGGTTTGTAAGGCACCAGATGGCTCCCGGCCGCAGCGTTGGCGTTCTCTAAAAACGGAATGTGCTGGAAGTAGTTCACATCAATATCGCCACTGGCGAGGCTGACGTTGGGTGCAATCCAGTCGGTAAATTCCACCAGTTCGACTTTCAGCCCTTGTTTTTCGGCCTCGGCCACTGCGGTTTCCAGTGGAATGGCAAAGGCGGCGGTGGTGCCGACTTTAAGGGGTTGCTCGGTGGCGTTTACCAAACCGCTGAATAGCCCGAGTGCCAGAACCAGTGCTTTGACTGGGTGAGAAATGTGCTTTTTGTTCATGGTTTATATCCAGTCAAAAATAAGAATGCGAACCCGAAAACTACGAGGGTTGGGTTATGAGGCGTGTCTGAACGCTGCGCCGGTATGACGCTGCGGCAGGTGTGCATCACCTTCGGTAAATAACTTTTGCCGCAGGCTGCCCGTGTCATAAGCAGTCTTATAAGAGCCCCGGCGTTGCAGCTCAGGGATCACCAAGTCGATGAAGTCGACGTAGCTTTCCGGCGTGACGATGCGGGTCAGGTTGAAACCATCCAGGCCCGTTTCAGAGATCCACGATTCCAGTTCGTCGGCTACCTGTTCGGGTGAGCCCACAAGCGTCATGTAGCGGCCGCCAAGCGCGTGCTGGTCGAGCAATTTGCGCCGCGTCCAGTCATTGTTTTGCAGCACTTTGGTCGCTGATTGAATGGCGTTGCTTTTCACGTATTGAATCGGCTCGTCCAATTCGTAGTCAGCAAAATCGATGCCCGTAGAGCTGGAAAAGTGCGCCACACCGGCTTCGGCGCTGGCATAGCTCAAATACTCGTCGCGCTTGGCCAGTGCTTGCGCCTCGGTGGGCGCAACAATCACGTTCAGGCCCATAAACAATTTAATGTCGTCAGGGTTACGCCCAGCCGCCACGGCGCTGGCGCGAACTTTATCGACTTGAATTTTGGTCGCAGCCTTGGTTTGCCCGCTGATAAACACGCATTCAGCATGCCGCCCGGCAAACACCAAGCCACGGTCTGAACTGCCCGCTTGAAACAGCACCGGCGTGCGCTGTGGCGAAGGTTCGCACAGGTGATAACCCTCCACCTGATAGAACTCACCCGCATGTTTGACCTTATGAACCTTGTCGGGCTGGGCGTAGATGCGTTGCACAGGGTCGTTGAGCACCGCGCCGTTTTCCCAGCTGCCTTCCCAGAGTTTGTAGAGCACTTGCAGGTATTCATCGGCCTGATCGTAGCGCCGGTCATGTTCGACTTGCTCGGTCAGGCCCATAGCCTTGGCGGCGCTGTCGAGGTAACCGGTCACAATGTTCCAACCCACGCGGCCACGGCTTAAGTGGTCGAGTGTCGACATGCGGCGAGCGAATAAATACGGGGCTTCGTAGGTCAGATTGGCGGTCAAACCAAAACCGAGGTTTTGGGTGACGGCTGCCATCGCTGAAACCAGCAGTAACGGGTCATTGACCGGCAACTGGATCGACTCTTTGAGTGGCACGTCAACTGACTGTTGGTACACGTCATACACGCCCACGATGTCGGCGATAAACAGCCCGTCAAACAGCCCGCGCTCTAGCAGTTGCGCCAGTTGTGTCCAGTATTCGAGGGTGTTGAATTGAGTGGAGTTATCCCGCGGGTGGGTCCACAACCCGTGGTTGATATGGCCAATGCAATTCATGTTGAAGGCATTGAGCAGGATCTTCTTTTTGGCCATCAGATGGTCCCCCGTAACGGCGGGTTTTCATCGTTGAGGTAATAATTGCCAACCGCGTGGTACTTCCAGCGCACGGGGTCGTGCAGCGTATGTACGCGAGCATTGCGCCAGTGGCGATCAAGCCCGTGCTCGGCCAGCGTGGCTTGACTGCCGGCTAGCTCAAACAAAGTGCTGCCTGCGGCCAGTGAGATTTCGGTGCTGATGGCCCGTGCTTCGGCGACGGCAATAGAAGCAGCGGCCACGGTGCTGGCGTTGGTGTTGGCTTGAGCAATATCGAGAAACTCGCCTGCGCGCTCCAACAACGCTTCGGCTGCGTGCAGGCGCACGCTCAAATGGCCGAAGCTTTTGAGCGTCAGCGGGTCTTCGCTGGCAATGTCGGTGGTGGCGTCGATCCAGGGCCGGGTTTTAGTACGCACAAAGTGCAGCGCATCTTCGAAGGCGGCCCGTGCGGTGCCGGTGTCGATTGCAGCGTGCAAAATCTGCGCGAGCGGGCCAACCGGAGTCGGACGCTCGAAGGCACTTTGAAACGGGATGACGTCTTCGGCCTCAACAAACACGTTATCGAACACCACCGAACCACTGCCCGTGGTGCGCTGACCAAAGCCGCTCCAGTCGTCAATCACGGTCAGCCCGTCGCTGTCACGCGGGACAAAAGCCAGATGCTGTATGCCGTCGTCATCCACGACTGAGGTAGGAATGCGCTGCGCATACAGTGCGCCAGTGGCGTAGAACTTACGGCCAGTGATGCGATAACCGTGTTCAGCCTTGGCCAGATGTGTGGTGCGTTCGTGAGCGTTTTTAGTTCCGATTTCAGCCAGTGCATTGCCAAAGCGTTGGCCTGCCAGTACTTGGGCGTACAACCGTTGTTTTTGCTGCGGGCGGCCATTTACGCGCAGCACTTCAAGGGCATAAAAGTGGTTTTGAGGAATTTGCCCCAGTGAGCTGTCAGCCGCTGCAATCAACGCAATGATTTTTGCCAGCGTGACGTTGGACACGCCTGCACCACCATAGGCCTTGGGCACAGTGATGCCCCATAGCCCGGTGCTTGAGAACAGCTCCAGTTCATCGTGAGGCAGGCGCCGCTCTCGGTCGCGTACCACGCTGTCGCGCTTGAAGTACTCGGCTAATTCATAGGCGATGCTCAGGGCTTCGGCATCGCTACGGATAACCGGGACCTGGTTGGATATCAGTGACATGGGTGTCTCCGGGGTCAGATCCAGGAATGCCGGGCAGGCAAGGTGCCGTTGAGGCGGTAAGCGCCGATGGCGTGGTATTTCCAGCGCACCGGGTCGTGCAGGGTATGCACGCGGGCGTTACGCCAGTGACGATCAAGATTGAATTGCGCGAGGGTGGCGCTGCTGCCTGCCAGTTCGAACAGTTTCTCGCTGGCTAACAACGACAGCTCAGTGCTGAGTACTTTGGCTTCAGCCACTGCAATAGACGCGCGGGCAGCTGCTTGTGCATCAATCGCAGCTGCGCTGACTTCATCCAATACTCGCCCAGCCTTACGCAGTAATGCTTCGGCGGCGTGCAGTTCAATGTGCAATTTGCCGATGTCGGCGATGACGTAAGGGTCATCACGGTTGCGTTGCACCTTGGCGTCGATCCATGGGCGGGAGCGTTCGCGCACAAAGGAGATGGCATCTGCGATCGCGCCGCGGGCAATGCCCAGGTCGATTGCGGCCTGAATCAATTGCGATACAGCGCCCTGAATATTGGGGGTTTCGTTGAGGCGCCAGTTGTCGACCACCAGCGCGGCTTCAACTCGCACATTGTTTAGCAAGACTGTTCCACTGGCGGTGGTGCGTTGGCCAAAGCCCGACCAGTCATCCACAACCCGCAGGCCGGGCGTACCGCGTTGCACAAAGGCAATCACTTGTTTGCCGTTTTCATCGAGGGCTTTAACTGCGATCCAATGAGCGAACAGGGCGCCAGTGGAGTAAAACTTCTGACCGTTGATAACGAATTCATCGCCGTCTGCGGTGATACGCGCCTTAAGATCGAGGGTATTTTTGCTCCCGCGCTCAGGCCCCGCATTACCAATGCGCCACCCTTGCAACACACTGCTGAACAGTTGTTGTTTTTGGGCTGGGGTGGCGGTGCTCGAAATCAGATTGAGAATGCCCACCTGATTTTGTGGGATTTGCCCCAGCGCTGGGTCAGCTGCCGAAATAATGGCAAAGACTTCGGCCAAAGTTACAAACGAGACCTGTGGGCCGCCGTACTCACGGGCAATGGAAATACTGCCCAAACCGCTTTGGGTGAATTGTTCTATCAGTGACCACGGCAGTTTGCGTTGCTGGTCGCGCTGGGCCGCATGCTCGCGGGCTGCTTGGGCCAGTTCATGGGCCGCTTGAAGGGCTTCGCTGTCGGTGCGCAGGATGCGCGCCAACACTAAAAGTGGCGCGACATCCGAGTCGCTTTGCAGTTGTGCATCAGCCAAATTAGACATCAGTGCCGCTCCTTGGCTGCACGCAATGCCCTGGCGATCTGCACAAGGGTGATTGTGTTACTGACCATACCTACCTCGCATCTCATTGAAGCGCCGCTTGTGCGGCGCGAGTAAAAACCAGAGAGTCCGGTGGTCCGGTGCATATACCCTAATCGAGCATAAAAATTAAAAGAACTAACTTTTAGGAATATAGATAGACGATTCTTTTGTCTGAGCCAATCAGTTACGCCAGTTAGGTCGCGTCTCTGCGGCGCGCAGCACCTCGCGTGGCGCAGTGTTGACGTAGAGCTTGTTGGCGCCGACCTTGAGTGTGCGTGCGGGCGCCCAGCGTGAGTTGTTACCCACGCGGTCAATAATGCAGTAGGTAACCTCCAGTTTTGGATCTTCCCCGGCTTCTTGAATGATTTCGGAGGGGACGAACACGCTGATCGGCTTGCCGATGTCCATCATGCGTAGCTTGGGCAGGTCGAGGCGTACATCGCCCCACATCACAGTGATTGCGTCTTCTGTTGCCATGTTGCGGTAAGGCTCGATGGTGATGGGAACGCCGCGTTTAATCTGACTCGGGTTGACCCCGTAGCGCTGAATGGGCTCAGGAATCGTCACGGGTGCGAGGCCCTGATTTTCTTCACCCAATGCTTGCCCGCCTGGGCAGTCGAGTTTAACCAACACTTTTAGTTGTGCAGAAAGAGCAGGGCAACTGCCAATATGCATGACGCGGTAATAAAGCCGGGCCGTCCCATTTTGAATAAAACTTTCGGGCACTCTTAATGATAGGGGTAGGCCGATATCACGTTTGCAAAGTTGTTGGGATGTCACATAGCAACCGTCCCAAAAAAGTTCTACAAGGTCGCCTTCTTCCATGTTTGGATAAGGGCATATTTCAATAAATAATTGTTCTGCGGCAAGCGCGCAGATTGTGTGTTTGCCGTGTTGATGAATACTGGGGGCAGCTAACTTTTCAGCGTGAGAAGTAAAGGGCATGTGTTCAGTTCCTGAATAACCGTGCATTAAGTAAAAGGCACACGTTGATGAACGCTCAGCACTGTTTTTGAGCGGGTTAATCAAGGTGCCGGTACTGTTTAATAAATTGTGGGTGACAGATGCCCGGAAAATGAGAGCGCTTGCGCCGCTCACTTTAGTCGTGCGCATATATCAGTTGTCTGCTAATTAGATAAGAGGCTCGGCCTATCAGTGTCAAGACCCAATACTGTGAATCTAATTGTCCTCAGCTTATTCAGAAAACTCCTACTGATAATGTGTTGCTTACGCAAGGAACTACACCCTTTCTTTAAGAAGTCTCGAGAGTGTAGAAATAAATTCTGTCATTTTTATATTTCATTTTTTATACGTAGATGACTGTGAAGATTTATTACCTGGCAATTCTGATTTAAATGAAGGTGCGCAGGTGAAAATATTAGACACGATTAAAGAGCTGTCCTACATATGATGTTATAAAGGCCGCACCAAAATTGGATGCACATTCGACGGGCGCGCAACGATCGTAGCCTTTAGCCGTGCTTCGTGATTTCTTGGTGCTCGACGCTTGATTTGCCATTTATTTCACACATTCTTTGGATAATGTACCCAAGTAGGGCAGTCGAATAAGCCCTCAGTGTGATATTTAGAAGCAGCAAAAAAATCAGGAAAAAACCAATGACCATTGCTACTCGTAAAACCCCGCCTGTACGCCGGCTACCTCGTTTCATGTTGCGTTGGTATTACTGGCTGTTATTGCTTGTGGCGCTGTTTTATGGCGTGGCGGTGGTAATGCATTGGGATGATCGGGGGGCATTGTGGGTATTAGAGCGCTTCGAGAGTGTGTCAGAGCAGAACGATAGCGTTTGGTTGCCTGACTATGTAGCGGTCATTGATGCCAAGCCTCTGCCAGGGATGGAGGAAGATGAAGCATCAGATCTGGCTTATAACCCACTGAGTAAAACGCTGTTTTCGGTCATGGGCAAAAACCCGTTTCTGGTCGAACTGACGCTGGAGGGTGATGTGTTGCGCAAGATCCCTCTGGTGGGCTGGAGCAACCCTGAAGGTGTGACCGTTATGGAGAATGGCTTGCTGGCCATTGTCGATGAGCGTGAGCATCTGCTGACCTTGGTCAAAGTAGACGCAAACACTAAAAGCCTGAACATCGCAGACTTCCCTAAGTACAACCTGGGTGTGTCCAAGGATCAAAACAAAGCATTCGAGGCCATTGCATGGGACCCGCGCCGCCAGCAACTGCTGCTGGGCGAGGAGCGCCCGCCTGCGTTGTTTGCGTGGCAAAGCAATGGCAGTCAAGTGCTCAGGGGCAGCAAACAGCGCGTCCCCAGCGATGAGCTGGATTTGCGTAACTTGTCAGCGCTGAGCATTGACCCGCGTACCGGCCACACGCTGGTGCTGTCGGCAGACTCCCACATGCTGCTTGAGCTGGACGAGGCGGGTGAGCAAGTTAGCTTCATGACCCTACTGCGCGGCTTCAACGGTCTTAAAAACACCATCCCTCGAGCGGAAGGTGTGGCGATTGATGAACAAGGCACGCTGTACATGGTGAGTGAGCCCAACTTGTTTTATCGCTTCGAAAAAACCGGTAAATCGACGGATCAGGGTAAGAAGCAGACCCAGCCCTAATGTCAGCAGTGGCGTTGGCGCTTAAGGAGGATTAAGTTTGGATTCATGCAGTCGTGGTATTTCATCTACCTGATTTGTTTTGAGTCCGCCTTATGCGCCGTATAAACCGTTTAACTTTGCTGCTGGTCAGCGTTATTTTCTTGGCTTTGGTGACGGGAGTCGTTGCGGCGCAGCACTACCGTTTATTTGAGCGTGTCTGGTTCAACGCTAAACAGATGTGGCAGCCCTTAGATCCTGATGCGATCAATCTGGGCGAGTATCGCGCTGTCGTACAAGCGCAGGTCATCGAGGGGCTTGACGATGATGTGTCAGCCCTGACCTATGATCCGATTCGCAAAAGCTTGTTTACGGTGACCAACAAACAGGCTGAGCTGGTTGAGCTGTCGCTGGACGGGAAGCTGTTGCGGCGTATCCCTTTGATCGGCTTTGGCGATGCTGAGGCTGTTGAGTTTATTGGCGCTGACACCTATGTGATCACTGACGAGCGCCAGCAGCGGCTGATTAAAGTTCACGTCAACGAAGACACACGCTTTCTGGATGCTGCGCAGGCTGAGCAATTGACCTTGGGCATTGGCCTTAATGGCAACAAGGGGTTTGAAGGCTTGGCATACGATTCTGTGGGCAAGCGCCTGTTTGTTGCCAAAGAGCGCGACCCCATGGTGATTTACGAGGTGCGCGGCTTCCCGCAAACCAACCCCCAGCAACCCTATGCAACCCATGTGGTGACCAATCCACGGCGTGATGCGCGGTTGTTTGTGCGAGACCTGTCGAGCTTGCAATTTGACGAGCGCAGCGGGCATTTGCTGGCGCTGTCTGATGAGTCGCGTTTGGTGCTGGAACTCAATGTCGAGGGTCGCCCGATCAGCAGCTTATCGCTGAACAAAGGCCAGCATGGTTTGCGAAAATCGGTGCCGCAGGCGGAGGGCATCGCCATGGATGATGAAGGAACGGTGTACTTGGTGAGTGAGCCAAATCTGTTTTACGTGTTTAAAAAGCCGTGAGTTCACGGCTTTTGTAATCGCTGCCCAAGACTGGAGTAAAAGGCCACAGCGGTTTGGAACAGGAACGCTTGGCACCCATCGCAGCTTGGCGGCAGCGACTACAAGGTTGGGCTTTACTTGCTCAGGGTTTTTACGCCTTCGCTGGTGCCCAGCAGCAGCAAGTCGGCCGGGCGGGCGGCGAACAAACCGTTGGTGACGACGCCCACAATGGCGTTGATTTGGCGCTCCAGCTCAACCGGGTTGGTGATCTGCATGTTGAACACATCAATGATGATGTTGCCGTTGTCGGTGATGACGCCTTCGCGATAAACCGGGTCGCCGCCCAGTTTGACGAGTTCACGCGCTACATGGCTGCGAGCCATTGGAATCACTTCAACAGGCAGCGGGAACGCGCCTAACACCGGAACCAGCTTGCTGGCGTCGGCGATGCAAATGAAAGTTTTAGCGACAGCGGCCACGATCTTTTCGCGGGTCAGGGCTGCGCCACCGCCTTTGATCAGGTTCAGGTTTTCGTCGCTCTCATCGGCGCCATCAACGTAAAACTCAAGGTCGCTGACCGTGTTCAGTTCATAGACCGGAATGCCGTGGCCCTTAAGGCGAGCGGCAGTGGCTTCGGAGCTGGCCACGGCGCCATCAAAAGCACCTTTGTGCTGAGCCAGTGCGTCGATGAAGCAGTTGGCCGTGGAGCCAGTGCCCACCCCAACGATGCTCTTGTCATCCAGCTTTGGGAGGATGAAGTCGACGGCAGCCTGGGCTACGGCCTGTTTGAGTTGATCTTGGGTCATGGGGGCTCCGGGGCAGGAAGGGTCAACAGAAGGGCGGCATTATACGACCACCGCCCGCCGAATGTTTCACCGACATGACTCAGCGCAGGGCGTAATCGAGCACGATACCGACAAAGATCAACAATCCCGCCCAATGGTTGTGCAAGAAGGCTCTGAAGCAGCGCTGTGGATCGCGGTTGCGGGTGTACCAAAATTCCCACACGAAACACGCCGCAGCTGCTAACAGCCCCAGATGGAACCAGCCCCCCAGATCGAATTGCGAACCGGCCAATAGCAGGCAACCCAGTGCCAACCCTTGCAGGCTGAGGTTGATGACACGGTCGGCGTCGCCAAACAGGATGGCGGTGGATTTGACGCCGATTTTCAGGTCGTCTTCGCGGTCGGTCATCGCGTAATAGGTGTCGTAGGCCACTGTCCACAGCAGGTTGGCGATGTACAGCAGCCATGCGGCTGCAGGCAAGCTGCCCGTTTCGGCAGTAAACGCCATTGGCATGCCCCATGAAAACGCCGCCCCCAGCACCACTTGCGGGTAATAGGTGTAACGCTTCATGAAAGGGTAGCTTGCGGCCAAAGCCAGCCCGCCCAATGACAGCCAGATGGTAGGTGCGTTGGTGCACAGCACCAGTAAGAAACTGACGCCCATCAGCAGCGCAAAAAATACCAATGCTTCTTTACTGCTGATTTTTCCGCTGACCAAAGGCCGTTGTTCTGTTCGTTTGACGTGCCCATCGACCTTGCGATCGGCGAAGTCGTTAATCACGCAGCCGCCTGCACGGGTCAGGATTACACCGAACACAAAGATCAACAGATTGCTCAATGAAGGCACGCCTTTGGCGGCAATCCATAGTGCCCACAAGGTGGGCCACAGCAGCAGGTAAATGCCGATGGGTTTGTCCATGCGCGTCAGCTGAATGAAATCCCAAGCCCGTGGGTTCAGACGATTAAGCGATTTGAGCAGGCTCTGGTACATCAGGTGTTCTCCGGCTGGGCACTCAGCACAGCCCACAATTGAGGTAAGAAGACTTCAGCAACCAGCACGCTCAGCGCCCCGCGGGAAAAAAGCGAGCGTCGCCCCCACAGGTCTTCGGTCTGATCGGTGCTCGCCAGCCACTCGCGCGGGTAATGACACACCTGTAACGCCCCTCGCTCAAAGGCATGGTCGCAAAACAGCAATTCGCCCAGAGAGCGTGTGCCCAGTGCGTCCATGTTCAAGCCACCGTCTTCAAGCGCGCTTTTGGCGGCCACGCTGCGGGCAAACACCCAAGGTTGCTCATGCCCGCGCAGGTACACCTCGCGTACCCAGCCTTCGCTGGCCTGGGGCAGGTCGAGCGCGGCACATTCGTCTTCACGCAACGGTTGCCAGCCCTCGAATAGAGGCACAACGCTGAAGGCACCGTCTGAAAGCGCTGTGAGACGCCGGGTCAAAGAGCCTTGATCGAACAACCAATCGAGGGTTTGTGCGTCAGGCAGCGCGGGAAGATGACGTTGTTCAAGCCAAAGGGGGGAGATCAACGGGGAAGTTATGTGCGGCACGGAGGGTCATAATTGGCAGCCATTGAGGCCGCCGAGCTTATCACGCTGCTCCTTGAATGAGCGCTTGAGCACCTTTAAGCAGCAATCGAGCTTGCATCTGCCGAGCGTGATCAGTACAAAACGCCCTGAATTCGACGAGCAACACGGCAGATCGTCAAAGTCTGTGGCCTCGAATAAGCCTGAACCCAAGGAATTACCTCATGAAAAAGTGGCAATGCATCGTATGTGGACTGATTTATAACGAAGCCGACGGCTGGCCAGATGACGGCATCGCCCCCGGTACGCTGTGGCAAGACGTACCCGAAGACTGGCTGTGCCCGGACTGTGGCGTCGGCAAAATGGATTTCGAAATGATCGAAATCAACTGATACCTCGTTAACGAGTCACCCTGTTTATGGAGATTGGAATGAACGCACCTGTCGTGATCGTTGGCACTGGGCTGGCGGGCTATAACCTGGCTCGCGAGTTTCGCAAACTCGATAGCGAAACCCCGCTGTTGTTAATCACGGCTGATGACGGGCGCTCCTACTCCAAGCCAATGCTGTCCACCGGTTTTGGTAAAAACAAAGAAGCGGACGGCTTGAGCATGGCTATGCCTGGCGCTATGGCCGAGCAGCTCAACGCCCAAGTGCGCACGCACACACGCATCAGTGGCATTGACCCAGGCCACAAACAACTGTGGATCGGTGATGAAGCAGTGCCCTATCGCGATCTAATTCTCGCGTGGGGCGCACAAACCGTGCAGGTGCCGGTAGAAGGCGACGCACAAGATGCCATCTTCCCCATCAATGACCTTGAGGACTACGCACGCTTTCGCGCCGCCGCTGCGGGTAAGCGCCGCGTCCTGATATTGGGTGCAGGGCTAATCGGCTGCGAGTTTGCCAACGACCTGATCGCTGGCGGCTATGAAGTTGAACTCGTGGCACCTTGTGAGCAAGTCATGCCCACGTTGCTGCATCCCGCTGCAGCGGCGGCGGTACAGGCTGGGCTGGAAGGCTTGGGTGCGCGTTTTCATTTGGGGCCGGTATTGACGCGTTTACAGCGTGTGGTCGAGGGGCTGGAAGCGCATTTGTCTGACGGCAGCGTCATTGCGTGTGACGTAGTGGTGTCGGCCATTGGCTTGCGCCCGCGCATTGATATGGCCGCGGCCGCCGGCATGCGGGTCAATCGTGGTATCGAGGTTGATCGTCAGCTCAAAACCTCTCACGCCAATATTTACGCGTTGGGTGATTGCGCGGAGGTGGAGGGTTTGAACCTGCTGTATGTGATGCCACTGATGAGCTGTGCTCGGGCACTGGCGCAAACATTGGCGGGCAATCCGACTCAAGTGAGCTACGGTGCCATGCCCATTACCGTTAAGACCCCCGTTTGCCCGCTGGTGGTGTCACCTGTGCCGCGTGGCTCAGAAGGTGTTTGGACGGTTGAAGGTCAAGGTGCCGACATCAAGGCGTTGTGCCGTGATGTTGAAGGTAAATTGCTGGGTTATGCGCTGACGGGTGAAGCGGTTCGAGAAAAACTGGCGTTGAACAAAGAGCTGCCTGCACTTTTGGCGTAAATACTGCTAACTCTGTCGTATATGCCATTGCCTTGCCTCAACAAAGCCCCTGACGAGACTGGCGCCGGCCTTGGCCGCATGCCATTCTCACACCGGTCTGCCGCAGAGTAGAGCCTGCGGCGCCTTGGGCGCTGCTCCAAAGAGAGCAGCACGGACATAACAACAAAAAACCGTCAAAGAGGCTTCATCATGCGTAAACCAGATCTCGCCGCCGCAATTGCTGAAAAAGCTGATCTCACCAAGGAACAAGCCAGCCGCGTCCTCAATGCAGTGCTTGAAGAAATCACCCAAGCCCTGCATCGCAAAGACAGCGTGACGCTGGTCGGTTTTGGCACCTTCATTCAGCGCCATCGCGGTGCTCGTACCGGTCAAAACCCGCAAACGGGAGAGCCGGTAAAAATCAAGGCCAGCAACACAGTTGCATTCAAACCGGGCAAGTTCCTCAAAGACAGCGTCAATCCGTAAGCTGACGAACAGACTCTTTGGGGAGTCCTTGAAGAATGGGCATGCCAACCCGGACGGCGGCCCATTCTTGAAGACAGCCCTGCCGATCATGCGGCCATAAGTGGCAAAATGTCCCCCATCTGCGCCTAACTATGCAGATATATAGCGTTCTACGCTCAAATCGTTAAACTGCGCCGGCCATTTATTGATTCCCCTGAGGCCGCGTACATGAAATTTCGTTTTCTACTCTGGATGCTGGGCTTTTTGATGGGCAAAGCCAGCCGCAAAAACCCTGCGTTTCAGCAGCAACTGGTCGACAAAGACTTGGTTTTTCAGCTGCAAACCCTCGATGGCAACGTAGCCCGTCACTTCAAGGTCAAGAACCAGCGCATCACCAGCCATAGCGGTCTATACCCTGAGCCTGCGTTTGCCATTGCCTTCAAAGATGCCGCTTATGGCTTCGCCACACTGCAAGCCAAAAACAAGCAGTTGGCGTTTATGACCGGGATTCAAGACAAATCGATTCAGATCAAAGGTAACCCAGCCCTGGTGATCTGGTTCCAGGGCCTGACCAAGTACCTCAAACCGCGTAAAAAGCCGAAAGCCTGAGTCTCAGGCACACACCTCCCCGCGGCTTGCCTTTCAGGGGTTGAGGGTTGTTTGCTTCAGCCCTCTAGCGTGACTTCCCTTAAGAACCCGCCATACGGCCCATAGCTGCGCTCCACCATGTGCCGCGAACCGTGTGCGTTAACCACCAGCGCGGTGCTGGCACGGGTGCCATAACTGGGGCTGGCAATAAACACGCTCGACAGCAGGCTTTCAGTGGCCAGCCCTACGCCGGTATCGGGCAGCTCGGCGAACGGTGCGGTTTGCGGGTCTTTGAGCAGCGCCAGTAACGCTTGTGGTTGTGGGTCATGGAGTATTTCGGTCAGTGCCGCCTTGGCTTTGAGTAACTTGGGCCACGGCGTATCAAGCCCGGCATTGGACAACCCATAGACCCCTGCACTCAGCGGCTGTGGCGCCAAGTCTTTGGAGTTGAAGTGCCAGAGCTGATCCTGAGTGCCCAGCAACAGATTGAACCCGGCATAATCCACCGAACGTCGTCCAATGTCGGTGAAGTACTCGCCAATTGCCCGATTACCCGTCAAAAAATCCGCCACTAATTGGCCCCGCGAGCGGCGTGCAGGAGGGGCGTGGGGTTCGCGGATATTGGTCAGCGCAGCAAAACGCCCATCAGCCCCAATACCGAGCCAAGTGCCGCCTGCTTCAAGATCGCGCCCGGCATACACCTGTGGTGCATCAACCCATTGGGCCAAGGGTTTGGCCGGGCGTGCATAGAACTCATCACGGTTGGCCGCAACGATCAAAGGCTGTGCATGGCCGGGGCGCCAAGCGAAGACAATCAGACACATGGGCAGTCCTTAATGTTTTTTTAACCACACTACTTATAGATTGCCGGGGCGTGTTGCGCCATGCAGTGGAGCCCAAGCCTTTGCTCCGTTACCATGCGGGTCAAAATTGGGAGCCGCTATGGAATTTCTGCTCTATCTGGTGCTGGGAGGCTTTGCTGGCGTATTGGCCGGGCTGTTTGGGGTGGGAGGTGGAATCATCATCGTGCCGGTGCTGGTGTTCAGTTTCACCTTGCAGGGGTTCAACAGCGAGGTGCTGACTCACTTGGCCGTTGGCACGTCACTGGCCACGATTATTTTTACCTCGATCAACTCGATCCGTGAGCATCATCGTAAAGGGGCTGTGCGTTGGTCGCTGTTTGTCTGGATGGCCTTGGGCATCTTGATTGGTGCAGGCATTGGCGCGCTGACAGCTGAGGCCATAGCCGGCCCGCACTTGCAGAAGATCATTGGCGTGTTCGCGTTGGTCATTGCCCTACAAATGGCTTTGGAGCTTAAGCCCAAGGCCAGCCGAACAGTGCCGGGCAAGCTCGGTCTGACCTTGGCGGGCAGCGTGATTGGCTGGGCGTCGGCGATATTCGGCGTAGGTGGCGGCTCCCTGACGGTGCCATTTTTGAGCTGGCGCAGTGTGCCCATGCAGCAAGCGGTGGCCACTTCGGCAGCTTGCGGGTTGCCGATTGCGTTGGTGGGTGCGTTAAGTTTCATGATCATTGGCTGGCACAACCCTGACTTGCCCGCGCATAGTCTGGGCTTTGTTTACCTGCCGGCGCTGCTCGGGATTGCCCTGACCAGTATGTTTTTCGCTCGTTTTGGTGCGCGTTTGGCCCACAAGCTGTCGCCACGTTTGCTTAAACGGCTGTTTGCCGCACTGCTGTTTTGTGTCGGTTTGAGTTTCTTGATTTAACAAGGAGTCGCAATGCTGCCTTACCCGCAGATTGACCCGGTGGCATTGGCCATCGGACCGCTGAAAATCCATTGGTACGGCTTGATGTACCTGATCGGGATTGGCGCTGCCTGGCTGATCCTGTCGCGACGCTTGAACCGCTTTGACCCGACCTGGACCAAAGAAAAACTCTCCGATCTGGTGTTTTGGGTCGCGATGGGTGTGATTGTCGGCGGGCGTCTGGGCTATGTGTTGTTCTACGACCTGAACGCCTACATTGCCAACCCACTGCTGATTTTTGAAGTGTGGAAAGGCGGCATGGCGTTCCACGGCGGTCTGATCGGCGTGATGCTGGCTACCTGGTGGTTCGGCAAGCGCAACAACAAGTCGTTCTTCCAGATCATGGACTTCATTGCACCTGTGGTGCCGATTGGTCTGGGAGCCGGGCGCATTGGCAACTTCATCAACGCCGAGCTGTGGGGCAAGGCCAGTGATGTGCCGTGGGCGATGATCTTTCCGACCGACCCGCAACAATTAGCGCGCCACCCGTCGCAGCTTTACCAGTTCGCTCTGGAAGGTGTGGCACTGTTCCTGATTCTTTGGCTGTACTCACGTAAACCTCGCCCGACTATGGCGGTTTCCGGGATGTTCGCCCTGTTCTACGGGATTTTCCGCTTCATCGTCGAATTCGTCCGGGTACCGGATGCTCAGCTAGGCTATCTGGCGTTCGGCTGGGTGACCATGGGGCAAATCCTGTGTATCCCGATGATTGCGGGCGGTCTGTTCTTGATCTGGTGGGCTTACCACCGCGATCCAGCGGCTCAAAAAGCTGCGCAATAAATTCGAATCGCAGGGCGTGTTTCGCCCTGCATTCAAACGGTAGGAAAACCATGAAGCAATATCTCGACCTCGTTGCCAACGTCATCAAAAATGGCACCTTGCAAGCCAACCGCACCGGCGTGAAGACCATCAGTCTGCCCGGCGCAATGTTGCGCTATGACCTTAAAGAAGGCTTTCCGGCCATCACCACCCGGCGCATGGCATTCAAATCGGCCATTGGCGAGATGTGTGGCTTTTTGCGCCCTGTGAACAGTGCTGCCGATTTCCGTGCGCTGGGCTGCAAAGTGTGGGATCAAAACGCTAACGAAAACGCACAGTGGCTGGCCAATCCGTTCCGGCAGGGTGAAGACGACCTCGGCGAGATTTACGGCGTGCAATGGCGTAAATGGCCCGCGTACAAACAGGTAGAACGCAGCAATCAGGCGGCTATCGAGTTGTGCTTGAGCCAGGGCTATCGTCAAATCGCCGAAGGCGAAGAAGACGGCCAGCCGTATGTGGTGCTGTACAAGGCGATCGATCAGGTGCGCCAGTGCGTGGACACCATCATCAACGACCCGGGCAGTCGTCGCATTTTGTTCCACGGTTGGAACTGCGCCCAGCTCGACGAAATGGCCCTGCCGCCGTGTCACTTGCTGTATCAGTTCCACCCGAACGTTGAGACCAAGGAAATCTCCCTGACCCTCTACATTCGCTCCAATGATCTGGGCCTGGGCACGCCATTCAATCTGACCGAAGGCGCTGCGCTGCTGAGCCTGATCGGTCGCCTGACCGGTTACACGCCGCGTTGGTTTACCTACTTCATTGGTGATGCCCATGTGTATGAAAACCACTTGGACATGCTCAACGAGCAGATGACCCGCGAGCCGTTCCCGATGCCCAAGCTGGTGATTTCAGACCGCGTGCCTGAGTTTGCCAAAACCGGCGTGTATCAACCGGAGTGGCTGGGTTTGATCGAACCGAGTGACTTCAGCCTTGAGGGTTACCAGCACCACGCCCCCATGACTGCACCGATGGCGGTGTAACACCGTCAAAACCCGTGGGAGCTGCCGAAGGCTGCGATCTTTTAAGATCAAAAGATCGCAGCCTTCGGCAGCTCCCACGAGGTTATTCACCCATCACCCTTAATGCCCGTGGCTTCTGCCCACATGGCTTGGCTCGCCTTCTGGCGCCGTCACTGAGCCGCTGAGTTCCAAACGCTGCAAAATCCCGCATGGCTCTCCATCCGGCCCTTCGCTACAGCGTTGGCGCAGGTTGAGCAGTTGCGTCTGCAAAGCCTGCAAACCATCAATTCGTGCTTTGACGTGGTGGATGTGTTCGTCAATCAACGCATTCACGTTTTCGCATTGATCCTGCGGGCTGTCGCGCAGGTTGAGTAAGCTGCGGATCTCTTCCAGCGTCATGTCCAGGCTGCGGCAGTTGCGGATAAACGTCAGGCGTTCGACATGGGCCTGCGTGTACAAACGGTAATTGCCCTCACTGCGCGCAGGCTCTGGCAGCAGCCTTTCACGCTCGTAATAGCGAATGGTTTCGACCTGACAGTCGGTCAATTTCGCCAGCTCACCAATTTTCATCACGGTTATCTCCGAAAGGGCGCTTGACCCTATAGTGGCTACAGGGTCTTTACTTGGCAACAAGCACCTTTTTGGACGCAACCTGATGAGCGACTCCATTCACACCCAGCACAAACCGAATGCTGATCACGATCACGATCACGATCACGATCATGCCAGCCACGCGCACAGCTGCTGCTCGGCTGCCGATGCCCCGAGCATTATTAAGTTGAGCACCGTGACAACAGCGAGTGCTCGTTTAAGCAGCTTTCGCATTGAGGCGATGGACTGCCCGACCGAACAAACTTTGATCCAGAACAAACTGGGTAAGCTGGCGGGTGTGCAGCAGTTGGAGTTCAACCTGATCAATCGGGTGTTGGGCGTGACCCACGATTTGCCCTCGACTGCCCCAATTGTTGAGGCCATCAAGTCTCTCGGCATGCAGGCCGACCCACTGGAGCCCGGCGCGGATAATGCTGGCGCGCCAGTTGCACCGGCCAAGAAGCATTGGTGGCCGCTGGCGGTTTCGGGTGTTGGCGCCCTGGCCGCTGAAGTGCTGCACTTCAGTGGCCAGGTGCCGACTTGGGTGATTGCGTTGGTGGCGCTGGTGTCGATTCTCAGCGGCGGCTTAACCACTTACAAAAAGGGCTGGATTGCCCTGAAAAACCTCAACCTGAACATCAACGCCCTGATGAGCATTGCCGTCACCGGCGCCGTGCTGATTGGCCAGTGGCCGGAAGCGGCGATGGTGATGTTCCTGTTTACCGTGGCCGAGTTGATTGAGGCCAAATCCCTTGATCGCGCCCGCAATGCGATCAGTGGTCTGATGCAAATGGCACCGGACAAGGCCACGGTGCAGCAGGCCGATGGCACATGGCTGGAGCGCGAGGTTAAAGACGTTGAGCTGGGCGCCATTGTGCGAGTTCGCCCCGGCGAGCGCATTGGGCTCGATGGTGAAGTGGTGGCCGGCAACTCAACCATCGACCAAGCCCCCATCACAGGCGAAAGCTTGCCGATTGAGAAAACGGTCGGCGACAAAGTGTTTGCGGGCACCATCAACCAAGCCGGCGCACTGGAATATCGCGTCACGGCTGCGGCCAATAATTCAACCTTGGCGCGCATTATCCATGCGGTTGAGCAGGCTCAAGGCGCCCGTGCACCAACCCAGCGTTTCGTTGACAGCTTCGCGAAAATCTACACCCCTGTGGTGTTTTTGTTTGCACTGGTGGTGGCGCTGATCCCGCCTTTGTTTATGGGCGGCGTGTGGTTTGACTGGGTCTATCGTGCGCTGGTACTGCTGGTGGTGGCGTGCCCATGTGCCTTGGTGATCTCAACCCCGGTGACCATCGTCAGCGGTCTGGCAGCCGCCGCGCGCAAAGGCATTTTGGTCAAGGGCGGCGTGTACCTCGAAAGCGGCCACAAGCTGGACTTTTTGGCGTTGGATAAGACCGGCACCCTCACCCACGGCAAACCGGTGCAAACCGATTACATGCCGCTTGATCCCGTGTATCAAGACACTGCGGTGTTGCTGGCAGCGAGTTTGGCTGCGCGTTCTGATCACCCTGTATCGTTGGCGGTGGCCAAGTCGGCTGTGGATAACAACTTGCCGCTGAGTGCTGTGGATAACTTCGCTGCGCTGACCGGGCGTGGTGTTCGGGGCGAGATCGACGGCCAGTTGTATCACCTGGGCAACCATCGTTTGGTTGAAGAACTGGGGCTGTGTTCACCTGCGCTCGAAGAAAAACTCGATGCGCTGGAGATGCAGGGCAAAACCGTGGTTTTACTCTGCGACACGTCTGGCCCGTTGGCGCTGTTTGCCGTAGCCGATACGGTCAAGGAGTCCAGCCGCGAAGCGATTCGTGAGTTGCACGCGCTGGGCGTTAAAACCTTGATGTTGACGGGCGATAACCCGCACACGGCCAACGCCATTGCCGCGCAAGTGGGCATCGATCAAGCCCAAGGCAATTTGCTGCCAGATGACAAACTCAAAGCCATCGAAGCGCTTTATGCCCAAGGGCATCGGGTGGGCATGGTGGGTGACGGGATCAACGATGCACCTGCATTGGCCCGTGCCGAGATCGGTTTTGCAATGGCGGCTGCTGGTACAGATACCGCAATTGAAACGGCAGATGTCGCCCTGATGGACGATGATCTGCGCAAAATCCCGACCTTCATTCGTTTGTCACGCGACACCGCCCGCATTCTTAAGCAGAACATCGCCCTGGCTTTGGTCATTAAAGGGATCTTTCTTGCGGTAACCTTCCTCGGCATGGCCACGATGTGGATGGCTGTGTTTGCCGACATGGGCGTCAGCCTGTTGGTGGTGTTCAACGGGCTGCGCTTACTGCGCAAATAGATCAAGAGAGGCCGCAGTGCTGAGTGCCGAGTTAAAAGCGTTTTACCGGGTGGCCCAATTGGGCAGTATTACTCAGGCCGCGAAGAAGCTCGGGCTTAGCCAGCCGACAGTGACCACGCAAATCCGCCAGCTCGAAAGCCAATACGGTGTAGAGCTGTTTTATCGCGGCGGGCGCCGCCTGAGCCTCAGCGATGAGGGTGTGCGTTTGCTGCCGATGGTCAAAGCGCTGTTGCAGCAAGAAGCCGACATTGAGTTCTTTTTGCGCAACAGTGGCCAAGGCGTTGGGACGCTGCGCATCGCGGCCACAGCGCCGTATTACATCCTTGATTTGGTGAAAACCCTGCGCGAGCGCTTGCCGCAGATCGACGTGTCAGTGGACATCGGCAACTCGCAGCAAGTGCTCGAAGCACTGGATGAATACCGCGTCGATATCGCCGCCTCCTCGCAATTGCTGGAGGACTCGCGTCTGATTCGCCGCGTATTGGGCTCCGACCCGCTGGTGCTGGCCGTACACCGTAATCACCCGCTGGCCAAGCTCGATCACGTGCCGCTCAGCGCACTGGCCGGGCACTGCCTGTTGATGCGAGAACAAGGCTCGACGACGCGCAAGTTGACCGAAGAACTGCTCAACAGCGCAGGTGTCAGCTTTGGCCCGCTGCTGGAAATTGGTAGCCGTGAGTCGATTCGTGAAGCGGTGCTGCGCAATATCGGCATCAGCATCATTGCGCGACAGGAAGTCCCGCACGACCCGCAATTGCGGGTGCTCACACTGCAAAACGCGCCAGTTATCCACGAATACCTGTACTGCCTTAAAGAGCGAAAATCGGCGCGACTGCCTGCGGCCTTTCTGGGATTGGCGCAAGAAATGGCGGGCTGCTAACCCCTGCGTTGGAGCTGCCGAAGGCTGCGATCTTTTAAACATCAACAGATCGCAGCCTTCGGCAGCTCCAACGGGGGTTATCCAAAATCCACCAATACCACTATCGGCAGCTTTTGCCTTGTTGCCACATCTTGTACGTATTGCGTCTCTAGGATGGCCCTCATCTGCTTGATGAGGTGCCCCCATGAACAGCTCGAACGCAACCGCTTTGACCCAACCCGGCGTACCCATGAAGGTGCGCAATGTGAACAAGCGATTCGGCGCCTTTACGGCGCTGGATAACGTCTCGCTGGAGGTGGCTGCCGGGGAGTTGGTGTGCCTGTTAGGCCCGTCAGGCTGTGGCAAAACCACCTTATTGCGCTGCATCGCCGGGCTTGAGCGTCAGGACAGCGGCGTATTGCATCTTGGGGATCGCGATGTGTCTGACCTCGCGCCCCAAGCCCGTGATTACGGGATTTTGTTTCAGTCGTACGCGCTGTTTCCCAACCTCAGCGTTGAGGCCAACATCGCTTATGGCCTTGCGGGCAGCAACCGCGACGTGGTGCGCAAGCGTGTCAGCGAGATGCTGGCGCTGGTGGGCCTGACCGGCAGCGAGAAGAAGTTTCCGGGCCAGCTTTCTGGCGGCCAACAGCAGCGTGTGGCTCTGGCTCGGGCGTTGGCGCCGTCGCCGTCATTGCTGCTGCTCGATGAACCCATGTCGGCTCTCGATGCCCGAGTGCGAGAGCATTTGTGTACTGAGCTGCGCCAACTCCAGCGCAGCTTGGGCATTACCACGTTGATGGTCACTCACAATCAGGACGAAGCCATGTTGATGGCCGACCGCATCGCCGTGATGAACAACGGCAAGGTCGAGCAATACGCCACCCCGCAGGAAATCTATGACAAACCCGCCACGCCGTTTGTGGCCGAGTTTGTCGGCCAAGGCAACTGGTTGCCGTTTCAGCGCAACAGCGACAGCCATGCGCAAGTGGGCGGCATGAATATGCGTTTGGCCGATGATGCCGGGCGTGCCACGTCGGGCCGTTTGTTTTGCCGCCCCGAGGCCATCAGCGTGAACCCGGTGCTGCATCAAGAGAACCTGTTTCCGGCCCGTGTGCGAGAAATCACCTTCCTGGGTAATCGCTGCCGCATGAGCTTTGAGCTCAACCATTTGCCGGGCCATGCGCTCACGGCAGAAGTTGGCAGCCAAGACCTGCCACGCCTTGGCGCACAAGACATAGTCGTTGCCTTGCCGCCGAGCAGCTTGCAGGTGTTTGCCTGAGATGGCCGCTGAAATGGCCTTGCCACTGCCCGGCAAACTGACCCGCAAAGCCTCGCGTGCCGAACTGGGCGACACAATCTTTGTGGTCGGCGGCAAACTGCTGTTGCTGCTGCTATTGAGTGTCGCCGTGTTGATGCCGCTGCTGGCGATTTTTTGGCGCGGCTTTAGTGCGCAAGACGGGCAAGGCGGTGGCTGGTTGGCCGCGCGCGAGCTGGTGACCAGCGATAACTTTCACTGGTTGCTCGGCAACAGCCTCAAGGTGTCTGTGAGCGTGGCGGCGATTGTCGTCCCGCTGGCTTATCTGTTTGCCTACGCACTGCAACGCACAATGATTCCGGCCAAGCCGTTGTGGCGCGGCCTGTCACTGTTGCCGCTGATGGCCCCGTCGATGTTGCCGGGTATTGCGCTGGTGTACCTGTTTGGCAACCAAGGGATGTTGCGCGGGTGGGTCTCGGACAACATTTATGGCTTTTGGGGCATTGTGTTGGGCGAAGCGATTTACACCTTCCCTCATGCGTTGATGATTTTGCTCTCGGCGCTGTCGCTGGCCGATGCGCGCTTGTTTGATGCCGCGTCGAGCATGGGCGCCGGGCCGTTCAAAGCGTTTCGCAGCATCACCTGGCCGGGCACCAAACAAGCTGTGTTCGCCGCCTTTTGCTTGGTGTTTACCCTGACCATCACAGACTTCGGCGTGCCGGTGGTGGTGGGTGGCGACTATCAAGTGCTGGCGCTGGAAGCCTACAAAGCGGTGGTGGGGCAGCAGCAATTTGGTCGTGGAGCCTTGATCGGGATGGTCTTGCTGCTGCCTGCGTTGTTCAGCTTTGGGGTCGATGCCTGGCTGCGCCGCCAACATGGTGATTCGATGAGTGGCCGCGCTCAAGTCTTTAAACCTGTCCCGTCCAAGGCCCGTGATTGCTGCTATCTGGCCATCGTCATGTTGATCTGTGCGGCCTTGCTGCTGGTGTTCGGCATGGCGGTGTACTCGTCACTGGTCAAATTTTGGCCCTACAACCTGTCGCTGTCGCTCAACCACTATCAATTCAATGACACGGCGGGCGGTGGTTGGTTGGCTTATCGCAATAGTTTGACGATGGCGCTGTGTACAGCACTGATCGGCAGCGTGGTGATTTTCACCGGCGCTTATTTGATGGAAAAAACCAACGGCCAAAAAGGCCTGAATCTGGCGCTGCGCATGCTCAGCTTTGTGCCGATGGCAGTGCCGGGCTTGGTGTTGGGCTTGGGCTATGTGTTCTTTTTCAACATGACCGGCAATCCGCTGCATGTGTTTTACGCAACCATGACGCTGCTGGTGGTTTGCACCATTGCTCACTATTTGACCACCGCTCAAATGACCGCGACCACCGCCTTGCGCCAGCTTGACGGCGAATTTGAGGCCGCTGCGCTGTCGCTTAAAGCGCCGCTGTATCGCCATTACTGGCGCGTCACCGTGCCCATTTGCTTGCCAGCACTGCTCGATATCGTGCGCTACCTGTTTGTGTCGGCCATGACCACGGTGTCGGCGGCGATTTTCCTCTACAGCCCCGACACCATCCTCGCGGCGGTGGCGGTGTTGAACATGGACGACGCCGGAAACGTCGGCGGCGCAGCGGCCATGTCGACCTTGATTCTGTTCACCTCGGCGGGCGTCTCCCTGCTGCTGGCCTGGGCTTCGCGCGGTTTGTTGCGCCGCTCCCAAGCCTGGCGTCAAGGCGCTCCTGCGCAATGATTTATGCCCCTACAACCCAAAGGAACCGCACCATGTTCAAGCCACTTGCTCTTGTCGCTGCTGTCCTCACTGCGTTTAGCGTGAATGCGTTGGCTGCCAAAACTGAATTGACCGTTTACACCGCGCTTGAAGCCGAACAACTGAAAAGCTACAAGCAAGCGTTTGAGAAGGCCAACCCGGACGTGGAAATCAAATGGGTGCGCGATTCCACTGGCATCATCACGGCCAAGTTGCTGGCCGAAAAAGCCCGCCCGCAAGCCGATGCAGTCTGGGGTTTGGCGGCCTCCAGCCTGGCGATTCTTGACCAGCAAGGCATGCTGCAAAGCTACGCGCCCAAAGACTTGAGCAAAATTGGCCCCAACTACCGCGATGCAGCCAACCCGCCGGCCTGGGTCGGGATGGACGTGTGGGCCGCAACCATTTGCTTCAACACCATCGAAGCCGAAAAACAGGGCCTGACTAAACCTGTGAGCTGGCAAGACCTCACCAAGCCTGAGTACAAAGGCAAAATCGTCATGCCTAACCCGGCGTCTTCTGGCACGGGCTTTTTGGACGTCAGTGCCTGGCTGCAAACCTTCGGCGAGAAGCAGGGCTGGCAGTACATGGACGACCTGCATCAAAACATCGGCCAATACGTTCACTCCGGCTCAAAGCCTTGCAAACTGGCGGCGGCGGGTGAGTTCCCGATTGGTATTTCATTCGAATACCCGGCGGTACAACTCAAGCGCCAAGGGGCGCCGCTGGACATCGTGTTGCCCAAAGAAGGCTTGGGCTGGGAGATCGAAGCAACTGCTGTGATCAAAGGCTCGGCCCATGAAGAAGCCGCCAAAAAGCTCGCGGACTTCTCTGCCAGCCCTGAAGCGATGGAGCTTTATAAAGAGAACTTCGCCGTTCTCGCGCAACCTGGCATCGCCAAACCACAGACCGAACTACCGGCGGATTACGAACAACGGCTGATTAAAAACGACTTCGCTTGGGCGTCGAAAAATCGCGACAGCATCTTGAGCGAATGGCGTAAACGCTACGACGGCAAGTCCGAAAAAGCGGCGCAATAATTCCCTCAACGACGAGCAACTGAACCTTAGGAGCTGCCGCAGGCTGCGATCTTTTGATCGTTGAGAAGATCGCAGCCTGCGGCAGCTCCGAGGATTGGGTTTGCTTCAGGGCACAATCATGACTCATCAGATTCTTATCGTTGGCGCAGGTATTTTGGGTTTATCCCATGCTTATGCGGCAGCCAAGCGCGGGCTAAAGGTTAAGGTTTTTGAGCGCACCAGCACGCCATTGGGCGCGTCGGTGCGCAACTTCGGCCAAGCGCTGGTTACCGGCCAGCCGCCGGGTGTCATGCTCGATTTGGCCCGTGCCAGCCGTGAAATCTGGGCGAACTGGGCGCAGCTCGCGGGTTTCGACCTTAAGCGCAATGGCTCGTACCTGTTTGCCCGCACCGAAGCCGAAGAGCACCTGTTGGATGCCTTTTGCCAAGGTCGCGCCCGTGAGTTTGGGTATCGCGCCGAGCTGTTGCGCGGTCATGGCTTAAACGCTTTGTACGACGGCCAGTTCAAGCATCATCGGGCGGCTTTGCACGGGTTGGACGATCAGCAGGTCTATTCACGCGAAGCTATCCCGGCGCTGATCGACTATTTGCGCCGCGACTTGGGCGTTGAGTTTCACTTCTCGACGTTGGTGCATGACATTGAACCGGGTCAGGTTCACACCACTGCAGGCAGTTTTAAGGGCGCGCAGGTGATTGTGTGCTCGGGGCACGATTATCAAACTCTGTTGGCTGAACCGCTGGCCACGCTCAAACCGCAGATCTGCCGTTTGCAAATGCTGCGGGTGCGCCCGCGCATGGACTTGAAGTTGCAACATGCGCTGCTGACCGGCCTGAGTTGCGTGCATTACGGCGCGTTTGCCGACTTGCCTGAAGCCGCAACTGTGCAGGCTGAGATCTTGCGTGACAGCCCGCATCTGGACCAACACGGCATCCATCTGCTGATCAGTCCGACGCCTTATGGCGAGCTGATTGTCGGTGACTCTCACGATTACAGTCGCGATCCATCACCATTTAACAGCGAACAGGTCGACAACTGGCTGTTGCAACTGTGCACCCAAACCCTTGGCTGCGACGTGCAGGTGGTTGAACGTTGGCAAGGCGTTTATGGTGCGCAAGGGGCTAAGCCGTTTACATGGTTACAGGTGGCGCCCGGCTTGAATGCTGCGCTGATGCACACCGGCGTTGGCATGAGCGTGGGCCCGGCGATGGCCGAGGGTAATATCGCCCGGATGCTGGAGGAGTTGTGATGACACACGCGCAGCAAGTAGTCGAAGACGTTTTTGGGTTGTATCAGCAATACGGCACCGACGATTACATCGGGGAGCCAGTGTCACAAATCGAGCACATGTCCCAAGCCGCGCAGTTGGCGTTGGCAGAAGGCTTTGACGATGAAGTGGTATTGGCTGCCTTCTTTCACGATATTGGCCACTTTTGTGTCAATGATGCCAAGAACATGGGCGGATATGGCGTGGTCAGCCACGAGTTGGTTGGTGCCAATTACCTGCGCCGTGCAGGCTTTAGCGAGCGCGTGGCCAAACTGGTTGAATACCACGTGCAAGCCAAACGCTACCTCGCCCTGCGCGAGCCCGGTTACTACGACGTGTTGAGCGAAGCCAGTATTCGCACGCTGGGCTATCAAGGGGGTGTTATGAGCGACGCTGAAGCCGATGCGTTTGAGCAAGACCCGCTGTGTGAACTCAGCCTGCGCATGCGCCATTGGGATGAACAGGCCAAGGAAATGCACGTGCCGATCATTGACCTGCACCTGCTCAAACAAAAAGCCTTGCGCCACCTGACGCTGTAGCAGCTGGCGTAGGCTGCTACAGGTTTAGATGTGCTGGGCGAGTCGTTCAATTTGCTCTTGGCGCTCAGCTTGGCTCAGCTTGGGGTGAGGGTTGAGCGAAGACCATTGTGGGTGCGCACGCGCTTTGTTCAGGGCTTCGGGTAACTTGCCTTCGCGCCAGGTTTTGTCTTGTGGGGTCGCGACTTTGATGCTGTCCACCGCCGCATGCCCACGGGCATTAAGGGCGTGTAGCAATTGGCGTTGGCGTAAGGCCAGCAATCTCAGCACGCTGTCATCCACCGTCAATTCGCGCTGCCCCTTAAGCTTACCCAGCAAACGACTGCCGTAGCTGCGCGCGGTTTGCAGTGCGCCGCCGGCAATGGCGCCTGCCAGCGCTGCGGCGCCCAGCGTCAGCCCGCCTACCATCAAGTCCACGCCCGCACCCGCTGCTGCGCCTGCGGCAATCCCGCTGCCAACGCGCACGCCCAATTGCTTGAGGGTTTCGGGGTTGAATAAGTCGTCTCCCCAGCGCCCGTTCAGCAAGGGCAAATCGCTGGCCGTGGCATCGTTGGGGCGAAAACCATACAGCTTGAGCAAGGCCTCCACACAGCGTTGTTCGCGCTGGCGAATGGCTTCGCGCAGTTGGCCGATGGCCTGCTGTTCGACGGTCTTTTCGCTGACAACGCTACGTCGGCAGGCGGCGCAGTCAATTAAAAGCTCTGCAATCAGGCGCAGTGCGCTGTGTTTGCGCGCTTCACGTTGGGCTTCTTGATCGGCAATCAAGCGTTGCAAGGCGTCGCGTGAATGCTCCAGCAGCAGGGCGAGGCTTTCATACAAGCGGCGTTCACCATCTTCGGGCGGTGCCACGCTGTCAAAACGCACCAGCGCATGCAGGCCAAGACGGGCCAAGGCTTCGCGCCATTCGGGTTCGCGATGGTGCGCACTGCTGACAAAGTTGAGCACCGGCAGCAGCGGCTTACCGCAACTGGCCAATACGCTGAGTTCGTCACGGTACTTGGCCAGCACTGGCTCGCGGGCGTCGATCACATACAGCCCGGCGTCTGAGGCCAGTAGTTGGCGCAGCACCTTGGCTTCTTGCTCAAAACGCTGTCGCGCCTCGCTGCCTTCAAGAAAGCGTGCCACGCGTGCCGGGCCATCGAGGCGTTCGCCGGGGCGGTCGAGGCGCTCAAGGTAGTCGAGCAAAGCGATGGCATCTTCCAGCCCCGGCGTGTCGTACAGCTCCAGCAGTGGTTCACCGTTTACCGAAAGGCGGGCGCCCTCCACATGGCGGGTCGTGCTGGGCCGGTGCGAGACTTCACCAAACCCGATATCACGGGTAAGGGTTCGCAGCAGCGATGTTTTGCCGACATTGGTGTGACCAACCACTGCCAGCGTGAGCGGCTTAGTCATGGCCTGTCTCCAGCCAATTGAGGGGGGCGCTGGCGGAAAATGGCAGCCCCAGTTGTTCAAGGGCCGTGTGCCAGTCGCTTAAACGGTCGGCGTCCAGCGCCTGACCGGGAGGCGCTTGCAGCAACCAGATGCGGGTTTGGGCGGCACTGCGTGCCAGTTCGCCAATCAACGCCAGACTGCCACGATCTGGCGAGCGCCGTGGGTCACAGGCAATGGCCAAGCGCGCCGGAGGGAAGCGGGTCATCTGCTCTAACAGCTTTTGCCGGGACTCGCGGCTGTCGAGGATGCCTGCATCTTTGACAGTGGCGGGCAACTTGGGTGGCCACGGATGTTGATCATCCAGCTCAATCGCCACGATCAGCGCGCCATCGGTTTGCACATCGGTATGCCCTGCCTGAATGTTATGCAGGTGTTCGGGGGCGATGTCGTTGACGCCCAATCGCTCGCTGCTCGGCATTAAACGTTCGCGCAATTGGCTGTAGCCGGGCAGGTTGAGATCCAACTGCAAGGCGTTGCGCCCGGTTTTCCAGCGCCACAGGCAAAATGCCGACAGCAGCAGGCGCGGGATCACGCCGTAGATCAGGACAACACCCACCAACCAGATTGCCCAAGACTGACGCACGAGTTCGTTGTTATAGAGGCTGCTGTCGGTGCTGATGCGGATCATCTCCACCGTTGGCACACTGAGGCCCATCCAGTTCGGGAGTGCGCCGAGGGCGCGGGTCGCGGCGACAAACACGTCGGCACCCAAAATGGTGGTTTCCCAAATAAACCCGTAACGGCGTGTGGCCATGAGCAGCAGCATCATCACCAGCGTGCTCAGCATCGCCAGCAGCCACAGGCCGTTGACCAACGTGCCGAGCGCCCAGCGATTGAGTTTGCGCCGCTGTAGCAGCAGCAATAATGCGGGCGCCAGTTGAGCGGCTTTGGCGTCGCGGGCGAACTTTTCGCTGAGCCATAGCCATAAGCGGCCAAGGCTGGCGCCATGTTCGCCCGCAAACAGCAGGCCCAGCAGCCAACTGATTAAAAGAATAAGGTTGAGCCCAAGCAAGCTGCCCAGCGCCCAGAACACATTGACCGGGGTTTGCCCGTCGCCCAGTGCGGCAAATGCCAGCCCGGCACCGCTGACGATGGCCACGATGATCAGCCCCAATAGCGCTAGGCGCGCGCCTTGCAGCCAATGCTGCAATGCACTCAATAAACCGTCACGCTCGGCCAGCCACAAGGCACGATTTTGCAGGCGAGTCGGCAAATCGCCGCCTTCGCTGCGGGCTCGGCGATTAGCTTCAAGGTCATCCAGCGGGCCTGCGTGTTCTTCGCGCAAGCGCACGGTTTCGGTCAGCCAAAGGCGTTGCAGCGGGGAAAGTTGAGTCACAGGCCAATCCATTCCAAGTGAGCGGTGAGCATAACCGCTGTACGTCGCACGGGGTACTGTCGGCGCGGGTGGCTCTGGTATCCTCGGCGCCATGAAAAAATCACTCCCCCTCAGCCTGATCGCAGCGCTCGGTGAAAACCGCGTGATCGGCGTCGACAACAGCATGCCGTGGCATTTGCCGGCGGATTTCAAATATTTCAAGGCCACCACCTTGGGCAAGCCGATCATCATGGGTCGCAAAACCTGGGATTCGCTGGGCCGTCCGTTGCCGGGGCGTTTGAACCTGGTGGTCAGTCGTCAGACCGATTTGCAGCTCGAAGGTGCCGAAGTGTTTGCCTCCCTTGAAGCGGCCGTTGAGCGCGCCGAAGTGTGGGCAAAAGAACAAGGCGTGAGCGAAGTGATGCTCATTGGTGGCGCGCAGCTATACACCCAAGGGCTGGCAGATGCCGACCGGTTGTACCTGACGCGAGTGGGCCTTAGCCCGCAAGGGGATGCGTGGTTTCCTGAGTTTGATCAGGCGCAGTGGAAGCTGGTGTCCAACGAGCCGCATGCGGCAGCAGATGACAAGCCAGCATTCAGCTTTGAGGTCTGGGAACGGGTGTAACACCCCGTGGGAGCGTCGAAGGCTGCGATCTTTTGACTTTTTAAAAGCTCGCAGCCTTCAGTGCCTATGCGGTTGTGTCCGTTAGGCGTGTGCCAAGTCACCATGATCGTCTTCAGCCAAAATGGCTTTGTCGGTCTGGTTCATGACTTGGCTGGTTACCGTACCGGCAACCATCGCGCCGCTGACGTTCAGCGCCGTACGGCCCATGTCGATCAAAGGTTCGACGGAAATCAGCAACGCCACCAGCGACACGGGCAAGCCCATCGCAGGCAGCACGATCAGCGCGGCAAAGGTCGCGCCGCCGCCAACGCCCGCTACACCTGCCGAACTCAAGGTCACAATCGCCACCAGCGTCGCGATCCACAGTGGGTCCAGTGGGTTGATGCCAACCGTTGGGGCAACCATCACCGCCAACATCGCTGGGTACAGGCCCGCGCAACCGTTTTGGCCAATGGTTGCACCAAACGAGGCGGCGAAACTGGCGATCGAACTTGGAATGCCCAAGCGACGGGTTTGCGCTTCGATGCTCAGCGGGATGCTGGCTGCGCTCGAACGGCTGGTGAAGGCGAAGGTCAGCACTGGCCATACCTTGCGGAAGAAGCGCAGCGGATTCACGCCCGACACCGACACAATCACCCCGTGAATCACGAACATCAGCGCCAGGCCGATGTAGGACACCACCACGAAACTGCCGAGTTTGATGATGTCTTGCAGGTTAGACATGGCGACCACTTTGGTCATCAAGGCCAGCACGCCGTAAGGGGTCAGCTTCATTACCAGTCGCACCAGACGCATCACCCAGGCTTGCAGGGTGTCGATGGCGTTCAGCACTTTGCTGCCTTTTTCTGGCTCGTCCTTGAACAGTTGCAGCGCGGCAACCCCCAGGAACGCAGCGAAAATGACCACGCTGATGATCGAGGTCGGTTTGGCGCGAGCCAAGTCAGCAAACGGGTTTTGCGGAATAAACGACAGCAGCAGCTGCGGCACATTCAGGTCAGACACCTTGCCCGCGTACTCGCTTTGGATAACCTGCAAGCGGCTCATTTCAGCTGCGCCAGCCACCAGACCATCGGCGGTCAGGCCGAACAAGTTGGTCAGGCCAATACCCACCAGCGCTGCAATCATGGTGGTGAACAGCAGCGTGCCGATGGTTAAAAAGCTGATCTTACCCAGCGATGAGGCGTTATGCAGACGCGCCACGGCGCTCAGGATCGAGGCAAAAACCAATGGAATGACGATCATTTGCAGCAGTTGCACATAGCCACTGCCGACCAGATCGAACCAGCCGATAGAGGTTTTCAGGGTTGGGCTTTCTGCGCCGTAGATCAGGTGCAGGCCAAGGCCGAAAACAACGCCCAGGACCAGCGCCAGCAGGACTTTTTTTGCCAGGCTCCACGCAGTGTGGCGGGTCAGCGACAGGCCGAACAGCAACGCGAGGAACACCAGCAGATTGAGGATCAGCGGGAAATTCATGAAAGCTCCGAGGGGCGACTTGTACCAGTCTTTGGGTGCAACAATTGCGAACCGGAAATGCTAACAGGTTGATATAGCTGGAAATATACCGTTCTGGAATGGAGACCTTCGCTTTTGGAATAAGCGGCAGGTACTTAAGGGAGCATAGCTGATGAATCTGAATGCGAATGGGCGGCCGAGCGGCTACAGGGGATACCCTTGATTTAAGGGCGCGGTAGGAACGAGCTTGCTCGCGAAGCACTGAAGGTGATCGCGCTCGTGCTGTGAATTCGTGGTTTTCGCGAGCAAGCGTACCCCTACCCGGATTTACAGCGGTTACAAAAATCCCGGCGCGAGGCCGGGATTTTTATTGGTGCGTGGTGGCTTACGGCACCAGTTTGTCCAACAGCGCTTTGTCACGCACAGCGCCTTTATCGGCGCTTGTTGCCAGCAAAGCGTAAGCCTTGAGAGCGGTGGTGACTTTACGTGGACGCACTTCTACCGGCTTCCAGCCTTTTTTGTCTTGCTCAGCGCGCCGTGCTGCCATTTCTTCATCGCTGATCAACAGGTTGATCGAGCGGTTTGGAATGTCGATCAGCACTTTGTCGCCGTCTTGCACCAGGCCAATCGCGCCACCGGCGGCGGCTTCTGGCGAAGCGTGACCAATGGACAGGCCCGAAGTACCACCCGAGAAGCGGCCATCGGTCAGCAAGGCACAGGCTTTGCCCAAGCCTTTGGATTTGAGGTAGGAAGTGGGGTAGAGCATCTCTTGCATGCCCGGCCCGCCTTTTGGGCCTTCGTAGCGAATGATCACGATGTCGCCAGCTTTAACTTCGTCAGCCAAGATGCCGCGCACGGCGCTGTCTTGGCTTTCGAAGATTTTGGCGTTGCCTTCAAACACGTGGATCGACTCATCGACGCCAGCGGTTTTGACCACGCAACCATCCAGCGCGATGTTGCCGTACAACACGGCCAGACCGCCTTCTTGCGAATAGGCGTGCTCGACGCTGCGGATGCAGCCGTTTTCGCGGTCGTCGTCCAGGGTTTCCCAGCGGGTCGACTGGCTGAACGCCGTTTGCGTCGGGATACCGGCCGGGCCTGCCTTGAAGAAGGTGTGTACCGCTTCGTCGTCAGTCTGGGTGATGTCCCACTTGGCAATGCCTTCGGCCAAGGTCTTGCTGTGCACAGTCGGCAGGTCGGTGTGCAACAAACCGCCACGGGCCAGCGAGCCGAGAATGGAGAAAATGCCGCCAGCGCGGTGCACATCTTCCATGTGGTACTTCTGAATATTCGGCGCCACTTTGCACAGCTGCGGTACGTGGCGTGACAGACGGTCGATGTCCTTGAGGTCGAAATCGATTTCGGCCTCTTGAGCGGCGGCCAGCAAGTGCAGGATGGTGTTGGTCGAACCGCCCATAGCGATGTCCAGCGTCATGGCGTTTTCGAACGCCTTGAAGTTGGCAATGTTGCGCGGCAATACCGACTCGTCGTTTTCGACGTAGTACTGACGGCACAGATCAACAATGGTGCGCCCTGCTTGCAGGAACAACTGCTCACGGTCGCTGTGGGTCGCCAGTGCCGAGCCGTTGCCCGGCAATGCCAGCCCCAGCGCTTCGGTCAGGCAGTTCATGGAGTTGGCAGTGAACATGCCAGAGCACGAACCGCACGTTGGGCAAGCGCTGCGCTCGTACTCGGCAACCTTCTCGTCAGAAGCGCTGGAGTCGGCGGCGATGACCATTGCGTCTACCAAGTCGAGACCGTGGCTGGCGAGCTTGGTTTTGCCCGCTTCCATTGGCCCGCCAGAGACGAAAATCACCGGAATGTTAAGGCGTAACGAGGCCATCAACATGCCAGGGGTGATTTTGTCGCAGTTGGAGATACACACAATGGCGTCGGCGCAATGGGCGTTGACCATGTACTCGACCGAGTCGGCGATGATCTCGCGACTTGGCAGCGAATACAGCATGCCGTCGTGGCCCATAGCAATGCCGTCATCAACGGCAATGGTGTTGAATTCTTTGGCAACGCCGCCAGCGCGTTCGATTTCGCGGGCAACCAGTTGGCCCATGTCCTTGAGGTGGACGTGGCCGGGTACGAACTGGGTAAAGGAGTTGGCAATGGCGATGATCGGCTTCTTGAAGTCGGCATCTTTCATCCCCGTGGCGCGCCACAAAGCGCGGGCACCGGCCATGTTGCGGCCGTGGGTGGAGGTTTTTGAACGATAGTCAGGCATGGAGCAACTCCGGGCGGCTAATCAGGTAACAAACAGGGAAGTGAGCTTCTAATCACTCGCGGACTACACAGAAAATGACCACGTGTCCGCTCGTTGCCGTAAACGTTGCGGGATCGCCGCGCGCTTGGGCCTGAGCTCATAAACCCGCCGGGGATGATTGGCGATGAATGCGTCGATTCTACACGGCTGGTGGCGGGAGGGAATGGCAGCGCAAGCTGCGAGTGTGCTCAGTGAATCTACAACCAGACGTTATTGAGTGATTCTGACGGTAATAGCCACACCCAGCAGGCTCAGGACAATGAAGCCAACGGCAATATTGAGCAGCAGAAAGGTTCCGGAATAAGCCAGTGCTGCGCTGCTGGCTGCTGCGGTGGCAAACATGAGGGTGTTGCCCGTGGAAGCGGCAGTGCCTGCCTTATCTGAAAACAATGACATGGCTGCTGAGATAGCGGCGGGTCTGACCAGTGTCACGCCCACCGCACTCAACGAAAAGGTACTTAGTAGGCTGGCGACCGACAGCCGATCACTGACCAGAATGAGTATGAGCAGTACGCCTGAAAAGGCGAGAACCAGTAGCCCAAGAATGATTTGGATTCGAGTGGGCAGGTGTTTTTGCAACTTGGCGGCCAGCATGCCTCCGAGAACGTAGGCAGCGCCGTAAAACATGAGTAGCCAAGCGTATTGATTGGGCGAGAGCTTGAGTTGGGCCATGAAAATTTGTGGCGTCACGCTGATTACCGCGAAATAGCAGGCAAAGGTCAGTGATGCGATTAGCCAGTACCCCATGAAGTCTCGATGGCTTATGAGGGTCAAAACGGTTTGCATTATGGATGGATGTGGAACGGGCCGTTGTGAGTGGCTATCCAGTGCCAGCTGTACGTGGAGAAAAATAACGGCGGCAATTAATCCAAATAGATAGAAGCTGGCGGGCCAATCAAAGTGATCTTGTAAAACCGAGCCTAGAAGTGGCGCGATTGCGATGAAAAAACCGCTAAGGGTTAGATAGAAATTGCGCACCTGGGCTCTTTGTTGCCTGGCAAACAAGTCTTCAACCAGTGCATGGCCCAGTACGAATAATCCACAGCCAACTGCTTGAACGCCGCGAAAGAACAGGAACTGGGCATAGCTGTTTGACAGCGCACAGCCCAAAGCTCCGAGCAATGAGAGGGCAAGGGTGGCGAGTAGCAGAGGTTTACGGCCCCACCTGTCTGACAGTGGCCCGACCAGCAGCTGTGAAACCGAGAACACTAATGTAAACACGCTGATGGATAAGGTGATGTCTGCTATCGGAACGTTAAAGCGTTGTGCAAGTGCGGAAAATGAGGGCAACAACACATTAATTGGGAAAACACTGAGCAACGCGATGCCACTCATCAAAAGGTAGCTGGACACCCGTTGGCGCAGTGTGTGGGTGGCTGCAGGCTGAGGAGCCAATGTCATACATCGCTCAACGCGGGGCTAAGAGCTGATTCAGCTCTTCACAGAATGCGGCTCCGGTGCTGTGGCCGCCGCCTGTGAACAGCAGCACTTGTTCCTCCATTGCGTTGATGTTCAAGACTTTTTCAACCTGTGAGTCGTTCATAGCAGCAGATAGCCAAGTACTGAAACCCAGTGCGGTTGCAGTGAGCTGGAACGTTTGTGAGAGGTGCCCTGCTTCAAGCAAGGCCGCACGATAGGCGCGGGAATGTTCATACTTCCACCACAGTTTGTCGAAGCGGCTCGTAATAAACACGCCAAATGCCAAGTTGCCTATAAAGTGTTGTCCCTGCATGAGTGTACCCAGCGAAGTATTTATTTTTTGGATGAACCGAACAGCATGCAAGGCAGAATGGTAATAATAAATCCCTGGGTTTAATGTCCTGATGTTGTAAGCATATAAATAAGCTTCGCAGCTATTTAGCCCTCCCGCTGAAGGACTGCTGCGCCGAGGTGCTAAATGTTTGGGTGTGAGGGGGGATATATCCTCCTGGCGCTCCTTAAGATAGCCGAATGATAAATACAATAATGTGCTGATATCTTCCAGTGAGACACTTTTGCGCAGAAACTCCCGGCAGGTTTTACGTTTTATCAGGGCCGCGGTAAAGCTGTGATCAGTAACAAGCTTGGAATTAGGTAGCGGAGGTGGCAGAGACAGCATGTTTTCGGTCGATATAGCGGCAAATCGATGGGGCGCAGGAAAGGGGCGACTCATAGCGTTATCGCAGTGCATCAGGTATTTATGCGCCCATTGCTGTGTGTTATGTGGCTGCTGTTCCGTTACCAGATCCTTGGTGCCTACGTGGAAAATTCTGGACAGGATATCCCAGCCCCAGTGCTCAGCGTCATCCTGTGCGAGCTGGATCAGGCCGGTGCTGAACAGTGTGTGGTCAAGCGGGTTATGGGTATTGAATAACGAAATGTCATCAATCAGTGTCCATAAACGTGAGGCGTGGTCCCGGTCTATTTCAAATTGCTCGTGGGTTTTATAGTTCCAGATAATTAAGGCGGGTGGTTTGATCAGAATGAATACGTTTGGGTTAATGCGCATCATACGATCTCTCCCTGTAAGGGTTGGTTTAAATAACACCCCAACCCTCATTAGCTATTTTTGCATTATTGGCGTATTCCGATCATTGCAAAGGTGATCGGCTCTTTTGATTCAAGTATGATGGTTTTCATTGTGAGCACTCCTGCACGATATATTTTTATAAATCCCACTTTTTAATTAAGTGGTATTTTGAGCGTAGTTTTATGAGGGGCATAGTTCAACATGAGTTTGTGTAGGCTTGGTCTCGACGTTGTGAAAGATTGATCCTGCAATGCAGGTATATATTAGGTTCTTGCGGGGATCGTTAATTGGGTCGTAGATAAGTGTGCGATTCGCTGTGCGCGACTTTGTACTAGACTGGCGCTTCTGAAAAATATCGTTATAAGGAATTATCGATGCTAACCCTCAACCGATCCATCAAGGTGTGTCTGGCCATTGGGCTGGTGCAGGGTGTGTTGCTTTGGCTGGCCAGTGTCACGGCTCAGTCGGGTGTGAAGTTTGCGTTAGTCACCGCAGTGTTGGTGGGCGGTATCAATCTGTTGTTGCTGGGTGACAATGTGCGGCAGCGCGGCACCGGTTGGTGGGTGCTGGGTTTGACTGCGGTGATGACTGCAATCAGTGCTTGGGTGTTTTGGGAGGACGATGAGGTCTGGCGCTCAAGCCGTTGGCTGGTTGGCAGTTGGAGCGGTTTGTCAGTGGTGGTTGCTTACGTCTGCACGGCTTTTATTCTGAGTTGGCCGACCCGGGAAGGGCGTTATCCGCGCTACGAAGATTTGTTCAGGCATGCCTGGGATACGGTGTTTATCGTGTTGCTGGGGTTACTGCTTAACGGGGTGTTTTGGGCGCTGATGCTGTTGTGGGGCAGCTTGTTCAAGATGCTCGGGATTGTGGCGCTCAATCAGCTGTTTGCAACTGACGGGTTTATTTACATCAGTTCGGCGATGGTGTTTGCGCTGGGCTTGCACATGGGGCGGGATAACGACCGAATTATCGGAATGTTGCGTGGGATTTTGCTCACGCTGTGCCGCTTTTTGCTGCCTTTGGCGTCGATGATCGCGATTGTGTTCACCTTCGCGTTGCCGTTCACCGGGCTGCAGCCGATTTGGGACACCGGCTATTCCACGCCGATTATGTTGTGTCTGGTGGCGGTCAATTTGTTCCTGCTTAACGGCGTGTTTCAGGACGGTGAGCATGGCAGTGGTTACCCGACTTGGCTGGTGCGCATGGTCGATCTGTGCCTGTTGTGCTTAGTGGTATTGGTGCTGCTGGCCGGTTACTCGACCTGGTTGCGCATTGAGCAATACGGCCTGACGCCGAGCCGTTTGCTGGCGATGCTGCTGGCGTTGGTGATGCTGGCGCACAGCGTCGCCGCCGTTTGGGCGATGGCCGCCCCGCAGCGCCAATGGCTATGGAGCCTGCGTGTCAGTAATCCGCTCATTGCGTTGGTGAGTGTGGCTGTGGTGTTGGCCCTGTATACGCCTTGGTTCAATCCATTGCAGCTGAGCGCCAGTAATCAGGTGCAGCGCGTGCTTGGCGGTAAGGCCGAGGTTGATACTTTTGATGCGTACACGTTGCGCTATGACTTGGGCCCGCCCGGCAAGCGTGCGTATGACGCGTTGTTGGCGCAACTTGAGCAGGGTCAGGTGTTGTCGGAGCCGACACGGCAAGCGTTGTTGGAGCGTCTAAAGCAAGTGGAAGCGGGCAAGGGGCAGCGCAAGCCGAGTGAGCGGCTGCTGGAATGGATAGGCCCCAGGGTTGAAGGTGCTGACCAGTTTGATGTGCCGGGGATTGGCGGTCAGCCGTGTTTGTATCCGGGCTGCGCGATGTGGGCCGTGGATCTGGATCAAGACGGCAGCAGTGAAGTGCTGCAACTGCCTAAGCAGCAGTGGTCTGAGCCGCTGTACTTTTTCAAGCGCGACACCCAAGGTAATTGGCAACGAGCCGGTACTTATGAAGGGGGCGACAGCCCGCTGGAGCTGATTGAGAAGATCCGCGAAGGCAAGGTGACGGTGATCAAACCCCGTTATCAGTCGTTACTGATTGACGGGCAAGAGTTGAGCCCAAAACTGGATCGCCTACCTTGATGCAACACGCGTAGCCGCTGGCGAAGGCTGCGTCCGGCGGCGTAGCCGTCGTTGAGTCTGAGGGTGCGGGTAATTCGCACTCTCAGAACTTACGATCGCTTCGTAATCGGACGCAGCCTGTCGGCAGCGGCTACAGGTTTTGCTTAGCTGTTTGGTAGCAAACGGCAGGTGATGCTTTTGATATAGCGGGTTTCAGCGATGGCCGGGTGAACCGGGTGATCCGGGCCTTGGCCGCCACGTTCCAGCAGCTGGATGTTGCGATCCAGATGGCGGGCGCTGGTCAGCAGAATGTTTTGCAGGTCGTCTTCTGGCAGGTGCATCGAGCACGATGCGCTGACCAGAATGCCGTCCTTGGTGAGCAGACGCATGGCTTGCTCGTTCAGGCGGCGGTACGCGCCTTCGCCGTTTTTCAGGTCTTTTTTACGTTTGATGAAGGCTGGCGGATCCGCCACGATCACGTCAAAACGCTCTTCGTTGGCTTTTAGTTCTTTGAGGGCTTCGAATACATCGCCTTCCATGCAGGTAACTTTTTCGGCAAAACCGTTCAGCGCGGCGTTACGCTCAACACCGTCCAGTGCGAACGACGAAGCGTCAACACAGGTGACTTCGCTGGCGCCGAAAGCCGCAGCCTGAACACCCCAGCCGCCGATGTAGCTGAACAGGTCCAAAACCTTCTTGCCTTTGACGTAAGGGGCCAAGCGGGCGCGGTTCATACGGTGGTCGTAGAACCAGCCGGTCTTCTGGCCGGCCATGACAGGTGCTTCGAACTTCACGCCGTTCTCTTCCAGTGCAACCCACTCAGGCACCAGGCCGAAGACGGTTTCGACATAACGCTCAAGGCCTTCAGCGTCGCGAGCGGCCGAGTCGTTTTTGAACAAGATGCCGCGTGGCTTGAGCACTTGCACCAGTGCGGCGATCACGTCGTCTTTGTGCTGTTCCATGGTCGCGGAAGCCAGTTGCACCACCAAAATGTCGCCGAAACGGTCAACGACCAAACCCGGCAACAAATCGGAATCGCCGTACACCAAACGGTAATAAGGCTTGTCGAACAGGCGCTCACGCAGAGACAGCGCCATGTTCAGACGATGCACCAGCAGCGACTTGTCCAATGGCAGCTTGATGTCGCGCGACAGCAAGCGTGCGCAGATCAGGTTGTTCGGGCTCATTGCCACGATGCCCAGCGGTTTGCCGCCGGCTGTTTCGAGCACGGCCTGGTCGCCGGCCTTGAAGCCGTTAAGGGGGGTGGTGGCTACATCAATTTCGTTGCTGTAGACCCACAAGTGGCCGGCGCGCAGGCGTCGATCGGCATTGGCTTTAAGGCGCAGGCTTGGCAGGGACATGACGTCGCTCCGGGTATTGAAAAGGGCGCGATTATAGCCTTAGACGCGACCTTGAGGCGTGGCTGATTCGTCGCATTGCGTCGGATTACGTGCCCAATGGTGCTGAAAATTCCGTTAGAATCGCCAGCTATTCCAGAGTGTGTCGTCATGCCCCCAGAGCTTTCATCCGAACAGATCAGCCAAGCGCTGCAAGGCATTAGCGTGCCGCCTCAACCGCAAATCATGGTGGATTTGCAGATGGAGCAGTACATGCCCGATCCGGATCTGGAAGTGATCGCGCGCTTGATCGCCCAAGACCCCGGTTTGTCAGGGGCGTTGATGAAAATCGTCAACTCGCCGTATTACGGGTTAACCAACAAAATTGCCTCTATTCAGCGGGCCGTCACGCTGTTGGGCAGCCGCACCATTATCAACTTGATCAACGCGCAATCGATCAAGGGCGAGATGTGCGATGAGACCATCGTGACCCTCAACCGTTTTTGGGACACCGCCCAAGACGTGGCCATGACCAGCATGACGCTGGCCAAACGCACGGGTTCGCAGGCGGTTGATGAGGCCTATGCCCTGGGGTTGTTCCACGATTGCGGCATTCCGCTGATGCTCCAGCGCTTCCCCAATTACATCAGTGTGCTGGAACAGGCTTACGCCGCCGCAGGCCCCGGCAGCCGGGTGGTTGACACCGAAAACAAACACTTCAACACCAACCATGCGGTGGTCGGTTATTACACGGCCAAGTCTTGGCGTCTGCCCGAGCACCTGACCCACGCAATCGCCAATCACCACAACGCGCTGGCGATTTTCAGCGACGAGACCACGCGCAACAGCCAATTGAAAAACCTGCTGGCGATTCTCAAGATGGCCGAACACATTTGTGCTTCACACAAAGTGTTGGGCAACCAGCGCGCAGACCATGAGTGGAACAGCATCAGTCACTTGGTGCTCGACTACATTGGCCTGTCCGAATACGACTTTGAGAACCTTAAAGAAAGCATCCGCGAATTGGGTGCTCACTAGGTTTTCCCCCGCAGGAGCCTTGCATGCCTGAATTACCTGAAGTTGAAACTACGCGCCGTGGCATCGCCCCGCATTTGGAAGGGCAGCGTGTCAGCCGGGTAATTGTGCGCGAGCGACGCTTGCGTTGGCCGATCCCTGAAGACCTGGACGTGCGCCTTTCGGGGCAGAAGATTGTGCTGGTCGAGCGGCGCGCCAAGTATCTGTTGATCAATGCTGAAGTCGGCACCCTGATTAGCCACTTGGGCATGTCGGGGAATTTGCGGCTCGTGGAGGCCGGGTTGCCAGCGGCCAAACACGAGCACGTGGACATCGAGCTGGAATCGGGGCTGGCCTTGCGCTACACCGACCCCCGGCGTTTTGGCGCAATGCTGTGGAGCCATGACCCGCTCAACCATGAATTGCTGATACGGCTCGGGCCAGAGCCGCTGACTGACTTGTTTGATGGTGAGCGATTGTTTCAACTGTCGCGCAAACGTTCGATGGCGGTTAAGCCGTTCATCATGGACAACGCGGTGGTGGTGGGCGTCGGCAATATTTATGCGACTGAAGCATTGTTTGCAGCGGGCATTGATCCGCGCCGCGAAGCCAAGAGCATTTCACGGGCGCGGTATTTGAAGCTGGCAATCGAGATCAAACGAATTCTGGCCGCTGCCATTGAGCGAGGCGGTACTACCTTGCGCGACTTTATTGGCGGGGATGGCCAGCCGGGGTACTTCCAGCAAGAGCTGTTTGTGTACGGGCGGGGTTATGAGCCGTGCAAAGTTTGCGGCACTGAACTGCGTGACATGAAACTAGGCCAACGCGCCAGTGTGTTCTGCCCGCGCTGCCAGACCTGACCCAAGCGTTTGAGCAACAAAGACCAAAAGATCGCAGCCTGCGCCACCGCCCCCACAGATAAAACGTAGGAGCTGGCGTAGCCTGCGATTTTTTAGGCTTTACCGGTAATCGCTTTGTACTTGGCCATCAGTTGTTCTTCGGTTTCCGGGTGGGCTTCATCCAGTGGGATGCAGTCAACCGGACACACTTGCTGGCATTGCGGCTCATCGTAATGGCCCACGCACTGTGTACACAGATTGGGGTCAATCACGTAGATCTCTTCGCCCTGGGAAATAGCAGCGTTCGGACACTCGGGTTCGCAGACGTCGCAGTTGATGCAATCGTCGGTGATGATCAGGGACATGGGTACTCCTGCCGGGGCGGTCGGCCCGGGCAACTGAAATCGAATGCGGCAATTGTGCCGCATTGGCGCCCGCAGTGCACGCGGGCGCCGCTTCAGCGGTTACTGCTTGCGAAAGCGCTCGGTCAGAGCATCAGCAACGACTGGATGCACGAACTTGCTGATATCGCCGCCTAATGCTGCGATTTCACGCACCAATGTCGACGATATGAACGAATAACGCTCAGACGGTGTGAGGAACAAACTTTCGACATCGGGTGCCAATTGACGATTCATGTTCGCCAACTGGAACTCGTATTCGAAGTCCGACACCGCTCGCAGGCCGCGTAGAAATACATTGGCATTCTGTTCTTTGGCAAAGTGCGCGAGCAGCGTCGAGAAGCCGACCACTTCAACATTGGGCAGATGCTTGGTGACTTCGCGAGCCAGCTCAACGCGCTGTTCCAGAGGGAATAGCGGGTTTTTCTTGGTGCTGGCAGCGACGGCGATGATCACGTGATCGAACAAGCGCGAAGCGCGTTCGACCAGGTCGCCATGGCCCTTGGTAATAGGGTCGAATGTACCTGGGTACAACACTCGGTTCATCGCGTCGTCCTGGCGGGAATCCGTTGGGGAGTCGGATGGTATCGCAGCATTCCCGGTCGGCCAAGTCGCCATTCGCAGAAGAAAGCACTATAGACGTAGCAAGTTAAGTCGTTTTTCATGATTTTTTCAGGCGTTCGGCCAGTGCCGTGGCGAGTTTGGCGGTGAGCCCATACACCGACAATTGCGGGTTGGCACCAATGCTGGTGGGGAATAAAGAGCCGTCATGGATTGATACATTACTCAATTGATGATGGCGGCCCAGGCTATCGGTGACGGCCATTTCGGCATTTTCGCCCATTGCGCAACCGCCCATGACGTGGGCACTGGCCAAGCGGGTTTGATACAACTCAAGGCGCAAATTGTCGATTCGATCACGGGTTTCACCCAAGGTGCGCATGTACCGGGCATCGCTGTGCAGCGGCATTACAGCTGAGGCGCCTGCTGCAAATTGAATCTCGGCCATGCTGTGGAACGCACGCTTGAGGGCTTCCCAGCCATAAGGCGTGAGGCTGTAGTCGAGCACCGGAGTGCCATCACTGCGCAATTCGACACTGCCGCCGGGGCTGTGCGGATGAAAACCGTCACGCATCAATGCCAGCATCATGTGGGTGTTGGGCAACTGCGACATCACTTGCGCACTGTTTTCGCCAAAGCGCGCAAACAAGGTAGCAGCCAGCGCCGGGTGTAAGGGGGGGACTTCAAGTTTGTAGCCCATTGGCCCGGTAGTGCCGTCTTTCCACTGAAAGTGGTCGGAGTAAATGGACTGCGGAGCACCATAAAACGGGTTGATAACGGTAGGAAATAGCCCTGCCGAGAAGTTAACCAGATGCAGGAACGTGCGCTTGCCGAGCCGCTTGTGCGGGTCGGGTGCGTTAGAGCGCAACAACAAGCCGGGCGTATTGATACCGCCGCCCGCCAGCACGTAATGCCGGGCCTTGACCTTGATCGTCCGACCATTGGGCACGACGCAGCGGCTGTCCATGCCTTGGCATTCGAGCCCGGTGACCTGGCCGCCACTGATCAACAAGCGTTGTGCCCGTGCCAAATACAGCAGCTCGCCGCCTTTTTCGAGGGTGGCGGGAATGGTGGTCACCAGCATTGATTGCTTGGCGTTGGTCGGGCAGCCCATGCCGCAATAGCCCAGGTTCCAGCAGCCGCGCACATTGCGCGGGATCACATGCCAGCTGTACCCGAGCTTTTCGCAGCCCGTGCGGATCACCTCGTTATTGGCATTGGGCGGCACAAGCCACGGCGCAATGCCGAGGCGTTGTTCCATGCGCTCAAACCAAGGTGCCATTTGCTCAGTGCTGTGGCCTGCCACATCATGCTCGCGAGCCCAGTGTTCAAGGGTCTGCGCTGGCGTGCGGAAGCTGGAAGTCCAGTTGACCAGTGTTGTACCGCCCACCGCCCGGCCTTGCAGAATACTGATGGCGCCGTCTTTGCTCATGCGCCCAACGCCTTCCTGATACAGGCTGGTGTAAGCCTCGCCTTCCAGCAGCTTGAAGTCGCTACTGGTTTTGAGTGGCCCTTCTTCGATCAACAAAACCTTGAGGCCCGCCGCGCTGAGGATTTCAGCCGTGGTGCCACCTCCCGCGCCGCTGCCGATGATGGCGACGTCCGCTTCAAGGGTCAGATCATGCTCCAGTTGTGAGCCATCATAGGTTTTCCAACCTCGGGCCAAGCCTTCACGGAATGGGTCGGGTACGGGCATGTGCGATTTCCATGAGCAAAATTATTATTGTTGGGCCAGCGGTGATGTGTAATCGCCGTCGTGAAATCCGATGTCGTGACGTGTCAGGTGTATCGTGCGCTCTGAATGGCGTTTTATATCTTTGGCGGGCCGGGATACCCGCAATGAGCCCATAACTCCGGCCTTTCGTAGCCACTCATCATCACCAGTTGGGTGAGCGAGCCATGCCCCATACGCAGCAGGCTCAGGCTGCTGTTTTGCCAGCGATCGAGAAACTGCCCAACTTGCTCGGGGCTGGCGGTTTCCCAGCGTCCCCAAATGCCCGTTAACGGGCCTCGTGTGACAGGCATGGCCAGCACGTCGAACAGTTGTTGAGTCAGCTTCAGCAGTTCGGGCGACAGGTGATTGAGGTTGTCGTCCAGCCTGTGCAGGGTCGCATCCGCTGCGCTTGGCATGGCCGCCTCGGTGACACTGGCGCTGAGCATCACGGGGATCAGCGTGCGCAAAAAGGGCAAATCACTGCTGCGTAAAACAGCAAAGCCCTGCGCTTTATCGCTGGACGAGCACCCGCTCAAGCTGGCGCCTAACCCCACAGTGGCCAGTAACGCACTGGCGCATAGGCCGATTTTTAGAGCACCACGACGCGACAGCAGTGTTTCAACGCAAGGATCAGGCATGGGCAAGGCTCACCGGCTGACAGCAAAGAATGGTTGGCGTAGTGATTAGCGAATAAACAGTTTTTGGATCAAACGCACCAGCGTCCGCCCATAGGGCGGGTAGGCCAATGCCGAGCTGTTCAAACGCTGCTTGATCAATACACTTTTAGCTTTGCTGAAGGTCAAAAAGCCTTCATGGCCGTGGTAATGGCCCATGCCCGAATGACCGACTCCGCCAAAGGGCATGTCTTCGACACCCACGTGTTGGAGTGTTTCGTTGATGCACACGCCACCCGAATGAGTGTTATGTATGACCCGCTGCTGTTCAGCCTTGTTGTAACCGAAGTAATAGAGCGCTAAAGGACGTGCCCTGTCATTGATATAGGCCAGCGCTTGATCCAGATCGGAGTAGACCACGATGGGTAGCAGCGGGCCGAAAATCTCTTCTTGCATCACCTGCATGTCGTCGCTCACATCCACTAGCAAGGTGTGCGGCATGCGGCGCCCTTGGCCTTGGTCGTACAACGCAATTGCCCGCGCGCCTTTGTCGACGGCATCGCTCTGCAAGCCTTCAAGCCGTGCCACTTGACGTTCGCTGATGATGGCGGTGTAGTCCGGGTTGTCGATCAGGGTTGGATAAAACCCGTGGACGGCCTGACGATAAGCCTCAACAAAACCCTCGACCCGGTTTTGCGGCACTAGCACGTAGTCTGGGGCAATACAGGTTTGGCCCGCGTTCAGCGTCTTGCCCCAGGCAATGCGTTGGGCCGCGTCTTTGAGCGGCACATCGGCTGACACGATCGCGGGTGATTTACCGCCTAACTCCAGCGTCACGGGGGTCAGGTTGTCGGCGGCGGCGCGCATCACGAGCTTGCCAACGTGGGTGGAGCCGGTGAATAACAAGTGATCAAACGCCAGACCGGAAAAGGCCACCGCCACATCGGCTTCGCCCAGCACCACGGCCACCCTGTCTTCGGGGAAGATACGCTCCAGTAAATCCTTGAGCAGGCGCCCTGTGGCCGGGGTGAACTCGCTGAGTTTGAGCATTACCCGATTGCCCGCGGCCAGCGCACCAATCAATGGGCCTATTGCCAGAAACACCGGGTAGTTCCACGGCACGATGACCCCGACCACGCCCAATGGCTGGTAAATCACTTTGGCACTGGCTGGCTGAAACACTGCACCGACCCGGCGTGGCGAAGGTTTCATCCAGTGTTTTAGGTGTTTGAGGGTGTAATCAATGCTGTGCAGGCTGGGCATTAACTCGGCAAACAGAGTTTCGTCGGGGCTGCGGTGGCTAAAGTCCTGGCTGATGGCGTCGATTAATACCTCACGCTCCTGACTTAAAAGCTGACGTAAGGCCTTGAGCCACAGTTGGCGCTGCGCAAGCGTAGGAGAGGGATGAGCGGCGTAAGCCTTGCGCTGTGCCTCGAACAGGGCGCTGAGATCGCCCGACGCGTGTGCGTTGGCGTGATGAGGGGCGTGGTCGATAGACATGGTTCGCTCCAGGAGGGCGTGGACTCTTTTTATAGGTTTTTTTTGGAGCTGGATCGTTTCTAGAGCTATTGCTCTATGTTGTCAATCAGGGGGCCGAATTGCAGAGTATTTATTGCTCCGGGGTTTAGGTCGTAAGATGCCTCTCGTTATTAATTTAAGCTCAAGCCCATGGCCATCCGAATAAAAACCAGCCAGCGGATTGTTAACAGCAGTCTGGAATTGTTTAACCAGCTAGGCGAGCGCAGTGTCAGCACCAATCACATTGCGGCCCACATGGAGATCTCTCCGGGCAATCTGTATTACCACTTCCCCAACAAGCAAGCGATCATCTCGGTACTGTTCAACGAATATGAAGCGCTGGTAATGAGCTTCTTGCGCCTGCCCGAAGGCCGTGCCCCGGATGTGGCAGACAAGCGGTTTTACTTGCAACAGCTACTGGACGCGATGTGGCGCTACCGTTTTTTGTACCGCGACATTGAGCACTTGTTGCACAGCGACAGTGAGCTGGCGATTCGTTATCGTCGTTTTTCCCAAAACTGCCTGGCCCAAGCCCAAGCGATCTATGCCGGGTTTGTCGAGGCGGGTGTGTTGAACATGACGCCGTTGCAAATCGAGTCGCTGACCTTGAATGCGTGGATCATTCTGACTTCGTGGGTCAGCTTTCTGTGCACCACCCGTGAGAACAGCGACCAGCTCAGTGAGCAGGCCATTAAGCGCGGGGTGTATCAACTGCTGGTGCTGGAGTCTGGTTTTGTCACGGATCAGGCCCGCGAAGCAGTCGATGAGTTAATCAAGGACTACTACGTGCCTCTGGAAGACGCGATGCACGTTCACTAACTGCCTTTCATCCCTCTCAGGAGTTCACTATGCCCGTTGCGCAACTGATCAGCCCGCAAGCCCTGCATGAACGTATGGAGCAGCCCGGTCTGGTAATTCTGGACTGTCGTTTTGCTCTGGAAGACCCGGACTATGGCCGATGCAGCTATGCCGAAGGCCACATTGCAGGCGCGCACTTTGCTGACCTTGAGCGTGATTTGAGCGGGCCAGTGGTTAAAGGCGTGACAGGGCGTCATCCCTTGCCTGACCCGCACACGCTGCTTGAGCGCTTGCGCACATGGGGCATTAACGCTGACAGCGATGTGGTGGTGTACGACGACGGCCCGGGTGCTTTCGCCGCCCGTGCATGGTGGTTGTTAGCTTGGCTGGGTAAGCGCGACGGCGTGTTTGTGTTGGACGGCGGCCTCAAGGCTTGGCATGGCGCGGGTTACCCGCTGAGCCTGGATGCGAGCGTTGCGCAGCACGGGACTTTCAAGGGCCAACCTGACAACCATTTGCTGCTGAGCGCCGAGCAGTTGCAAAAGCGCTTGGGCGACCCTGGTTTGACCCTGATTGACGCTCGCGCTCAGCCGCGCTTTCGTGGCGAGGTTGAGCCTATTGACCCGGTTGCAGGTCATATTCCGGGGGCGCAATGTGCCGCATTCAGCGCCAACCTCGACAGCGATGGGCGTTTTTTGCCTGCCGAGCAGCTTAAGCAGCGTTTCGCCGAGCAACTCAAGGGGCGCTCACCTGATGAGCTGGTGGCGTATTGTGGTTCTGGGGTCACGGCATGCCACAACTTGTTCGCCTTGAGCCTGGCGGGTTACCCGTTGGGCAAGCTCTATGCGGGCTCCTGGAGCGAGTGGATTAACGACCCGGCACGCGGTGTGGCCACGGGAGATTAAGCCGGGCGCTTATCGGGGCAACAACAGGCTGTTGGCGCTGGCCGCTCGATACGCGGCAGGGCCAACGCCATACACTTTTTTGAACTGCCGACTCAGGTGGCTTTGATCGGCAAAGCCCAGTTGCGTGGCTACCTGTAGCGGTAGGCAGCCTTTTTGCAGTAACGCCCGCGCATGGGCGATGCGTTGTTGCATCAACCACGTGTGCGGCGGCATCCCCGTTGCTCGCTGAAACACTCGCGCAAAATGGAACGGTGACACATTGACCGCCGCTGCCAACTCTTCCAGTGAGGGCGGTTCTGCCAGTCGGGCTTGGAGCAGTTCTTTGGCTTGGCTGACTGCGCGGTGTTCAACGCCGGGCTTTGCGGGTGCCGGCAGGCGGGCGTGCCGATTCAGCAAGGCCAGCATCACCTGCCGCCACGCAGTTTGCTGATGCAACGCCGACGCCGGGCCTTCAAGTAACTGGTGCAATTGGCACAAGCCATTGAACAAGTCAGGGTCATGCAACAGTGTTTCGTTGAATGTTGGCAAGTGGGTGTTGGGCAGCCCGAGCTCTTCGAGCAAGCGCTGCATCTGTGCGTTATCAGGGTAAAACGCCCGGTAACGCCAGCCGGCATCATGGCCTTTGTGGCCGTTGTGAACTTCATCCGGGTTAATCAAAACCAGTGTGCCGCTGGCAGCCAGGTGCTCTGCGCCTCGATAACGATAGCGTTGAGCCCCCGACATGATCATGCCGATGACAAAACCATCATGTACGTGGGGCACAAAGCGGTGCTCGATGTATCGCGCCGTCAGCAGCTCGACGCCCGTGAGCGGCGGCGCTTGCCAGAAACGGATGGATTCACCTTGCTCGCCGTTCATTACGTGCGCTCGGCCCGCACACTTGCCAGCCACTGCGGGATACGCTGTTCAAGGTAATACCTCGGCGTTTTCAGCGACCCGCCAACGAACCCCACATGCCCACCTTGTGTATGCAGCTCAAGCTGCGTGCTGGCCGACAGTTCGTGGTTTTCGGGGATGCTGTGGCGAAACACAAACGGGTCGTCTTCGGCCTGAATGATCAAAGTGGGGGTATCAATAGCGCCGAGAAAGTAGCGGCTGGAGGCGCGGCGGTAATAGTCGTTGACGCTCAAGTAACCATTGAGCGGGGCCGTGACCTTGTCGTCGAACTCCCAAAAAGTGCGCATCTTGGCCAAGGTTTTTATGGCGCCGAGCTTGGCCAGTGTCGCCAGGCCTTCATGCCTGGAATCGTGCTGAAACTGGCGCTGCTTGTCTTTGAGGTAGGCCAGCATCTGGCGCATGAAATGGGCCTGATACACCTTGGAAAAGCCCTGACCAATGCGGTCGGCGCATTGGTCCAGCCGAAACGGCACCGACACCGCGACAGCGCCTTGCAGGCCACTGTCGGCCCCGGACTCGCCCAAATACTTGAGCAGCACATTGCCCCCCAGCGAATAACCCACGGCATAAAGCGGCGCCAACGGGTGCTTGGCGCGTAAATGCGCCACAGCAGCGGCCATGTCTTCGCTGGCCCCCGAGTGGTAGCTGCGGGCCAGCAAGTTGGGTTCGCCAGAACAACCGCGCCAGTTAACCGCAACACTGGTCCAGCCTTGGGCTGCGAGTGCCTTTTGCTGGCCCAGCACATAATGCGAACCCGAGGAGCCGGTCAGGCCATGTAAAACCAGCACCACTGGGCTGTAGGCCGTGGGTGTGCCGTGCCAGTCCAGATCCAAAAAGTCGCCATCATCGAGCCATATCCGCTCACGTTGATGCTCAATCACAGGCTTGGTGCGCCACAGCGGCCCCCAGAGCGTTTGCATATGGGGGTTGCTGAGACCGAATGCGGGCGTGAACGGTTGAAGCGTTGTGGCGTGGTTAGTTGAGCAGGGCACTTAGATTCTCATCGGGTGACTGATACGGCGCGGTGCGTAAGTTGCCATAACCAGAGCGCATGCCCAAGTGTTTGCAACGTGACGGCGGGCTGTTCAAAGGTTTGCTCGGCAACTGTGTTCGGCTAACACTTCAGGCGCCATCGTGACAGGCAACGGCAATTGCTCGGCGTTTGGCCCGGCCGTCACGCTAACCCAGCCTTGGGCACTGTAGTGACGCTGCATGGCCGCTTTTACCTGAGCGCTCGTGAGTTTTTCGATTTGTTGTGCCTTGTAAGTGAAATCCAGAGGCTGGTTGAAACGGCTCATCAGTGATATTTCTTCAAGCATGCTCTTATTGCTGACTGTGTACTGAGGTTGCGCACGCATGACGTACTGTTTGACCTCTTCTAACGCCTTGTCAGTTGGCCCTTGTTCCAGAAACTGAGCAAATCGAGCCTTGATGTAGGCCATTGAACTGAGGCTGTACTGGGACGGTGTATTGAGATCAATGACCCAAGGCGTCAGGCCTTGGGCGTGTGAAACATTCGAGAGCACGCCATAGGTAACGCTGTGCTTCTCGCGCAGTTGCGCATTCAGCATCAGGCTGAAAATCAGATGCCCCACGCGGGTGGTGAGCGCATCAGGATGCTGATTGGGCAGAGCGGCTTGAGCCAGCACCAGCAAACTTTGGGTCGAATCATTCTCGACGTGCAGCGTCTTGCCTGAGGCCTTTGGCCCGGCAAGTAGCTGAGGAAGCGCCAGCGCCGGCCCTGAAGGCAAGGCATCGGCCAGCGCTTGGCTGAGGGTTTGCGCTTGTTCTGCGGTGAGATCGCCGACGATGACTATCTGTGCGTTTGTAGCGGTGTAGGCGCGGCGGTAAAAAGCCCGTAATTGCGCCTCATCAATACGCTCTAAGCTGTCGACGGAGCCATACATCGAATGTGCAATCGGTTGGTCTGGATACAGTTCGTTGTAGATCAGCGTCAGTGCGTGAGATTTTGGAGCATCTTGCTCCAGTTGCAATTGGGTAATGAGCTCACTTTTAACCCGCCTTATGGCGTCTGCGCTAATGCCCGGTTGAGCGAGCATTTCGGTGAACAACTGCAATGCGGGCTGTAAAACATCAGGGGTGCTCAAGCTGCGCAGGCTCAGGTGGCTTTGTTCTCGGTCGATATCGTTATGCTGCTCCACGCCAAGGCGGTCAAACCCTGTTGCCAATGAAGTGGCGTCCCTGAGGGCGGTGCCTTCATTGAACAGGCTTAGCATCATCGCGGCGATCCCGGGTGAATCGCCATCTTGCTGACTGCCCGCGGCAAAGCTGACCTTCACGTCGATCATCGGCAAGGCGTGGTTTTCAACAAACAGCACTTTAGTGTTTTGTTTGAGCTTCCAAGCGGTGATTTTGGGCGAGGCTTGGGGGCTTGTGGGCTCAGACAGTTCATTCAGTGATTGCAGGCGGGCGGTGGAAGCAGGGGCGTGTTGTGCCCAAACGTGCTGGGTGCCAGCCAATAATGTGAACAACAGGGCGACTATGTACTTAGTCATGGCGAGTCTCCTTGGCAACTAAGTAGCCTGTGGTGAGTCGGTCTCGGTTGAGGAACGTTTGGGCCGTGTGCTGAATGTCTTCGGGGGTGATGGTTTTCAGTAGCGCTACCCATTGTTCGTCTTGCTCTAAGGGCAACCCTGCGATAGCCAGTTTGCCTAAATGGAAGGCGAGTGTTTCTAGGTCGTCACGGCTAAAAATATGCTGGGCAATGATTCTTGTGCGCGCCCGATCAAGGTCTTCGATCGAGGGAGGTGTTTTTTTCAGTGTTTCGATCTCGGCCACAATCCGGTCTTTCATCTGGCTCAGAGAGGTCGTTTTTTTAACATTGAGCATGCCTGCAATGATGAATAACTCATCGCCACGCTTGATGCCGTCGTAATGGGTCGTTGCCCCGATCAGAAGCTCGCTCCCACGCACTAACTTGGACTTGAGCACTGAGCTGTTACCGCCGCCCAGTAGCTCGCTCAGCAGTTTAAGTGCGGGCGCTGTGCGTGGGTCGGTTTGCGTGCTAAGGCTCGGGACGTTGAACGCCATGTTCAACATCGGGATTTGATGGTTGATGCGCTGAGTAACAGAGCGCTCGCCAGGGGTGGGTAATTCGAGCGGGATTTTGACCACGGGTAACTCGCGCCGGGCGATCGGGCCAAAGTAGCGCTGGGCTAAGGTTCTGACTTGCTCAACGCCAATTGCACCGGTCACAACCAGCGTGGCGTTGTTGGGTGCATACCAATTGCGATACCACTGTTGCAGCTCTGTGACGTGCATGCGCTCAAGGTCGTGCATCCACCCAATCAGCGAACTGCCGGAAGCGCTGGCCGGGAAGGCGATGCGGCGCGAGATTTCGAGCGCACGTTGGTTGGGTGTGTTGTCGACGGTTTCACTGCGTTCATTTTTGATCACTTCGCGCTCCGCCACCCAGTGGGTGTCGGTCAGGTGCGCGGTGTTCATCTGGTCGGCCATCACCTCTAGCGCGACACCCAAGGCTTGAGGCGGCAAAGTTTGGTAGAAGATGGTGGCGTCATACAACGTGGCGGCATTGTCTATTGCGCCCAGCCCCCGGTAAATCTGCTCTGACTCCCCTGCGCACAGCTTGCTGCTGCCGTGGAAAAGCATGTGTTCAAGGGCGTGTGAAAGCCCGGATTGGCCCGGCGGTTCGTAGCTTGCGCCAACGTGATACCAAAGCTGCGAGTTGACCACGGCGGCACGATGGTCTTCGTGAACGATGACTTTGAGGCCGTTATCCAGCGTGAATTGATGAGTGGCAGGGGGGCTGTCGGCGAATGCCAACAACGGCTGCATCATAAGGCCGAGTGCGACCCCGGCGAGGGAGTGGTTCATGGTGAGTGTCCTGACGGTTAAACGTCAGGACAGGTTGAACCTGCGAGGCCAGGCGGGTGCGGTACATAGATACCCTTGGGTGCTGGGCCTAATTGCGCTCGCAGGTGTCGGTTACTGCGCCAGTGGTGCCGCAGCGGCCTCGCGTTGCCACAGGGTGTAATTCACGCCGCCCGCTTTTTGCTCGCGGTGCAGACGCCAATTGGCCGGTAAGCCAAGCTCCGATGGGCGCTGTTCGCTTTCGGTGTAGATCCACGCGTCGTCGGCCAGCCAGCCGCGCTGCTCCAGCAGATCGCACGCAGGCTTGAGCAAGTCTTTGTGGAACGGCGGGTCAAGGAACACCACATCAAAGGTATCGCTTGGGGTGGCGTCCAGAAAACGCAGCGCGTCGGTCTGTTGAACTTCGCCCACAGTGCAGCGCAGGATGCCCATGTTCTCGCGGATGTTGGAGATGGCATCGCGATTGCTGTCCAGTGCCACACCTTTGGCTGCGCCGCGAGACAGCGCCTCAAGGAACAACGCGCCGCTCCCTGCGAATACGTCCAATACCTTGGCGCCGCCTATGTGGGGGGCCAACCAATTGAACAGGGTTTCACGCACGCGATCGGGCGTAGGGCGCAGGCCCTCTACATGGGGGAAGTCCAGCTTGCGGCTGCGCCATTCCCCGCCAATGATGCGTAACTGACCCGCACCTGAGTGCGATGTGTTTTTTGGCTTTGCCATTAATGCTCCGGAACCCCAAGAGGTTGCTCTGAAGGTTTGTCGGTAGGAGGTGGCAGTGGTTTTTGCGGCACAGTTGGGCCGGCGGTCACCACGACCATTTTGTCGGCGCTCAGGTGCTTGTTCATGGCGGCTTTGACCTGCTCGGTAGTCAGGTTCTGAGACTGCTGCATGAAGGTTTCCAGATAGTCCAAAGGCAAATCATAGAAGCCCATTGCGCCCAGTTGGCCGACGATGGCCGCGTTGCTGGCAGTCGACAGCGGGAAGCTGCCCGCCAGTTCGCGCTTGGCATCGTCGAGTTCTTTTTGCGTCGGACCGTTTTTCAGGTAGTCAGCCAAAATGTCTTGCACCAGTTTGAGCGTGCCTTCGCTCAGTTCGGCGCGAGTTTGCAGATTGATCATGAACGGGCCACGGGCCTGCATCGGGCTAAAGCTTGAGTACACGCCATAGGTCAGGCCGCGTTTTTCACGCACCTCGGTCATCAAGCGCGTACCAAAACCACCGCCCCCCAAAATCTGGTTGCCCAGCGACAGTGCGGCGTAGTCCGGGTCGTCCCGGTCAATGCCCAATTGGGCTAGCAGCAAATGCGTTTGCTTGGAAGGGAACTCAATATGGTTGGCGCCGGCTTTGGGCTCAGCCGGTTGCGCGGTTTTGGCCACCGCAGGGCCTTTAGGCAACGCGGCTGAAACTTGCGCGGCAATGGCTTGAGCTTCTTCGCGAGACAGATCGCCAACGATCGCTATAACCGCGTTGCCAGCGGTGTAAGCCTTGTTGTGAAAGGCTTTGAGCTGGTCGATGGTGATCGACGTAATGCTTTGGGCTGTGCCGTCGCTGGCGTGAGCGTAAGGGTGGTTGCCGTACAGGCGCTTGAACAGCTCATCGCCGGCCAGTTTGCCGGGGTTTTGCTTTTGGAACTCAAAACTGGCGAGTAACTGGTTTTTGATGCGCGCCAACGAGTCGGCCGGGAAGGTAGGTTTGCCCACAACTTCGGCAAACAGATTCAGCGCCGGTGTGCGTTTATCGACATCGCTCAGGCTGCGCAACGAGGCAACGGCCATGTCGCGGTAAGCGCCATTGCCAAAGTCTGCGCCCAAGCCTTCAAAGCCTTGGGCAATAGCGCCTACGTCTTTGCCAGCGACGCCTTCATTGAGCATAGCGTTGGTCAGCAAAGCTAACCCTGGGGTGTTTTCATCCTGACTGCTACCGGCCGCGAAGGTCAGGCGCAGGTCGAACATCGGCAACTGCCGCGCTTCAACGAACAGTACCTTGGAGCCTTCGGCGGTTTTCCAGGTTTGCACGTTCATCGCGCGATGGCTCGGGGCTTTGCCATCGAGCTCGGCCAAAGATTCAAGTTTTTGTTCAGTCTTGGCTTGATCCAGCGCAGGGCTGGCAACCGATACGGCAGGGCTGGCGAAATAGTAGCCGAGTGCGCCGACCAGTACCGCAGCGCTCAGACCGAGCAGGGCGAAGCGGGGGGCTTTACGCTCACTCATGGGTTTTCTCCTCGGGCAGAACGTGCGCAACGCTGAGACGGTCGCGAGTGAAATAGGTGCGGGCGGCTTGCTGGATGTCAGCTGGCGTGACCTTTTGTAGATCGGCCAACTCGGAGTCCATTAGCTTCCACGACAAACCGACTGTTTCCAGCTGGCCAATCGATGTGGCTTGGCTTGTGATCGAGTCGCGTTCATAGACCAGACCTGCAATCACTTGGGCGCGTACGCGCTCCAGCTCTTCAGTCGACGGCGGGGTCTTTTTCAGGTCATCGAGCAAACGCCACAAGCCGGCTTCGGCCTGCGCCATGCTGACTTTTTTCTGGCTGTTCGGCATTGCAGAAAGCATGAACAGGCTGTCGCCACGGGTGAACGCGTTGTAGCTGCTTGATGCGCCAGACACCAGTTCTTCGCCACGCTCCAGTTGCGTCGGCATGCGGGCGCTATAGCCGCCATCCAACAACGCTGAAATCAGACGCAGGGCATTGGCCGTGATGGGGTCTTTGGCGGTGGCAATGCTTGGCACGTTAAAGCCCAGCATCAGGCTCGGCAGTTGGGTCTGCACGTGGATCTTGAGCAGGCGTTCGCCGGGGGTTGCCAATTCTAGTGGCACTTTGGCGACAGGAATTTCACGCTTGGGCACTGGGCCAAAGTAGCGCTGGGCCAAGGCTTTGACTTCGTCCGGCGTTACGTCACCGACCACCACCAATGTGGCGTTGTTGGGGGCGTACCAGTCTTCGTACCATGCGCGCAGCTCGCCAACGCTCATGCGATCCAGATCGACCATCCAGCCGATGGTGGGCGTGTGATAGCCGCTGGAAGGGAAGGCCATTGCGCTGAACAGCTCATACGCTTTGCTCATGGGCTGGTCGTCAGTGCGCAGTCGGCGTTCTTCTTTAATTACCTCAATCTCGCGCTTGAACTCTTCAGGCGGCAAGCGAAGGCTGGCCATGCGATCCGCTTCAAGCTCAAAGGCTACGCCCAGACGGTCGCGGGCCAGCACTTGGTAGTACGCGGTGTAGTCATCGCTGGTGAAGGCGTTTTCTTGTGCGCCGAGGTCGCGCAAGATCAATGAGGCTTCGCCGGGGCCAACTTTGTTACTGCCTTTGAACATCATGTGTTCAAGCGCATGGGACAAACCGGTCTTACCGGGTGTCTCGTAACTGGAACCCACTTTGTACCAAACCTGAGACACCACCACGGGCGCGCGGTGGTCTTCGCGAACAATAACCTTCAGGCCGTTGTCCAGACGAAACTCGTGGGTCGCTTGTGGTTCGGCCGCCAAGGCGGAGAGTGGAAGCAAAACTGTGCTGAGCAACAGGCCAGCAGCGCGGCGGGCTAGAGCATTCATACGATTTTAAACCTGTAGGGCTGCCCGCTTGGCCTTAGCGTCTGCGGGTGAGGAGGTGCTAGGATACTGATCCGTTTTACTGGCGGCCACGCCTATCAAGCCAATGACGATCAGACGATGTTTGGTTGGGCAGTATAGGAGCCCGCTCGCAAGTGTGGATTTATCCCGGTAAATTTCGCTTTTTTGCCGATTTTTCCGTTCCAGACCCGAGTTAAGACGAAGTTTGTGAGGTGTTTTTTACCCTCTCAACAGAGTGCGCGCGAACAAGCTGAGCAAAAAACAGTCTGTTGCGCATCGAATATTATTTGCCGGAGCGCCACAGTGGCGCGCCGCTACCAGTGAGATAGCCGTCCTCCATGTTTGGTTCCAACGACGACAAGAAGAACCCAGCTGCGGCTGGCGAGAAAAAAGGCCTGTTCGGATGGCTGCGCAGAAAGCCGCAGGAACCCGTCGTTGAACAGCCCGCCCCTGCCCCTGAAATCACGCCTGAGCCGTTGATCGAGCCTGCGCCTGTGGTGCTCGAAGCGGCGCCCGAACCCGTTGTGATTGCTGAGCCTGAGCCCGTTGTTGCGCCCGCGCCTGTTTCAGCGCCGACGCCTTGGCCGCCTTTGCCGGTTCCCGAAGAGCCGGTTGCGCTGGTTGAAGACGTACAAGCGCCGCATATCGTGCCGCCGATTCCAGAGCCTGTGGTTCAGGTGCTTGTGGCTGAGCCTGTTATCGAGCTTGCTGAGCCAGAGCCAGAGCCAGAGCCAGAGCCAGAGCCGATTGCTGTTGTCGCACCGATTGTGGTGCCAACACCGGCGCCTGTTGTGGCTGCACCTGTCCCGGTTGTTGAGCCTGAAGTGACTAAGCCTGCGCCTGTTGCCGAGGCCAAGGTTGGTTTCTTTGCCCGTCTCAAGCAAGGCCTGTCCAAAACCAGCGCCAGTATCGGCGAAGGCATGGCTAGCCTGTTTTTGGGCAAAAAAGTCATCGATGACGATCTGCTAGAAGAGATCGAAACCCGTTTGCTGACAGCTGACGTGGGGGTTGAAGCCACCTCGGTGATCATCAAGAACCTGACGCAGAAGGTCGCGCGTAAGCAACTGACCGACGCCGACGCACTCTACAAATCGTTGCAGGATGAGCTGGCTGCCATGCTCAAGCCTGTTGAACAGCCCCTGAAAATCGAATCGCAGAACAAGCCGTTTGTGATCTTGGTGGTGGGCGTCAATGGCGCGGGTAAAACCACCACCATCGGCAAGCTGGCGAAGAAGCTGCAACTGGAAGGCAAAAAAGTGATGCTTGCAGCGGGGGATACCTTTCGCGCAGCCGCAGTTGAACAGTTGCAGGTATGGGGCGAGCGCAACAACATCCCGGTGATCGCCCAACACACAGGCGCTGACTCGGCATCGGTAATTTTCGATGCGGTGCAAGCGGCCAAGGCGCGTGGTATCGATGTGCTGATCGCTGACACTGCTGGCCGCCTGCATACCAAAGACAACTTGATGGAAGAGCTGAAAAAAGTGCGCCGCGTGATGGGTAAGCTTGATGAAGACGCTCCGCATGAAGTGTTGCTGGTGCTCGACGCGGGCACAGGTCAAAACGCAATTAACCAGACCAAGCAATTCAACCAAACCGTCGCCCTGACGGGCTTGGCGTTGACTAAGCTCGATGGTACGGCCAAAGGCGGAGTCATTTTCGCGTTGGCCAAGCAGTTCAATATCCCGATTCGCTTTATCGGTGTGGGTGAAGGCATCGATGATTTACGTGATTTTGAGTCCGAACCCTTTGTCCAGGCTCTATTTGCGGAGCGGGAGCGTCCATGATTCGTTTCGAGCAGGTCGGTAAGCGCTATCCAAATGGACACGTGGGCCTGCACGAGCTGAGCTTTCGGGTGCGCCGCGGAGAGTTTCTTTTTGTGACGGGCCACTCTGGCGCAGGCAAGAGCACGCTATTGCGCCTGTTGCTGGCGATGGAGCGCCCGACCACCGGCAAGCTACTGTTGGCAGGGCAGGATCTGGGCCAGATCAGCAACGCGCAAATTCCTTTTTTGCGCCGCCAGATTGGTGTGGTGTTCCAAAACCACCAATTGCTGTTTGATCGCACCGTTTTTAACAACGTGGCCCTGCCGCTGCAAATCCTTGGGCTGTCCAAGGCTGAAATCATAAAACGTGTTGATTCGGCGCTGGAGCGCGTGGCGCTGTCGGATAAAACCGATCTGTACCCCGGCGACTTATCCACCGGCCAGCAACAGCGTGTCGGTATTGCTCGCGCCATCGTGCATCGCCCAGCCTTACTACTGGCCGATGAACCTACCGGTAACCTCGACCCGCGTTTGGCAGCAGAAATCATGGGCGTGTTTGAAGACATCAACCGTTTGGGCACCAGCGTGCTGATTGCCAGTCACGACTTGGCGCTGATCGCACGCATGCGTCACCGCATGCTCACCTTGCAACGTGGCCGATTGATTGGCGACGGGGAGGCTGGGCAATGAGTGCAACACGCAGCTCCAAGGTTTCTGAACGGGTGGCGCCCAAGGCTGCTGACCCTCAGCCGCCGAAGAAAAAACATGACGAAGACGACGGCCCAACCTTTGGCATGTTGTTTCATGCCTGGGTTGAGTCGCATCGCGCCAGCCTGCTAGACAGCTTGCGTCGTCTAGGCAAACAGCCGATAGGCAGTTTTTTCACCTGTTTGGTGATGGCTGTGGCCTTGAGCTTGCCGATGGGCTTGTCGTTGTTACTCAACAACGTTGAACGCTTGGGCGGCTCATGGCAGCGTGCGGCGCAGATTTCGCTGTATCTGCAAATGGAAGCCAGCAGCTCACAAGGTGAGCAACTGAGTAATCAGATCAAAGGTATGCCGGGGGTCGCGGACGCTGAGTTTATCAGCCGCGAAAAAGCCCTTGAGGAGTTCCAACAGCAGTCAGGGCTGGGCGAGGCGCTTAAAGAGTTGCCTGAAAACCCATTGCCGGGCGTGGTGCTGGTAACCCCCAAAGAGGTTGATAAAGCGGCATTGGAGGCCTTGCGTGAGCGACTTTCCGAATTGCCGACCGTGCAACAGGCGCAACTTGATCTAGTCTGGGTCGAACGCTTGGCGGCCATCCTGAAGCTGGGTGATCGTTTTGTGTTTGGTTTGACGGTATTGCTGGTCTCGGCTTTGTTGTTGGTTATCGGTAATACCATTCGGTTGCATATCGAGAACCGTCGCACCGAAATTGAGGTCATCAAATTGGTCGGCGGGACTGATAGCTACGTACGTCGTCCTTTTCTGTACATGGGTGCGCTTTATGGCTTTGGCGCCGGGATACTTTCCTGGGGTGTATTGGCGTTTGGCCTTAACTGGCTCAACGACGCGGTTGTTGGGCTGGCCGGGTTGTATGGCAGCAATTTTGCGCTGGCCGGTGTGCCGGTAGCCGATGGTCTGTCTCTCTTGCTTGGCGCAGTGCTGTTAGGGTATATCGGTGCATGGATTGCAGTAGCGCGTCACTTACGTGAGCTTTCGCCTAAGTAGTGTCCTTTTTACCCATTGACCTTTTCAGCTTATTTGGGAACTTTTTTCGTGGTTCCTGGTCAATTTTCGCAGTGCTGAACTGCACGAGTTATGAAAGTAGGAGGTTTTTCGTATGACCACTTCTTTGCAACCTGCTTATGCGTTGGTCCCTGGTGCGAACCTTGAGGCCTATGTCAACACGGTGAACAGCATTCCACTGCTGACACCGGAGCAGGAGCGTGAACTGGCCGAGAGTCTCTACTATGAGCAGGATTTGGGGGCGGCTCGGCAGATGGTGCTCGCCCACCTGCGTTTCGTTGTACACATTGCCCGCAGTTACTCGGGTTATGGCCTGGCTCAGGCAGACCTGATCCAGGAAGGCAACGTCGGCCTGATGAAGGCGGTCAAACGTTTCAACCCAGAAATGGGGGTGCGTCTGGTCTCGTTCGCTGTGCACTGGATCAAGGCTGAGATCCACGAGTTCATTTTGCGCAACTGGCGGATCGTAAAAGTCGCGACCACCAAAGCTCAGCGCAAACTGTTCTTCAACCTGCGCAGCCAGAAAAAACGCTTGGCTTGGCTGAACAATGAAGAAGTTCATCGTGTGGCAGAAAGCCTTGGCGTAGAGCCTCGCGAAGTACGCGAGATGGAAAGCCGTCTGACCGGTCACGACATGGCGTTCGACCCGGCAGCAGAAGCTGACGACGACAGTGCGTTCCAGTCGCCAGCCAATTATCTGGAAGACCACCGGTATGACCCGGCGCGCCAACTCGAAGATGCTGACTGGACAGATAACTCCACCAGCAATCTGCATGAAGCGCTGGAAGTGCTGGATGACCGCAGCCGCGACATTCTCTATCAGCGCTGGTTGGCTGAAGAGAAAGCAACGCTGCATGACCTGGCGCAAAAGTACAATGTGTCGGCTGAGCGTATTCGTCAGCTGGAAAAAAGCGCGATGAACAAGCTCAAGCTATCGATTGCCGCCTAATTACTCGGCGCTACCAAAAACGCCCCGGCTCTTGCGAGTCGGGGCGTTTTTTTTGTGCGGTGCTAACTCAGCGGTTGCGAGTCAACAGCGCTGGTTTTTCACCGCGAGGGCGGTTCGGCAGTTGATCAAGTTGCTCCGGAGTCAGAAAGCGGTCGCTTTTGGACTCCTTGTGCATGATCTTCGGCTGGTTTTCGCGTGGGCCTTTAACCGCTGGCTCTTGGCGAGCATCGTCACGCGCCGGGCGGTTGTCGCGACGGGCTTGGCCGTCACGAGGTGCGCCATTGCGTGGGCCGCTGCGCTTGGCTGGCGGGGTGCCAGTGGTTGCGCCGCTGCCAGTACGTGGAGCGTTTTGACGACCGCCGGTACGAGCGCCCGGTGTTGCACCCGTGCCTTGAGCAGGCGCTGGAGCACCCGGACGGCGGCCACGGCTCTGGTTGTTTTTGTTCTGGTACGGGCTGACGTAATCAGCGCGGTTACCAAAATTGTCTACGTCGTCATCACGGAACTCGTCTGGCGCGCGGTTGGCGTCTGAACGAGGCGTTGGTTGACGTTGCTCACGAGCTGGCTGAGCCTCGCGAGGCTTTTGATCACGAGCAGGACGCTCGCCGCGTGCAGCGGCTGGCTTCTCTTTGCCCTTGTCTTTGCCTTTGTCTTTACGGCCACCGCCGCCGCCATTACCCGGGCCGTCGCCACGTGGGCCGCGTGGCGGGTTGCGTGGGTTACGCACATCTGGACGCTCGCGAACTTCAGGCTTTTCAGCTTCTACCGTGCTGGCGTCAAAACCCATCAGGTCGCCATCGGCGATTTTCTGCTTGGTCATGCGTTCGATGCTTTTTAGCAGTTTTTCTTCGTCCGGAGCCACCAGCGAAATGGCCTCGCCCGAACGACCGGCACGGCCTGTACGACCGATACGGTGAACGTAGTCTTCATCGACGTTTGGCAGCTCGAAGTTGACCACGTGTGGCAACTGATCGATATCCAGCCCGCGAGCGGCGATATCGGTGGCTACCAGAATGCGTACAGCGCCGGCTTTAAAATCAGCCAGGGCTTTGGTGCGTGCGTTTTGGCTCTTGTTACCGTGGATGGCCACAGCGGTAAGGCCGTGTTTGTCCAAGTATTCGGCCAAACGGTTGGCGCCGTGTTTGGTGCGAGTAAACACCAGTACCTGTTCCCAAGCACCTGCGGTGATCAAGTGCGCCAACAAGGCACGCTTGTGGCTGGCTGGCAGACGGAATACGCGCTGTTCGATGCGCTCAACCGTGGTGTTCGGTGGCGTGACCTCGATGCGTTCCGGGTTGCGCAGCAACTTACCGGCCAGATCGGTGATGTCTTTGGAGAACGTTGCCGAAAACAGCAGGTTTTGACGTTTGGCTGGCAGGCGTGCGAGCACTTTTTTCACGTCGTGGACGAAGCCCATGTCGAGCATCCGGTCGGCTTCATCGAGCACCAGAATTTCAACGTGAGACAGGTCAACACTGCCTTGCCCGGCTAGATCGAGCAAACGACCCGGGCAGGCAACCAGCACGTCAACACCACGCGCCAGTGCTTGAACCTGAGGGTTTGTACCCACACCGCCGAACACGCAGGCGCTGACGAACTTCAGGTCGCGGGCATAGAGCTTGAAGCTCTCATGCACCTGAGCGGCGAGTTCGCGAGTAGGAGTCAGAACCAACACGCGTGGTTGGCGTGGGCCGTGGCGCTGGGATTTGTCCGGATGGCCATTGGGAAACAGCTTTTCCAGAATCGGAAGAGCGAAACCACCGGTTTTACCAGTACCTGTCTGAGCCGCAACCATCAAATCGCGACCTTGCAACACGGCGGGAATGGCCCGCTGTTGCACCGGAGTAGGCTCGGTATAGCCCGCAGCTTCAATGGCGCGGACTAAAGCCTCGGAGAGACCGAGGGAAGCAAAGGACATGAGTAATCCTGTTTTAGTTAGGGCTTGGCCCAAAGAGATAGTCTTGCCTGGCGTGAATGGCGTTTAAGGTGACGCAATCCCGTCCGGTCCTGCTCCAGTCCTGAAGGCCCATTCATAACGCTCGCGCGGGCTGAAGCTGCGCAGTAGCGAGAGTGAATGCCTTGTACAAGGACGAGCGGCCGGGCGTAAGCCTGGCGGAAAGCCCGGAGTATAACAGAGCAATCACGGCGCGCCGATTTCATGCTGCTCAACGGTTTGCCGTGATAAGCGCTACACCCGTAGCAGCTGCCGCAGGCAGCGACTACAGGGTTTAGATCAGCGCGGCAGCTTGAGATTGTTCCAGATCGCCAGGCTCGGTTCAGACTGGTTCAGGGTGTAGAAGTGCAACCCCGGTGCGCCGCCTTCAAGCAGGCGTTCGCACATTTCACTGATCACGTGTTCGCCAAATGCCTGAATGCTTTGCACGTCGTCGCCGTAGGCTTCGAGTTGCTTGCGAATCCAGCGTGGGATCTCAGCACCACAGGCGTCAGAGAATCGCGCCAGTTTGCTGTAGTTGGTGATTGGCATGATGCCCGGCACGATCGGGATTGTGATGCCTGCTTCTTGCACGCGCTCGACAAAGCGGAAGTAGCTGTCAGCGTTAAAGAAGTACTGAGTGATCGCACTGTCGGCGCCTGCATGGGCTTTGCGCACGAAGTTGGAGATATCGTCTTCGAAGTTGCGTGCTTGCGGGTGCATCTCTGGGTAAGCGGCGACTTCGATATGGAAGTGACTGCCGGTTTCTTCACGGATGAAGCTCACCAGATCATTGGCATAACGCAGCTCGCCGCTGGCCACGCCCATACCCGAAGGCAGGTCGCCACGCAGCGCAACAATGCGTTTGATACCCGCAGCTTTGTACTGGGCCAACAGGCCACGTAAATCGTCTTTGCTGTCGCCCACGCATGACAAATGCGGAGCAGCAGGCACTTTAACTTCGCTCTCCAGCTGCAGCACGGTGTTGATCGTGCGGTCGCGGGTCGAGCCGCCCGCACCATAAGTGCAGGAGAAAAAATCCGGGTTGTAGGTCGCCAATTGGCGAGCCGTGTTCATCAGCTTTTCATGTCCAGCATCGGTCTTGGTCGGAAAGAACTCGAAGCTGAAACGACGATCTTGAGACATGGGAATACCCTTGCGTACGCGAAGGGGTTAATCAAAACCCCTGACACTGAACTCACACACAAAAAAAAGGCGGTCAGTGCAAGCCTGACCGCCTTTTTAATCAGTAACGGTAAGCGTCTGGCTTGAACGGGCCTTCGACGGTTACGCCGATGTAGTCAGCCTGTTGCTTGGTCAGCTGAGTGACCACGCCACCGAAACCGCGAACCATTTCCAGGGCCACTTCTTCGTCGAGCTTCTTAGGCAGTACTTCTACTGTCAGGCGCTCAGCTTGCAGTTCGGCTGGCAGGTCTGCGTATTTCTGAGCGAACAGGAAGATCTGAGCCAGAACTTGGTTGGCGAACGAGCCGTCCATGATGCGGCTTGGGTGACCTGTGGCGTTGCCCAGGTTAACCAGACGGCCTTCGGCCAGCAGAATCAGGTAGTCGTCGTTCTGTGGGTCGAATTCGCCCAGACCAGTACGGTGAACCTTGTGAACCTGTGGCTTCACTTCTTCCCATGCCCAGTTTTTGCGCATGAAAGCAGTGTCGATTTCGTTGTCGAAGTGACCGATGTTGCACACCACGGCGCGTTTTTTCAGCGCAGCGAGCATGTTCTTGTCACATACGTTCACGTTACCGGTAGTGGTCACGATCAGGTCGATCTTGCCCAGCAGCGCAGCGTCGATGCTAGCGGCAGTGCCGTCGTTTTGGCCGTTGATGAACGGCGAAACCACTTCAAAGCCGTCCATGCACGCTTGCATCGCGCAGATTGGGTCAACTTCGGACACTTTTACGATCATGCCTTCTTGACGCAGGGACTGAGCCGAGCCCTTGCCCACGTCGCCGTAGCCGATCACCAGCGCTTGCTTGCCGGACAGCAGGTGGTCGGTGCCACGCTTGATCGCATCGTTCAGGCTGTGACGGCAGCCGTACTTGTTGTCGTTTTTGCTTTTGGTCACCGAGTCGTTCACGTTGATCGCCGGGATCATCAGCTCGCCTTTGGCCAGCATGTCCAGCAGACGGTGTACGCCGGTGGTGGTTTCTTCAGTCACGCCGTGGATCTTTTTCAGCATGGCCGGGTATTTTTTGTGCAGCAACTCGGTCAGGTCACCGCCGTCGTCGAGGATCATGTTGGCGTCCCACGGCGCGCCATCTTTCAAGATGGTTTGCTCCAGGCACCACTCGTACTCTTCTTCGGTCTCGCCTTTCCAGGCAAAAACCGGGATGCCAGCAGCAGCGATAGCAGCAGCCGCCTGGTCTTGAGTCGAGAAGATGTTGCACGACGACCAACGCACTTCAGCACCCAGAGCAACCAGAGTTTCGATCAGTACGGCAGTCTGGATAGTCATGTGGATGCAGCCCAGAATCTTCGCGCCCTTAAGCGGTTGTTCTGCTGCATAGCGGCGGCGCAGGCCCATCAGGGCTGGCATTTCGGACTCAGCGATGAAGGTTTCACGACGGCCCCATTGGGCCAGGGACATATCAGCGACTTTGTAGTCGGTAAAACCTGCAGGCGTGTTTACAGCGCTCATTAAGAGCCTCCATTCGTTTAATCGCGAATGGGCGCCGTTGTGCGTTTAGTGCCTGAACAGGGAGCCCTGAACAAACAACGCCCCATCCGAGCCTGACAGGTTGAACCTGCTGCAGCGCCCCTCGGACAGGTGGCGGGAACGGTACTGGGTAAAAATGACCGTTTTGAAGCGAGGGGCATTATAGCCATCCGTGCCTGTGTTCCCAAGGATTTATCCAAGGCTTTTTCATTTGCTTAATCGAGACCATAGTCCAAGGTTAATAGAGCTGAGGGCTCTGGTCTGACATCATGGCCCGCATCTAAGGCAAGACGGTCAGGAGCGAACATGAATTTTCACACCCGCAAATGGGTAAAACCCGAAGACCTTAACCCCAACGGAACCCTGTTTGGTGGCAGCCTGCTGCGCTGGATCGACGAAGAAGCCGCGATTTACGCCATCGTCCAACTGGGCAACCAGCGTGTAGTGACCAAGTACATCTCTGAAATCAACTTTGTCAGCGCCTCCCGTCAGGGTGACATCATCGAGTTGGGCATCACTGCCACCGAGTTTGGTCGTACCTCGATTACCCTGACCTGCGAAGTGCGTAACAAAATCACCCGCAAGAGCATCCTCACGGTCGACAAGATGGTGTTCGTCAATCTGGGCGAAGACGGTTTGCCAGCACCGCACGGGCGCACCGAGATCAAGTACGTTAAAGACCAGTTTCAGGACGAGAATCAGGCCTGATTCAAACGCTCGTTGTCGCTGACGAACAACGAAGCTACGTTCGATTGCCAAGCGCTCGCACACTCAGAATGCGCGGTTTTCTGCAAAACCGCGCAACGGGGTCTCACGACACCTTCGTCGTCGAGCGCAGCCTTCGCCAGCAACGACAAATCAAGAGTGAACAGCTTCAAGCCTTGCGTGTCGTACGCTTACACACGCCAACGGTCATGAAGCCCCATGAACACTGAAAAATCCGGCAAAACCCCCAATTTGTCGGCTGATGAAGAGCACGACATCAACAAGAACCAGCCCCCACGTGCCGCCGTGCTGCACGAAATCATTCGCCTGCAGGGTGATCAGGAGCTGGAGCGCAGCGTGGCCGCACTGTTTTGGTCGGCGCTCGCCGCGGGTTTGACTATGGGCCTGTCGCTGATGGCGATGGGGTTGCTCAACTCGCGCTTGCCCAGTGGCGAAGCCTTCAAGGTGATCGCCAGTTTTGGTTACTGCGCAGGCTTTTTAGCGGTCATTCTCGCCCGCCAGCAATTGTTCACTGAAAACACCCTCACGGCCGTATTGCCGATCATGAGCAAGCCGACGCTGAGTAATTTCGGGCGTTTGTTCCGGCTGTGGGCGGTGGTGCTGGTGGGTAACTTGATGGGCACCTTGCTGGTGGCCTACGTCATGTTGCACTTGCCTATTTTCGATACTCAAACCGACAAGGCCTTTCTTGAAATCGGCCGCAAGGTCATGGAAAACGACGTGGGGCAGATGTTCGCCAAAGGCATCGTGTCGGGCTGGATGATTGCCACTATGGTGTGGATGATCCCGTCGATGGAAAGCGCCAAGATGTGGATCATTATCCTCATCACGTACCTGATGGCACTGGGTGACTTCACCCACATCGTGGTCGGCACTGCCGAAGTGTCGTATCTGGTATTTGCCGGCGAGCTGCCGTGGAAAGACTTCTGGCTGATCTTTGCCGGCCCCACATTGGCCGGCAACATCATCGGTGGCAGTTTTATCTTCGCGTTGATCAGCCATGCGCAAATTCGCAGCGAAAGCAGCAAGCCTAAGCAGTAGCGTTTGTCGTAAAGACCCTAGATCACGTAATGCGCGATGGCCACAAAGTGCAGCAGGCTGCCGCCAATCACGAACAAATGCCAAATGCCGTGGGCATGGCGCAGACGATGATCTAGGGCAAAAAAGATAATCCCAACGGTGTACAACACACCGCCTGTGGCCAACCAGATAAAGCCTGCGGTGCCTAGCGCCGCCAGCAACGGCTTGACCGCAATCAGCACAATCCAGCCCATGACCGCGTAGATCACTATCGACAGAATGCGCGCTTCAGAGCGCGGCTTGATCTCTTGCAGCATGCCGATAACCGCCATGCTCCACACAATCCCAAACAGCGTCCAACCCCATGCCCCGTGCAATGTGACGAGGCAAAACGGGGTGTAACTGCCTGCAATCAGCAAGTAAATCGACAGATGATCGAACTTCTGCATGATCACCTTCGATCGCCCGCGAACGCTGTGGTACACGGTCGATACGCTATACAGCAACACCAGCGTCACGCCATAAATGGAGGCGCTGATGATTTTTTGCGGGCTGCCATCCATGCACGCCATGACCAGCAACCAAATACTGCCTACCGCAGCCGCAACAGCGCCTGCCAGATGAGTCCAGGCATTGAGTTTTTCCCCGTGATACATGTGCAACATCCTCAAGTGGCCAATAGTTGAACGCGTCACTGTGTCAAGAGATAAGGGTCGGGGCTGCGGAGTTAAAGGGCAATGCGGCGATCGTCGAGACCTGGCGAAACATTCCACTGATACCTTTAACGCTCGAGTTACTCCCCCAACACCAAGCGCTCAAGCCCCAGCAAGTCCGGGATTTTCGCCACATGATCGCCCACTTGGACAGCCGCGCGTTCCAGCGGGCTGAGAGGTACATCGACAAAGCTCAGTTGGCTGTCGAGTTTGTAAGAGCGCGGAATACCCTGCACAACCATCGCAATGAATTTGAGGGCAGGGTTGCCGCCCAAGGTATTGAGCACCACGATGCGGGCGCGCTCGCCAATCACCAGCGGGCTGCCGCACGCGGCTTCAAAGCTGATAAGCGGCAGTTGGCGGTCGCGCCAAGTAATTTGCCGCAGGTGCCAAGGCGGCGAGTCGCTGCTGGGCTCGCCGCGCTGGTAGTCGATCAGTTCGGCAATCGCCACATTGGGCAGTAACAGATAACGATCCGCCAGTGGCAGCAGCAGGCCCGTCAGGCTGCCAACGCGATGATCAAGCATGAAAGTTGCTCCAGTAGGCAATGCGCTCCAGCAACACGGACTCTTGATACGGTTTGCCCAAGTAGTCGTTGACGCCAATGGCCATCGCGCGGTTTTGGTGCTTTTGCCCCGTACGCGAGGTGATCATGATGATGGGCATGTCTTTAAGGCGCGGGTCGTTGCGCACTTGGGTCGCGACCTCAAAGCCGTCCATGCGCGGCATTTCGATGTCTAGCAGCATTAAGTCCGGGGTGTGTTCTTCCAGCATGCTCATGGCATCAACCCCGTCTTTGGCGGTGATGACATTCATCCCATTACGCTCCAGCAAGCGGCTGGTCACTTTGCGCACAGTCACTGAGTCATCCACCACTAGCACCAGTGGCGGGCGTATGGCCGGGGTGAATTCCAATGTGCCGCTGACTTCATGAATGGCCCGTTGCAAAGGCAGACGCGCCTGATGCGCGCGAATGTAAGCCAGCAAATCGAGAATCAGCACCACTCGGCCATCGCCCAAAATAGTCGCGCCCGACAAACCCTGTACCCCGGCAAATTGTGGCCCGAGGCTTTTGACCACGATTTCACGCGATCCCGCCAGCGCATCAACCTGCAATGCCACCCGTTGATCCTGACAATGCACCAGCAGCACTGGCAGCGAATGGTTTTCGCCCGCCAGTTTGGGTTTGCCCACGGTTTGCAGCAACTCACCCAAATAGCGCAGCTCATAGGTCTGGCCGCCATAGTGGTACAGCGGCGGATTGAGCTGGTAATAGCCTTCCAGCTCATTAGGCATGACCCGCACAATGCCTTCGACCGTGTTCAACGCAATGGCGTATTGCTCGTCCGCGCACTGCACCATCAAGGCCCGGTTCAGAGACACACTAAAAGGCAGGCGGATCTGAAAATGCACGCCTTGCCCCGGTACCGAGTCGATGGTCATGCTGCCGCCCAACTGGCGCACTTCTTCATGCACCACGTCCATGCCGACGCCACGCCCGGATATCTGGGTGATTTTCTCTGCGGTCGAAAACCCCGGCTGCAAGATGAACTGCAACACGTCGCGGTCGCTGACGGTGTTCTGCGGGTCCAGCAAGCCGCGATGAATCGCTTTGCGTCGCACCGCCTCAAGTGGCACGCCAGCGCCATCGTCGCGCATGTTAAACACCACGTCGCCGCCTTCGTGGGACAGCTCCAGAGTAATGTGCCCTTGCTCGGACTTACCGTTGGCATGGCGGATATCAGCGGGTTCAAGGCCATGATCGACGGCGTTGCGCAGCATGTGCTCAAGCGGCGCGACCATTCGTTCCAACACGTTGCGGTCAATCTCGCCTTGGGCATTGATCACGCTGAACTCAACCTGCTTGCCCAGCTCGCTGGCCACTTGGCGCACGATGCGTTTGAGGCGTGGTAACACGCGCTCAAACGGCACCATGCGTGTGCCCATCAAGCCTTCTTGTAACCGAGTGTTGATGCGCGCCTGTTTTTGCAGCAGACCTTGTGTGTCTTGATTGCGCGACACCAAGGTGGCTTTGAGGTCGAGCAAGTCGGAAACCGACTCAAACAACGCGCGCGACAGCTGTTGTAGCTGCGAGTGGCGATCCATCTCTAGCGGGTCGAATTCGTCATAGGCCACGCCGTCGGCTTCACTGTGCTGACGGCTGCCAAGGCTGCCTTCGGTTTCGCTGTCCAGTCGTCGCAGTTGGTCACGCATGCGCTCAAGCGTGGTTTGCATTTCATTGAGCGCCACCTGCCCATCGTTACTTTGCTGCTCAAGACGGCCACGAATGATCGAGGTTTCACCGGCCAGGTTGACCAAGTCTTCGAGCAACTCGGCAGGCACTTTGACCGTCTCCAGCCCGGCGCGATCCGCTTCGTTTAAAGGCGCGGCAACGGGTTCCGGTTTACTAGGTGCCTGTGCCGTCACGGCCTGAAGCGTGCCGCGTTCCACCGCACGAATACGCGCAATCAGCTGTTCGGCAGAAGGTACCGGCTCTGCGCCGCGCAAAGCATCGAGCATCTGTGCCAAGCAGTCGTAACTGCTCTGCAACACGGCAAACAGTGGCGCGTCGGGGGTGATCAGGCCCGCGCTCAAGTCTTCGCAGAGGTTTTCCAGCTCGTGAGCCAAATCCCCGATGGGCGCGATTTCGACCATGCGCGCTCCACCTTTGAGGGTGTGCAAGTCTCGCAGCAGATTTTCCAATTCAAGGGGGTTATGCGGCTCAATTTGCCAGCGCAGCAAGGCTGCCCCTGAGCTTTCGATGATCTCAAAAGCTTCTTCAAGGAAGATATCCAGCAGCTCAGCATCGGCCCCCGCCGGTGCGGGTGGCTCAGCTGGACGTTGCTCGCCCGCCGGGCTGTCATGCAAGCGAAACGCTTGAAAGGCTTGTATCAGCGCTTGCGGTTCATTCAGCGGTTGATGCAGTTGTAACTGTTCGAGCAACAGCGTCAGCTGTGCGTGGCTACTCGCCAATAGCTGAGCCAGCGCCGGGCTGTAACTGAAGCGTCGGTCCAGCAAGCCTTCGTACAGGTGTTCCAGTTCATGGGCCAGATCACCAATCGGCCCGATACCTGCCATGCGTGCGCCGCCTTTGAGCGTGTGTAAATCGCGCTGCAAAGACGACAGCGCCGCCAAGCTGTCGGGCTCTTTGACCCAGCGCTGCAGCGCTTGGCCCGCGCTGTCCAGAATATCCACGGCTTCCTCAAGGAAGATGGCGACGATTTCATCGTCAAAATCCTTGTCAGCCTGCTGGCTCAAACCCAGCGCCGCAGTGGCCGCGCCCAACTCGGTAATGCCTAGTGTTTGCTCACCTTCACGGCGAATCAGCCCTGTGGCATCGGGCGCTAAACCTTCGTGCAGCAAGGCGCGCAAGGCGTGTACTCGATCGTTGCGTGGGGTGATTTCCTGCCCGGCCGCCAGTTGATCGAGCATGCTGATTAACGCTTCGTGGGCGCTGTCGGCCTCATGAAAAAAGCGCTCGCTGACGCTCAGGCTGCTTTCTTCAACTGCGCCGTACACGTCGAGCAACGCTTCACACAGCTCATCAATGGGCAGCAAATCGGCAAGGTGTGCCGATTCACCCAACAGGGTCAATTGGTCGAGTAACGTATCCAGCCCGTCTCGCTCGTAAGGATGTTGGCGCCAGTGCCGCAGCAGGTCTTCGGCATCAAACAAAATGTCCATGCCCTGGCCCAAAAACTCAGCAATACGCTGTGGGTCACGGGTGGGTTTGAGGCCAGTGGCAGGGGCGTTCAGTACAGCTTCAAGTCGGGTTGCGACCCAGCGTTCGGTGCGTTCAATCAACGAGCGGGCGCCGTAGATTTCAGCCAGCGGGTCTAGATCCAGTTGCTTGAGGCCTCGGTGCAGCAAGCTGTCGGCCTCCAGCAGCAACTCAACTTCGTCCAGATCCAACGCAATGTGGTGCGCCTTGTACTCGCGCACCAGGTAATCGAGCGGCGACGCTAACTCAGCCATGCGCAGCACGCCCGCCATGTGCGCACTGCCTTTGAGGGTGTGCATCGCCAACTGCAATTCATCGCTGGCGTACAGCGGCAGTTGCTCACTGGCCCGGTCAAGAAAGCGGTTCAGGCTATCCAGGTGGGTTTGAGCTTCTTGGCGAAAGATATCCAACAACTGAGGATCAAAGCCCGCGCTGTCTTGCTCGATCAGCAGCGGCAAAGGCTCGCCTTTGGACAGCTGGTGCGCCCGTGCGGCCAACTGGTCAACATCTTCACGCTGACGTTGGTTGCGTTCGGCGAACTCCTGAATCAGCTCAGGCAATACATTAAGCACGTCATCGAGCAGTTGCTGAACCGCCGGGCTCGGCGCCACGCTGCGCTCAATGACCCGATTGAGCAGGTTCTCAATCGCCCACGCCAGCTCACCCAACACCAAGGCCCGCACCATGCGCCCGCTGCCTTTTAGGGTATGAAAGCCCCGTCGCAGTTCAGCCAGTGCGGCGCTGTCTTCAGGGTTGGCGACCCATTGCGGCAGGTAGTCGTGCAAGGCAACAAGCACTTCGTCGGTCTCTTCAAGAAAGACTTCCAGCAGTTCCTCATCAACGGGTTCTTCGTCCACCGGCGGTGCCAGCAAACTCTCGGGGATGTGTTGCGCAGGCGGGTTGAGCGCCGATAACGGGCTGGCCAGCACATCGGCCAAACTTTGCATGACCTGCGGATCATCCAGCTCCTGCAAGTCCTGCATCACTAGAACTTCGTTGGGGCTGAGCACGTCATCGAGCAGCGGCACGTTGCGCTCCATTGGCGCATAACCCAGCTCGATCAGGCTCTCTTCAGCGCGATCCAATACAGCTTCGCCAGCAGCGCCGGGGTCTTGGGCCAGGCGTTCCAAGTAATACTCGATGCTGATCAGCGCGTCAGCCAAGTGCTCCAGCTGCACTGCGCTGGGCGAGTGCGGCCCTAACAAATGCTCGGCAATGTAGTCATTGCAGGCTTGCAACAGGCTGGCGGCGCGGCTCAACGGAATCATCGCCAGCGCCCCCCGTATTTGCGTCAACAAACCGGGCAATAGCTGTAAATGCTGACGATCCCGGTCAGCCGCCAAATAGTCACCCATCAGCTCTTTGGCTTCTTCAAGGCCGATGCGTGCTTCTTTGATGACCAACTGGTGAATTTGCATCAGGTCGGTGGTGGGCAGGCGGCTTTCTTCGTGCAACGACGGTTCGACGTTACCGACCATCCCTGCCAATGTGGACTCCACATAAAGCAGCGCAGCGGCCACGTCCATCAACACAGCGTCGGTCGGCTCACGCTGGCCTTGGGCGATGCTTTGCACCACGGCCAGTTGATCAATGATGACCTTGCGCGGCTGACCAAACCCCAGCACCGCCAAGGTGTCGGCGATTTGGCGCAAAGGCGCCATCAGGCTGCTCAGTTCTGAAACATGCAAGCGGTCGCTGCGTACGAACAGGTCGAGGCGCTCTTTGACCCGCACCAGCTCTTCGCACAGCGCCGCCACCACCGAACGCATGGCATCACGATCAGGCCCGGCCAGCCGCGCGCGCTCTTCATCCACCATTGCCGCGTCGGGCATGGCTTCGTCCAGCTCATAACGGTTTTTCAGTGCGAGCATTTTCGGCGTGGGCCGTTCAGCCTTGGCGATGTAAAACAGCAGGCTTCTGAGCAGTTCATCGGGTGCCGGTTGATTGATGCCCTCAATGCCTTGTTCCAGCAGGCGCTTGAGCTCTTTGTCTGACTCTTTAAGCAAACTGCGCAGCGCCGGGCTGTTCGCAACTTCGCCCTTGAGCATGCCTTCGATCAAGGCGGCGCTAATTTGCCACAGCGAATTTAAAGGCGCCCCTTTGCACCACCCCTTGAGCTGCTCAAATAGGTTGGCTAACAGTTCCAGATTGGTGCGTACGTCTTCTTCGCGCAGCAAACCCAGCAACGCGCTTTGCAGCGCTTGGCGTGCAGCTCGCACCTGTTGGGGCAAGTCCGCGGGGGCAAGTTGCGCCAATGCGCTGTCATCCAGCTCGGGCAACGTTAACAGCGGCGGGCTGAACAGGCTGGTTTCAGATAAAAGCGCCTCGCCCCGAGCGGTGCGCAGGTCGTTGATCAGCGGCAACACCACCAATGGCCAATCGCGGCGCGCACTGTGTACGCGATCCAGGTACAACGGCAATTGGCTGAATGCTTGCTGCAACAGCCGCAGGGCTTCATCGAGCTGACTGACGCGGCCTTGTTGCAGCGCCATCACCAGATGCTCCATTTCTTCGGCCAACAAGGCCGCGCCATAAAACTCGACCATCAGCAAACTACCATGCACCTGATGCACGCACTCCAGACACTGCGCCAGTGTCTCGGGCATCGGGTGCAGGACATAACCGTCCAGTGCTGCGCGAGCCTGTTTCAAGGTGTCGGCGATTTCGCCTTTAACCCACTCCAGGGCCACGTAGTCGTGCCGGTCAACCATAACGACTCCAGTCAGATTTGCGCCGCACTACTTTGGGTCGCCGTCTTTAGGCGTGGCAGGCAAGGTAAAGCCGGACACTGAGCGGCGCAGTTGGCTGGCCATTTTGGCCAAATTACCAATGCTGTCCGCCGTGGCTGTTGAGCCGGAAGACGTTTGATTGGTGATCTGCTGAATGATGTTCATCGTCAGCGAAATCTGCCCTGCGGAGTTGGCTTGTTGTTGGGCGGCGTTGGAGATGCGCTGAATCAGGTCAGCCAGGTTTTGCGAGACACCTTCGATTTCTTCAAGCGCAACCCCGGCGTCTTGTGCCAAACGAGCCCCGCGCACCACCTCGGTGGTGGTTTGCTCCATCGAAATGACCGCCTCATTGGTGTCGGCCTGAATCGCCCGCACCAGCGTCTCGATCTGGCGCGTGGCCGCAGAGGATCGCTCAGCAAGGCGTTGAACCTCATCGGCCACCACCGCAAACCCACGCCCGGCATCGCCGGCCATCGAGGCTTGAATGGCCGCATTCAGCGCCAATATGTTGGTTTGGTCTGCAATGTCATCAATCAGGCTGACAATGTCGCCGATTTCCTGAGAAGACTCGCCCAACCGTTTAATGCGCTTAGCGGTGTCTTGAATCTGGTCGCGAATGTTGTCCATGCCGTGGATGGTGTTGTGCACCACCTCATTGCCCTTGTTGGCAATCGCCACCGACCGCTCTGCCACCGCCGAAGACTCAGAGGCGTTGGCCGATACTTGGTCGATGGAGTGAACCATTTGCTGCACGGCGCCCGAGGCTTCGCTAATTTGTTGAGCCTGATGCTCTGAGGCCTCGGCCAATTGCATGGCGGTGGCTTGGGTTTCTTGCACTGCCGCTGCCACTTGGCCTGCGGTGAGGTTAATCGTGGCCACCAGATCACGCAGTTGGTCGACCGAATAGTTAATCGAGTCGGCAATGGTGCCGGTGAAGTCCTCGGTCACCGAGGCGGTTACGGTCAGGTCGCCATCGGCCAGGTCTGCGATTTCGTCCAGTAAGCGCATGATCGCGTTTTGATTGCGGTCGTTTTTCTCGGCGGTTTCGCGCAATTGCCGATTGGTTTCGCGCACCATCACCAAGCCAATCAGGATGATGGAAGCCAGCGCCAACAAGCCCAAAACGTAACCGCCAATAATGTCCAGCGCACGCCCGTTGGCCAGATTTTCAAAACCGTTGGCCAGCATTGAGGCTTCATCGAGCAAGGTTTGTGACAGGCTAAAAATGTTGCTCGCGGCTTCGCGCACATGGAACAGCTGCGGGGAGGTCTCAAGAATTTCATCCACCGAGCCGGACACAAACTGGAACAGCTCCGAGATTTCCAGCAGGCGGGCGCGGGCGTCCTTGTCTTCGACCTCTGCGATTCTGAGCCCGGCGTTGCCTTCGAGCATGCCATTGAGCACTTGCCCGAATCGATTGGCATCGCGGCCAAACGTATCAGCGGCCTGTACAGCGTTTTCATCCCCCGCGAGCACCGTGTTAACGGCGCCCAAAATGCGTTCGGCCAACAATGATTGACGTTGCGCCAGCGCTACTTGGCTGGCCGGGGCGCCGCGCTGCAACAGGATCTCGACGACTTTTTCGTATTCAACCTGTAACTGCGGCACTGTTTCGGCCAAGGTCGCGGCCACTTGGTGCAGCGACAGCACCGTTTGCTCGCTGGCCAAAATAGCGTTGACGTTGCTCAGCAGTTGTTCCCAGTCACGCTGAACGGCTTGCATCTCTTTGTGTACAGCAGCAGGGGCAGCAGGCAGGCCGGTGCTTTTATCGCCCTTTTTCAGGTAAGCCCAACGTTGGCTGAAATCGTTGCGTGCATCACTTAACAGCTTGAACGCCGCCGCTTTGCCGGCAGCCGCTTCCGTGGCGTTTTTAGCGATGCGCTGCGAAAGCACCCGCAACTCGCCAGCATGGCTGATGTATTGCTTGTCGTAGCTTGACTGGGTGTTGAGGTAAGCGAAGTTGGCGAACAACAGCATGATGAACACAATCAGGACGATAAAAAGCGCGATGATCTGCGAACGACTGCGCGACCCTTCCATTGGTTTAGCGGTATGTGCTGTGGTCATCGATCAGGCCCTGAGATCCTGTTTTATAGCTGAAGATAAAAAGTAAGCCTCATTCACACCGCTACCGCCCAAAAGCTCGGCGCCTGGGCCAGGGCAAACGGGCTAAATACCCACCAGTCATGCTCAGCGCTAAAGCGCCCTTGCAGATAAGGGGCAAATTGAAGGCCAGGTAACGACTGTTCGCCCGTTCTCAAATCGTGTTGATCGAAGTGCTGCATGCCCAGTACTTCGTCGACCTGCAACCCGACAAACACATCCTTGAACTCGACCACCAGCACCCGGCGCTGTTTGCGCAAGGCCGATAACTCGCCGCCAAAAAAGCCGGATAAATCCATAATCGGCAGCAATTGGCCGCGCAGGTTGGCCACGCCCTTGACCCAGGGTTTTACGCCCGGCAACAGTGTGAAGCGCGGTTCGTGGAGGATTTCAGCGATTTCACCCATCGGCGCCACAAAACAATGCTCGCCGATGCGAAAGCCAATACCGCTCCACGTGCTTAGCTTTGACTCTTGAGCCACCAACCCTGCCGCCAGCGTGCGACAACGCTGATCAATCTCTAACAGCAGTTCGAAGGCCGTCAATGAGTCAGGCATGAGGGGGACGTGGTTGGCTAGGGTTGCCACTCAATACCTTTTTGAGCATCAGGACCAGTTCTACTTCCTCTACAGGCTTGGTCAGGTAGTCCTTAGCACCTTGGCGGGTGGCCCAGACCCTGTCAGTTTCTTGATCTTTGGTGGTCACCACAATCACCGGGATGGCGCTGGTTTCCGGGTCTTTGGTCAGTTGGCGGGTGGCCTGAAAACCATTGAGCCCCGGCATCACGATGTCCATCAACACAGCGTCCGGCTTTTCTAGGCGAGCCAGGGCCACGCCATCAGCGCCGTTGACTGCCTGAAGCACTTCATAGCCGTGCCGTTTGAGCATGTCGGTCAGTTTGTACATTTCAGTCGGCGAGTCATCGACGATCAGAATGCGAGCCATGGCGTACCCCATCTATTTAAGTGCCCGGTCTATTTAGCCGAGTGTCATTGAGCGTTTTGCACGACGTTGAAACCCGGTACGTGAGCCTTGATCGCACTCAACAATTCATCCCGGCTGAAAGGCTTGGTCAAAAATTGATCAGAGCCCACAATTCTTCCTTTGGCCTTGTCGAACAGCCCATCTTTGGACGACAGCATAATCACAGGTGTCGACTTGAACGCCCGGTGGTTTTTGATCAGTGCGCAGGTCTGATAGCCATCCAGGCGCGGCATCATGATGTCGACAAAAATAATGTGCGGATGATGATCGACAATTTTGGCCAGCGCATCGAAGCCGTCGATGGCCGTAATGACGTCGCAACCCACGTTTTTGAGCAGCGTTTCGGCGGTGCGGCGAATGGTTTTCGAATCGTCGATCACCATCACCTTTAAGGCGCTGGAATGCTTATCCATATGTGCTCTACCATCGCCACGGCGACCCGTTTTGTTACAAATATCAGGCGCTAAATCCAAAAACCTTGGTAGCCAAGGGCTGCAAGCGTTGTGCGAGCCTTTTTAGCACAGTCTCTACAGGCAATCTATCTGCCAACCCAGCCCATGCCAGTGCTGGCGGTTTTTCCTTGACCGGGGCCACACTCAGCGCCACTCTGGCGCCACTTTTTAGAGCCTTTGCGCCCACTATTTATTTGAGGAATTCGCCATGAGCGTTCGAGTCGGGATTGTCATGGACCCCATTGCGGGCATCTCCTATAAGAAGGACAGCTCGCTGGCCATGCTGCTGGCCGCACAGGATCGCGGCTGGACCTTGTTCTACATGGAACAGCAAGACCTTTACCTCACTGAAGGTAAAGCACGTGCCCGGATGAAGCCGCTCAAGGTGTTCGCCAACCCAGAAAAATGGTTTGAGCTGGACGCCGAGACCGACACGGCACTGAGCGATCTGGACGTGATCCTGATGCGCAAAGACCCGCCGTTCGACATGGAATTTGTGTACTCCACGTACCTGCTGGAACAAGCCGAGCGCGACGGTGTGTTGATCGTCAACAAGCCGCAAAGCCTGCGTGACTGCAACGAAAAACTGTTCGCCACTCAGTTCACACAATGCACGCCACCGACCGTGGTCAGCCGCCGTGCTGATGTACTGCGTGAATTTGCGGCGCTGCATGGCGATGTGATCCTCAAGCCGCTGGACGGCATGGGCGGCACTTCGATCTTTCGTCACCGTGTGGGCGATCCAAACCTGTCAGTGATTCTCGAAACCCTGACCGCCAACGGCACGCAGCAAATCATGGCGCAAGGCTACTTGCCGGCAATCAAGGACGGCGACAAGCGCATCCTGATGATCGACGGTGAACCCGTGCCGTATTGCCTGGCACGCATCCCGGCGCAGGGCGAGACCCGTGGCAACTTGGCCGCTGGCGGCCGTGGTGAAGCCCGTCCATTGAGCGAAAAAGATCGCTGGATTGCAGCCCAGGTTGGCCCAACCCTGCGTGAAAAGGGCTTGTTGTTTGTGGGTCTGGACGTCATCGGTGAGCACCTGACCGAAATCAACGTCACCAGCCCAACCTGCATCCGTGAGATCGACAACGCCTTTGGCACCAACATCGGCGCACTGCTGATGGACGCCATTGAGCGTAAGCTCGCCGCTCGCTGATCGTTGCCGCCAGAAACAGACCAACATTGCGCTATCATGCGCAGCCTGTGAAACCCGCGATGTTGGTCTTTTTGCCATGACACTCCCCAGCGACCTGCCACCTGAACTCAGCCACAGCGGCGTGCGCGCAGCTGATCGTCTGGGTTTTACCCTGTTTGTGGCAGCGCTGATCCACTTGGCGGTGATTCTGGGCGTGGGCTTTACGTTCGCCAAACCTGAGCAAATCAGCAGAACGATTGAAGTCACGCTTTCGCCTTTCAAGGGTGAAAAACCCAAGGAAAAACCCGACTTTCTGGCCGAGCACGACAATCAGGGCAGCGGCACGTTGGACAAAAAAGCCAAACCGACGACCACCGAAGTTGCGCCATTCAACGATGTCGAGATCAAAAAAGTAACGCCCCCGCCTGCGGCCCGCCCACAAGAGAAGCCAGTTGCCAGCAAAGCCGCTGTGGTGACCACCGCGCCCAAGCCTAAAAAGGCGCAGGTCGAAAAGCAAAAAGCCCCAACCCCAGAGCCTGTTCAGCGTGCTTTGCCTACGTTTGACAGCTCTCAGCTGTCTAGCGAGATTTCCAGCCTGGAAGCAGAACTGGCCAACGAGCAGCAGCTGTACGCCAAACGCCCGAAAATTTACCGCATGAGCGCCGCCTCCACCATGCGCGACAAAGGCGCTTGGTACAAAGAAGACTGGCGCAAAAAGATTGAGCGTATCGGCAACCTCAACTACCCGGATGAAGCACGCCGCGAAAAAATCTACGGCAAGTTGCGGCTACTGGTGTCGATCAATCGAGACGGCTCTTTGCACGAAGTATTGGTGCTGGAGTCTTCTGGCCAGCCGCTGCTGGATCAAGCGGCACAGCGCATTGTGCGACTGGCGGCTCCGTTTGCCCCGTTCACAGGCGATTTGGCGGATATCGACCGGCTCGAAATCATCCGCACCTGGCGCTTCGCCCAAGGTGATCGACTGTCCAGTAATTAGTAGCGTGTGGCCCGTAGCAATCTTCACTCCCAACTTGTCAGTTTCACCTGTCAGCGCCACACTTAGGCCCATGAAAAACCACGCACCGACTTACCTCAAGCATCAGTTCCTGATCGCCATGCCGCACATGGTCGACCCCAACTTTGCGCAGACCGTGACGTATATCGTCGAACACACGGCCAATGGCGCGATGGGACTGGTGATCAATCGGCCGCTGGAACTCAGTCTGGCGGACATTCTTGAGCAGTTGCGACCCGATGTCGCCAACACAGCTTTGTGCCACCACGTGCCCATTTACGGGGGCGGCCCGGTCATGACAGACCGCGGTTTTGTCCTGCACCCGGCGAGCATGAGCTTTGACGCCACGGTTGAACTTGACGATGGGCTGGCACTGACCACCTCGGTCGACGTACTGGGCAGCATTGCCGATGGCCTTGGCCCAAAACGCAGCCTGATTTGCTTGGGCTACGCGGGCTGGGAGCCCGGCCAGCTTGAGGCCGAACTGCTCGATAACGCTTGGCTGACTTGCCCGTACGCGGCCGATATTTTGTTTGAAACCTCCAGCGAGCTGCGCCTTGACGCTGCCGCCAAACACTTGGGAGTTAACCTCAACTTGTTAAGTACTCAAACGGGTCATTGCTGATGGCCGGCCTTCGTTTACTGCTGGGCTTTGACTACGGCACCCGCTCTATCGGCGTGGCCGTTGGCCAAATGATTACCGGCCAAGCTCGCGAGCTGTGCAACTTGAAAGCCGAGAACGGCATTCCGAAGTGGGAAGAGATCGAAAAGCTGATTAAAGAGTGGCAACCCGACGCGATGGTGGTCGGCATGCCATTGCACATGGACGGCACGCCCAGCGAGTTCTGCGCCCGGGCGCAAAAATTTGCCAATCGCCTTAATGGCCGCTTCAATCTGCCCGTCTTTACTCACGACGAACGCCTGACCACCTTCGAAGCCAAGGGCGAACGCAAAGCCCAAGGCGGCCAGCGCGGCAGTTACCGCGACAACCCGGTGGATGCCATCGCCGCCAAGCTGGTGCTGCAAGGCTGGCTCGACGAAAACCCGGCTGAATCTCAAGCCTGACACTGCGTTGGAATGATTGACGCACCTCATTGTTTGCGCCCGCCGCTGCATGCATTCTGCGCGGGCCTTTAAGGAGCCACCATGATCCTGCCTGTTCCCGCTGAACTGATCTCTCAGATGGCGCTTGATCTTCAGGCCCATCTGGCCCGTCGCAACATCACTGAACCGCGCTTTATTGGTATTCGCACCGGTGGCATTTGGGTTGCCCAAGCACTGCTGCGTGAGCTGGGCAACGACGCGCCGCTGGGCACGCTGGACGTGTCGTTTTACCGCGATGACTTCAGCCAGAACGGCTTGCACCCGCAAGTGCGTCCCTCCGATTTGCCGTTTGAGATCGAGGGCCAGCATCTGGTGCTGATCGACGACGTGCTGATGAGTGGTCGCACCATTCGCGCCGCGCTCAACGAATTGTTCGACTATGGTCGTCCGGCCAGCGTGACGCTGGTGACCCTGTTGGACCTTGATGCCGCCGAGCTGCCGATCCGGCCAAATGTGGTGGGTGCGACCTTGTCGCTTAAGCCCAGCGAGCGGGTAAAGCTCTCTGGCCCCGCGCCACTGACACTCGAACTTCAAGATCTATCTCAAGACCCAGCCCTTTAAGAGACCACTGCGATGACGCCTATAGACGCCAAGCGCCCGCTGCAGCTCAATGATCAGGGCCAGCTGCGCCACTTCCTGTCGCTCGACGGTTTGTCCCGTGAGCTGCTGACAGAAATCCTCGACACCGCTGACTCGTTCCTTGAAGTCGGCGCCCGTGCGGTCAAAAAAGTCCCGTTGTTGCGCGGTAAAACGGTGTGCAACGTGTTCTTTGAAAACTCCACCCGTACTCGCACCACCTTTGAAATGGCCGCTCAGCGGTTGTCTGCTGACGTGATCACGCTGAACGTGTCTACCTCGTCGGCGAGCAAGGGTGAGACGTTGCTCGACACTCTGCGCAACCTTGAGGCGATGGCCGCCGATATGTTCGTCGTGCGTCATGGCGATTCGGGGGCGGCGCATTTTATTGCCGAGCACGTGTGCCCACAGGTCGCAATTATCAACGGCGGCGACGGCCGCCACGCGCACCCGACCCAGGGCATGCTCGACATGCTGACTATTCGTCGCCACAAAGGTGGGTTCGAAAACCTGTCGGTGGCTATCGTTGGCGACATCCTGCACTCGCGAGTGGCACGCTCCAACATGATTGCCCTCAAGACGCTGGGGTGTAAGGACATTCGCGTCATCGCGCCCAAGACCTTGTTGCCCATTGGCATCGAGCAATACGGCGTGAAGGTCTACACCGACATGTCAGAAGGCCTGAAAGACGTGGACGTTGTGATCATGTTGCGCCTGCAACGCGAGCGTATGTCTGGCGGCTTGCTGCCAAGCGAAGGCGAATTCTATCGCCTGTTCGGCCTGACCACGGCGCGCCTGGCCGGGGCCAAACCGGATTGCATCGTGATGCACCCCGGCCCGATCAACCGTGGCGTCGAGATTGAGTCGGCGGTGGCCGATGGCCCGCACTCGGTCATCCTCAATCAAGTGACTTACGGCATTGCCGTGCGCATGGCTGTGTTGTCCATGACCATGAGCGGGCAAACTGCCCAGCGCCAATTCGAACAGGAGAACGCCCAGTGAAGCTCAGCATTCTCGGCGCCCGCGTGATTGATCCGGCCAGCCAGCTGGACCAAGTGACTGACCTGCATCTGGAAGCAGGCAAGATCATTGCTATCGGCGCCGCACCCGCCGGTTTTACCCCAACCCAAACCCTGGACGCCAAAGGCCTGATTGCCGCGCCGGGGCTGGTTGACCTCAACGTTGCCCTGCGCGAGCCGGGTTACAGCCGCAAAGGCACTATCGCCACTGAAACCCGTGCTGCCGCAGCCGGTGGCGTGACCAGCCTGTGCTGCCCGCCGTTGACCAAGCCTGTGCTCGACACCTCGGCGGTGGCGGAGTTGATCCTTGATCGTGCTCGCGAAGCGGGTAACTGCAAGGTGTTCCCTGTGGGCGCCCTGAGCAAAGGGCTGGACGGTGAGCAGTTGGCCGAGCTGATTGCCCTGCGTGACGCGGGTTGCGTCGCCTTCGGCAATGGCCTTAACAGTTTCACCAACACCCGCACCCTGTGCCGCGCACTGGAATACGCAGCGACCTTCGACCTGACTGTGATTTTTCACTCGCAGGATCGTGATCTGGCCGAAGGCGGCCTGGCCCATGATGGCGCAATGGCGGCGTTCCGTGGCTTGCCGGGCATCCCGGAAACAGCTGAAACCGTGGCCTTGGCCCGCGATCTGCTGTTGGTTGAACAAAGCGGTGTTCGCGCACACTTCAGCCAGTTGACCAGTGCGCGTGGGGTGGCGCTGATTGCACAGGCACAAGCTCGCGGGTTGAAAGTGACCGCTGATGTGGCGCTGTATCAACTGATTTTGACGGACGAGGCGCTGGTGGACTTCTCCAGCGTGTACCACGTACAGCCGCCGCTGCGTACCCGTGCTGACCGCGACGGTCTGCGTGAGGCGGTGAAGTCTGGCGTGGTGCAAGCCATCTCCAGCCATCACCAACCCCACGAGCGTGACGCCAAGCTGGCACCGTTCGGCGCCACCGAGCCGGGCATCAGCAGTGTCGAATTGCTGTTGCCGCTGGCGATGACCTTGGTGCAAGACGGTTTGCTGGACTTGCCGACACTGCTGGCACGCCTGAGCACAGGCCCGGCTGATGCTTTACGCTTGCCTGCGGGGCGTTTGAGCGTGGGGGCTGCTGCAGACTTGGTGCTGTTTGACCCGGCGGCTTCAACGGTGGCGGGTGAAAAGTGGCACTCCAAAGGCGACAACTGCCCGTTCTTGGGCCATTGCCTGCCGAGCGCCGTGCGTTACACGCTGGTGGATGGCCGCATCAGTTACGAAGGCTGACATCTGATGACTAACCTGTAGTCGCTGCCAAAGGCTGCAATAGCTTTTGAAAGGACCTTTGCTCCTTATCGCAGCGTTCAGCCGCGACTACAGGTTGGGATGCTTTGTTTACCGACGCTCAGCGTTCTTGATCGAAATCTGAGTGTTCAGCGTCCAGAAGTCATAAAGGATGCCGAGCAAAAACAAACCGCCGGTGCACAGGTAGATGATCCCGGTGATCCACTTGCCCATGTACATACGGTGTACGCCGAACAACCCCAAAAACGTCAGCAGAATCCAGGCCACGCTGTAGTCGGTATCCCCGGCGGTAAAGCGCAGGTCTGCCTCGCGGTCCATGCTTGGGATCAGAAACAAGTCGATCAGCCAGCCAATACCCAACAAGCCCAGCGTGAAAAACCAGATTGTGCCGGTTACTGGCTTGCCGTAATAAAAGCGATGCGCCCCGGTAAAACCCAAAATCCAAAGTAAATAACCCAGCACTTTGCTGTGGGTATCGTCTCGATAGCCGCTCATAAACACCCTCTTTGATGCTGATAGAAAAATATTGTGATTTTTTTTGTGACTTTTTTACTGTCTTGCAACAGGTAAAAGTGTCTTACAAAAAATGGCGCAAAGCCTTGTATCACCTGACCTGTACGACAGGCATGTGACAACTTGCCACGCCGATTGTGCTTTTTACCCCTCGCGGCCAATCGACAAACGGCCTGAGAAAGGACAAAAAAGCTGTTATAAAGTTGCGCGCTTACCTATTCAGAGCCCTGCCGAATGCGACCAATATTCAAGACATGGCTAACCATTTGCCTATTAATGCCACTGGCCGCCCACGCCACCAATCGTGAGCAACATCTTCCTTCAGGCTTCACAGGCTACACCGCAAAGTCATCTGCGACCCCAGCCTTTGTTGCCACCAAGAGCAAAACCGTAGCACGCCCAACGCTGAGTAAAGCGTCTCGTAAAGCGCCTGGCAAAATTGCAACCGCCTCGCTGGTAGCCGCAAACAAGCAAAGCAGCTCCGTGCTCAGCCGTGCAGTAAATGTGTTGGGCACCCCTTATCGTTGGGGCGGCAGCAGCCCAACTAAAGGGTTCGATTGCAGCGGGCTGGTGAAATACGCCTTCAATGACGTGGCGGCGGTCAATCTGCCACGCAGCTCCAGCGCTATGGCCAGCGGTCATGGGCAAAAAGTGGATCGCAAGGACTTGAAGCCCGGCGACTTGCTGTTTTTCAACATCAAGAGCCGCAAGGTCAACCATGTTGCCATTTACTTGGGCAATGACCGCTTCATTCACGCGCCGCGTCGTGGCAAGTCCGTGACGATCGACACCTTGAAGAAGCCTTACTGGCAGAGCCACTACGTGGTTGCCAAGCGTGTATTGCCTAAAGAGCAAAGCAATCTGCAAGTGGTTCAGCGCTAGCTTCTGGCCAGCAACCCACTCGTAGGAGCTGTCGAGTGAAATGAGGCTGCGATCATTTGATCTTGAGGGTCAAAAGCTCGCAGTCTTCGTGCCTCGACAGCGCCTATGAAGCTTCGATTACCCCTTTGTCTTTCAGCCTTTTCAGGCTCATCTCCAGCGTCTGCATGCCCACGGCCGCGCCGGTTTGAATGGCTGAGACCATCTGCGCCACTTTGTTTTCCCGAATCAGGTTTCGAATGGCTGGCGTGCCCAGCATGATTTCGTGTGCCGCCACGCGTCCGCCACCCTTCTTGTTGACCAGCGTTTGGGAAATCACCGCCTGCAGTGACTCAGACAGCATGGCGCGCACCATCGCCTTTTCTTCTGCCGCAAACACATCCACGACTCGATCAATGGTTTTGGCCGCTGACGGTGTGTGCAAGGTGGCAAGCACCAAGTGCCCGGTTTCAGCCGCAGTCAGCGCCAAGCGAATGGTGTCCAGATCACGCATCTCGCCCAGCATGATTACGTCGGGGTCTTCACGCAGAGCCGAACGTAACGCCGCCGCAAAGCTGTGGGTATTGCGCTGCACCTCGCGCTGATTGATCAGGCTGCACTTAGGCTGGTGGATGAATTCAATGGGGTCTTCAATCGTGAGGATGTGCAGCGGGCGAGTGGCGTTCAGGTGATCGATCATCGCTGCCAAGGTGGTGGTTTTGCCCGAGCCGGTTGCGCCCGTCACCAACACCAGCCCTCGTGGCGTGTCGCAGAGTTGCTTGAATACCTCGCCCAACCCCAGCGACTCCAGGCTCGGCACTGAAGAGGCAATGGTGCGAAACACCGCCCCAGCACCCCGCTGCTGCTCAAAGGCATTTACCCGAAAGCGCCCCAGCGTCGGCACCTCGCAGGAAAAGTCAGCCTCAAGTTCGGCCTCAAACGCACAGCGCTGGGCATCACTCATTACGCTGTGAATAAGGGCTCGCACCTGATCGCACGTCAGCACAGGCAGTTCACAACGCGTCATTGCACCGTCTATGCGTAGCATCGGCGCTACACCTGCCGACAGGTGCAAGTCTGAAGCGCCTTGGCTGACGCTAAGCGCCAACAGGTCGGCGATATCCATCCCCCCTCCCAATTCCAGTAGAATGCCGCTGACTTTCACAACGGCGGGCTTAAATGAATGTCCACGATAGCAGGCAACATTGCTCTGGTTGAGGCGCGCATCCGCGACGCAGCACTGGCTGTGCAACGCGATGTAACCAGCGTTCACTTACTCGCGGTCAGCAAGACCAAACCCGCCGCAGCGCTGCGTGAAGCCTACGCCGCCGGGCTTCGCGATTTTGGCGAAAACTACCTGCAAGAAGCTCGCGCCAAGCAGGTTGAATTAGCTGACCTGCCCTTGTGTTGGCACTTCATTGGCCCCATTCAATCGAACAAGACGCGTGACATCGCCGAGCATTTTGCGTGGGTGCATTCCGTAGATCGCTTAAAAATTGCCCAGCGTTTGTCTGAGCAGCGCCCAGCGGACTTGCCGCCGCTGAACATCTGCATTCAGGTCAATGTCAGTGGCGAGGCCAGTAAATCGGGCTGTACGCCGCAAGACTTGCCAGCGCTGGCGGCCGCTATCGATGCATTGCCGCGCCTGAAACTGCGCGGTTTGATGGCGATCCCGGAGCCGACCGACGACCGCTCGGAGCAAGATGCTGCCTTCGCGACAGTCCGCACATTGTTGCAAAGCCTGAACATGGGGCTCGATACGCTTTCAATGGGCATGAGCCATGACCTTGAGTCGGCCATTGCCCAAGGCGCGACGTGGGTGCGAATCGGCACCGCGTTATTTGGCGCTCGCGACTACAGTCAGGCCTGAGAAGGGCCGTCCATTTTTTATAAGGATCTGTTATGAGCAAGACGTGTATTGCCTTTATCGGGGCCGGCAACATGGCCTCCAGCCTGATCGGCGGCCTGCGGGCCAAAGGTCTGGACGCTGCACAGATCCGCGCCAGCGATCCCGGCGCCGAAACACGGGCCAAGGTCGCGACTGAACATGGCATTGAGGTGTTTGCCGACAACGCACAAGCCGTTGCGGACGCTGATGTGATTGTGATCGCAGTCAAGCCACAAGCCATGAAAGCGGTGTGCCAAGACCTGCGCCCACACCTCAAACCGCATCAACTGTTGGTGTCCATCGCCGCAGGCATTACCTGCACAAGCCTGCTTAACTGGCTGGGCGAGCAACCACTGGTACGCTGCATGCCCAACACCCCGGCGTTGCTGGGCAAAGGCGTTAGCGGTTTGTACGCCACGGCATCAGTGACTGCTGAGCAACGCACACAGGCGGATGAGCTGTTGAGCGCCGTAGGTCTCGTTGTTTGGGTTGATCAAGAAGCACAAATCGATGCCGTGACGGCGGTATCGGGCAGTGGCCCGGCGTATTTCTTCTTGCTGATCGAAGCCATGACTGACGCTGGCGTCAAGCTGGGGCTAACCCGTGATGTGGCCGAGCAGCTTGCACAACAGACCGCGCTGGGCGCCGCTCACATGGCGGTGGGTAGCGACGTTGACGCCGCTGAGTTGCGCCGTCGTGTAACGTCGCCTGCGGGCACTACCGAAGCTGCTATCAAATCGTTTCAAGCCAGTGGTTTTGAAGCCATGGTCGAAAAAGCATTGAGTGCCGCCGCGCACCGCTCGGCCGAGATGGCCGAACAATTGGGTCAATAAGGAGCACATGATGTCTGGACTTAATGGCGCTGCCATTTTCGTGATTCAAACCTTGGGTAGCCTCTACCTGTTGGTTGTACTGCTACGTTTCATCCTGCAACTGGTACGGGCCAACTTCTACAACCCGCTGTGCCAGTTCACCGTTAAAGCCACACAGCCGCTGCTCAAGCCTTTGCGCCGCGTGATCCCGAGCCTATTCGGGCTGGACATGTCGTCGCTGGTATTGGCGATCGTCGTGCAAATGGTGATCTTCGCCGTGGTGCTGACCCTGAGCTACATGTCGTTCAACGTGTTGGGGCTGCTGGCGTGGGCAATCATTGGTGTGACGGCGCTGTTTTTGAAGGTGTTCTTCTTTGCCCTGATCATCAGCGTAATCCTGTCGTGGGTTGCGCCGGGTAGCACCAGCCCCGGTGCTGAGCTGGTCAACCAAATCACCGAGCCTGCGTTGGCGCCGTTCCGCCGCTTTCTGCCAAGCATGGGCGGGTTGGATATTTCGCCGATATTGGCATTCATGGTGATTCAACTGATCCAAAGCTTTGTGATACCGCCATTGGCCATGTACGTCGGCATGCCAGTTGTGCTGTTTGGCTTGATCTGATGAGCTACTTCCGTTGGGACGGTGAAGACCTGATTCTCGACTGTCACCTGCAACCGAAGGCCAGCAGCGACGAGTTTGCTGGCCTGCACGGTGACCGTTTGAAAATCCGTCTGACTGCCCCTCCGGTAGAAGGCAAAGCCAACGCCCACCTGATGGCCTTTCTGGCCAAGGCATTTGGCATTTCAAAAAGTCAGGTCAGCCTGATCAGCGGCGAACTCAACCGGCAAAAACGCGTGCGCTTGCACGGGCCGAAAAAGCTGCCGGATTTACCTGGGTTGACCAGACCTGATCTTTTGTAACAGCTGCCGAAGGCTGTGTTCGGTTGCGTAGCGGCCGTAAACCTTGCGGGCCAAATCTGGCTGTCACACCGCACAGTTTGACTGTGCGACGGCTTCGCCGCCGAACGCAGCCTTCGGCAGCTGCTACAGGTCGGCGCTCATCAACGAAATCAGCCCAGACCATTGCTTGCCGCTCAGTGCCCCGCTCATTAGACTTACGCCTCATTTAAATGAGAGCAGGGTCAATGCCAGCTGCCTTTCCCCCCGATTCCGTTGGTCTGGTTGTGCCGCAAATTGCACACTTCAGCGAACCGCTCGCTTTGGCCTGCGGGCGCTCATTGCCAGCCTATGACCTGATTTACGAAACCTACGGCACGCTCAATGCCACGGGCAGCAATGCCGTGCTGATTTGCCATGCGCTCTCCGGGCACCATCACGCCGCAGGCTTTCACAGTGTCGACGACCGCAAACCCGGTTGGTGGGACAGCTGCATCGGCCCCGGCAAACCCATCGACACCAACACGTTTTTTGTCGTCAGCCTGAACAACCTGGGCGGCTGCAACGGGTCGACCGGCCCCGGCAGCATTAACCCCGAAACCGGCCGCCCGTTTGGCGCCCAGTTCCCGGTGCTGACAGTTGAAGACTGGGTACACAGCCAGGCACGCTTGGCCGACCGCTTGGGCATTACCCAGTGGGCGGCGGTAATCGGCGGCAGCTTGGGCGGCATGCAAGCCTTGCAGTGGAGCATCAGCTACCCGGATCGTCTGCGCCATTGCCTGGCAATCGCTTCAGCACCAAAGCTGTCTGCGCAGAACATTGCGTTCAACGAAGTCGCGCGCCAAGCCATCCTGACCGACCCCGAGTTCCATGGCGGTTCGTTCATGGAACAGGGCGTCATCCCCAAGCGCGGCCTGATGCTGGCACGCATGGTGGGGCACATTACTTACCTGTCCGATGACTCGATGGGCGAGAAGTTTGGTCGTGGCCTGAAAAACGAAAACCTCAACTACGACTTCCACAGCGTGGAGTTTCAGGTAGAAAGCTACCTGCGTTATCAGGGTGAAGAGTTTTCCGGTCGTTTTGACGCCAACACCTATTTGCTGATGACCAAGGCGCTGGACTACTTCGACCCGGCTGCCAACTTCAATGACGATCTGGCCCAAACCTTCGCGGGCGCCACTGCACGCTTTTGCGTGATGTCGTTCACCACCGACTGGCGTTTCTCGCCAGCGCGCTCGCGAGAATTGGTCGACGCCTTGATGGCTGCCAAAAAAGACGTTTGCTATCTGGAGATCGACGCTCCGCAAGGCCATGACGCCTTCCTGATTCCGATCCCGCGTTACCTGCAAGCCTTCAGCAATTACATGAACCGCATAGAACTGTGAGAACGCCATGAGAGCCGACCTGGAAATCATCCAAGACTGGATCCCCGCCGGCAGCCGCGTGCTCGACCTCGGTTGTGGTAATGGCGAACTGCTGAGCTGGTTGCGCGATAACAAGCAAGTGACCGGCTACGGCCTTGAGAACGACCCGGACAACATTGCCGAGTGCGTCGCCAAGGGCATCAACGTTATTGAGCAGGATCTGGACAAAGGGCTGGGTAACTTTGCCAGCAACAGTTTCGACATCGTCGTCATGACCCAAGCCCTGCAAGCGGTGCACTACCCCGACCGAATTCTCGACGAAATGCTGCGCGTTGGCCGCCAGTGCATCATCACCTTCCCGAATTTCGGTCACTGGCGCTGCCGCTGGTATTTGGCCAGCAAGGGCCGCATGCCGGTTTCTGAATTTCTGCCCTACACCTGGTACAACACGCCCAACATTCACTTTTGCACCTTTGAAGACTTCGAAGCGCTGTGCAGCGAGCGTCAGGCCCGCGTTATCAACCGCCTTGCTGTGGATCAACAACACAGGCACGGGTGGGCGAGTAAGTTATGGCCTAACCTGTTAGGCGAGATTGGCATTTACCGTGTCAGCAGTCCTGGCCTTCAGGACCATCACGTCGCGGTTTAAACAGGTTATTTCGAGGAGAAAGACAATGGGTCGGATTGGATTGCTACTGCTTTCGATGTGTTTTGGCGCGCAGGCTATGGCTGCCGCTGACGTGAACGCTGCTCAACGTCAGCAGACATTTGGCGATACAACGGTGTATTACAACGCGTTCCCGTCGACCTTTCTGACGCCTGAAATAGCCCAAAAAGTTGAAGTGCAGCGCAGCAAAAGCAACGCCGTGCTGAATATCACGATCAACAAAGCAGGCAAAAATATCCCGGCCAATATTCAAGGCACGGTAAAAGCGGGTGATGAAAAACCCGCGCGCCTGAACTTCCGTCAAGTGGGTAAGGATGGCGAAATCAACTATCTGGCTCAGTTCCCGGTAAAAGGCCCGCAAACGTTCACCTTCAAGGTGAATGTGAAAGCTGGCGGTGCTAGTGCTGAAACAATCGAATTTACTCAAATGGTCGCTCCAATCGAATGATGAACCTTACGCAACTGGTACTGGCTAGCCATAACGCCGGCAAACTCAAAGAACTTCAGGCCATGCTCGGCGAGTCGGTGCAGTTGCGCTCGATTGGGGAGTTCAGCAGCGTCGAGCCGGAAGAAACCGGCTTGTCGTTTGTTGAAAACGCGATTCTTAAAGCCCGCAATGCGGCCCGTATTTCGGGTTTGCCAGCATTGGCTGATGATTCGGGGCTGGCCGTGGACTTTCTCGGCGGCGCGCCGGGTATTTACTCGGCACGCTACGCCGACGGCAAAGGTGATGCGGCGAACAACGCTAAATTGCTCGATGCCCTCAAGGATGTACCTGAAGTCGAGCGCGGCGCACAGTTCGTATGCGTGCTGGCCTTGGTGCGTCACGCAGACGACCCGCTGCCCATTATCTGCGAAGGCCTGTGGTACGGGCGCATCCTGCCTGCTGCCAGCGGTGAACATGGGTTTGGCTACGACCCACTGTTTTGGGTGCCGGAGCGCAATTGCTCCAGCGCTGAACTCAGCCCGGCCGAAAAAAACCAGCTCAGCCATCGCGCGCGCGCTATGGTTTTGCTGCGTCAGCGTTTGGGCCTGAAATGACCCACGACACACCTCCCCAGCCGCTCTATCTTGGGGCGACTGGCTTTTCTCAGCAGGCGCCGCGTGCGCCACTGACACAACTGCCGCCGCTGTCGCTGTACATCCATATCCCGTGGTGCGTGCGCAAATGCCCGTATTGCGACTTCAACTCCCATACCGCAAGCCCGGTGCTGCCCGAAGACGAGTACGTTGACGCGCTGCTGGCCGATCTCGATCAAGATTTGCACGCCGTGTATGGCCGTGAACTGAGTACGATTTTTTTCGGTGGCGGCACGCCTAGTCTGTTCAGCGCCGAGTCGCTAGGCCGTCTGCTCAAAGGTGTTGAAGCGCGCATCCGGTTCGCCAGTGACATCGAGATCACGCTGGAAGCCAACCCCGGCACCTTTGAGCAAGAGAAGTTCGTGGCCTACCGAGCGCTGGGGATCAACCGGCTGTCGATCGGCATTCAAAGTTTTCAGGGCGAAAAACTCAAAGCGTTGGGCCGTATCCACAATGGCGATGAAGCCATACGCGCTGCCGACATGGCGCGTAAGGCGGGTTTTGACAACTTCAACATGGACTTGATGCACGGCTTGCCCGATCAGTCGCTGGACGACGCCCTGAGCGATCTGCGTCAGGCCATTGCGCTTAAGCCGACACACTTGTCGTGGTATCAGCTGACGCTAGAGCCCAACACGGTGTTCTGGAATCAACCACCAACGCTCCCTGAAGACGACACATTGTGGGACATTCAGGAGGCAGGACAGGCATTACTCGCTGAGCACGGTTACGCCCAGTACGAGGTTTCTGCTTATGCCCAGCCGGGGCGTGCGGCTCGTCACAACCTCAATTACTGGAGCTTTGGCGACTTTATAGGCATCGGCGCCGGAGCCCACGGCAAGTTGAGCCATCCAGATGGCCGAATTGTGCGTACTTGGAAAACCCGACTGCCGAAAGACTACCTAAATCCTGCCAAAAACTTTCAAGCAGGCGAGAAAACCCTGACAGCCGAAGAACTGCCCTTTGAGTTTCTAATGAACGCCTTGCGCCTGACTGATGGCGTCGACGCAGCACTTTACCCACAGCGCACAGGCCTTACCCTCGACAGCCTTACTAGCGGGCGAGAGGCGGCCGAACAAAGTGGCTTATTACAGGTCGAACCGACACGCTTGGCGGCAACCGCCCGAGGGCAATTGTTTCTCAATGACTTGTTGCAGCACTTTTTGATCTAAGGAACTCGAATGGACTTGGTACTTGACCTGCTCGCCACTGTTTCGCGCTGGAGCCGCAGCCATCTCTCGGAGATCTCTCTGGCGCTGATCGGCTGCTTGCTGGTGTTATTCGGTGCTGATTTCAAAGGCTGGGTCGAGCAGCGTCTGGGCAGCATTGCCGGCGCCTTACGTGTGCCATTGATGGCTTTGTTGTGCTTGATCGGCAGCGGCGCTGCGCTGATTTACGCCACACCTTGGGTCGAGCGCGGCCTGAGCCAATTCAACAACTACAGCCTTGCCCCAGTGCTGCTAGTGGTTTTGGTATTGATTGGCGTGGTTGCTGACCGGCGCTGAGACAACACAAAACCGTAGTCGCAGGCGAACGTTGCAATAGGCCCGTGGGGTCAAAGAAACGTGTGGTTGCGATTACAGGTTTAACCGGCCTCCAGTAGAGGAGGCCAGCGACTGAAAACCGCGGCCCGCAACAGTGTGCAGAGCCTGATTACTCCATGCTCGGCAACTTACTGTGCATAGCCTTGATCAGTGAGGTGTGTGTGCTGGCTATGCTCGCCAGCGATTCAAGCAATTGGTCTAACTGCGCCACAGTGTTCACATACGCTACGCCAATAAAGTCATCATCGCCCGTCACCTTGTAATAGGAGATGACCTCCGCTCGTGCCAACAACCAATGCTCTACCTGCTGCAACTGGCCGGGCAGGGCTTTGATTCGAATAAGCGTACTTAACGCATAGCCCAATGCTTCAGGGTTTAACTCGACGCGATAACCCCGTATCACCCCCCAGCGCTCAAGCCGCTTTAAGCGATCACTGCAACTGGGCGCAGACAAACCGACCTGCCTGCTAAGCGCTTTGTTGGACTGACGAGCATTCTCAAATAAGGCGCGAATAATACGGCTGTCAAAAATATCGACGGTAACACCGATTTTATTAGGGTCTTTCATCCATAGGCCTTCGTTTAATCGGCGATTAATGTAAAACACCTGTTATTTATCGCCTTGATCATCTTTCATAACACCGAACCCGGCAACTTTTCTACACTTATGTAGGGATTCTTTCTATTTAAGGCAGTGGCGTTTTATTACATAGGAAAAGCCTTACAGGACATTGAGATGAAACTAGTTATTGATCAGTATTCATATGCGCGATATCTCGTCAGCCTATTTCCCGAGCAACAGGTTTCCAGGTTGCGACAGACTTTTATAAAACAAGGTTTTATAAAAATTAATGACTGCGTGGATGACGAACTTAAAACCGCTGTCCAGCAAGAAGTTAAGAGCCTTATTTCACACCACTCTGAGCGCCGCGATTTGCACTTGGCGACGACCGATCATAGCCCTCGGTATATGAGCGTTGTGCGCAGCGAATTTATTGCCCGCGAAGGCCATGTCATTAATACATTGGCAAAATGCCCACACCTGCTCAAGGTATTGAGCGCCATTGCCGGAACCCCGGTTATTCCTTCGGTATCAGCGGACGAGGAGTTCTTGATTACCCACCAGCATAAAAAAGGTGACACGCATGACTGGCAGTGGGGTGACTATGCGTTCGCCCTGGTTTGGGTGATTGAAACCCCTCCTGTTTCTTGTGGAGGCATGCTGCAATGTGTTCCGTATACGTTCTGGAACAAACATCAGCCTTGTATTAATGAACTGCTGTGCGCCAACCCCATTAATACTTATCAGCTAGACACCGGTGATATCTATTTTTTACGCACGGACACCACGCTTCATCGCACAGTTGCTCTTAATAAAGATGTGACGCGCATTATTTTGAACATGAGGTTTTCTGACATAGGTGCTGAGCAAAGCACGCATGTCGGCAATGACCTTTGATGAGAAAACGAAGAGGCTGGAACCGCGATTAAAAAAGACAGATGGTCTTGCGCAAGTCATTGTGCATAAGCAGCCTGCGCAGACTGTCGGCCATCAAGTTCGTTTGTTTATGGCGTTGTACAGAACCGTGTACTTCTGTCATGAAAGTGGCGCAGCTTGAGCGCGCGCGGTAAGAAGGCCGGGTGATGAATGACTTTTCACTGAGTTCTCCATCGCCTATTGAGGCCTATGCCCTGCGACATTGGCGCTGGCGGCAAGTGGTGCAGCTAATGGCTTCAGGCGTCTATCTACTCATTAAAGAAATCCCGTTCATGGTCAATGCACTGGCCATGATTGCAATGGGCTATATCTTTTTTGGCCTATAGCATCTGCACAACACCTCCTTTGAATGTGAAGGGTTGCGCTGTTGTTGGTTGTGGCTGTGCTGTGGTCGTTCACTCTGTGAACAACCGGCCTCAAGCAGGGGAGGCCGGTTACTGAAAAACCGCTTATGCCAGTTTTTCGAACTTCAAGTCCCACACGCCATGCCCAAGACGTTCGCCGCGGCGTTCGAACTTGGTGACCGGGCGCTCAGGAGGACGTGGTACGCACTGGCCATCTTCGGCCAAGTTGCGGTAGCCCGGCGCCACGTTCATGACTTCCAGCATGTATTCGGCGTAGGGTTCCCAGTCGGTGGCCATGTGCAGCACGCCGCCGACTTTGAGCTTGGAGCGCACCAGTTCAGCAAAGGACGCTTGCACGATCCGACGCTTGTGGTGACGGCTCTTGTGCCAAGGGTCCGGGAAGAACAACAGCAGACGATCAAGGCTGTTGTCGGCCACGCAGCGGGTTAGGACTTCGATTGCATCGCAATCGTAAACTCGCAGGTTGGTCAGACCTTGTGTCAGCACGCCATTGAGCAGCGCACCCACACCCGGACGGTGAACCTCAACCCCGATAAAGTCCTGCTCTGGCGATGCAGCCGCCATTTCCAGCAGGGAGTGGCCCATGCCAAAGCCGATTTCCAGTGTTCGCGGCGCAGAACGACCGAACACTTGATCGAAATCGACCGGGGCGTCGGCCAGCGGCAGTACGTACAGCGGCGTGCCTTGATCGAGGCCGCGTTGCTGGCCTTCGGTCATGCGCCCGGCGCGCATCACAAAACTCTTGATGCGGCGGTGTTGGCGGTCGTCGCCTTCTTCCGCGATTGGGGTGTCGAGTGATTCAGTCATCAGTGGCTCTTACTTGATCAGACCATCCAGCGGCGAAGAGGCGCTGGCATAGAGTTTTTTCGGCATGCGTCCGGCCAGATACGCCAGACGGCCCGCCACAATGGCGTGTTTCATGGCTTCAGCCATGATGATTGGATGCTGGGCGTTAGCAATGGCCGAGTTCATCAGCACGGCTTCGCAGCCCATTTCCATGGCGATGCTGGCGTCAGAGGCAGTGCCTACGCCCGCATCCACCAGCACCGGAATTTTTGCTTCTTCAAGAATGATGCGCAGGTTGTAAGGGTTGCAGATGCCCAGCCCCGTACCAATCAGGCCTGCCAGCGGCATAACGGCGATACAGCCCATAGCTTCAAGCTCGCGAGCAATGATCGGGTCATCGCTGGTGTACACCATCACGTCGAAGCCATCTTTGACCAGAACTTCAGCGGCCTTGAGGGTTTCGATCACGTTCGGGAACAGGGTTTTCTGGTCTGCCAGTACTTCCAGCTTGACCAGGTTATGGCCATCCAACAGTTCACGGGCCAGGCGGCAGGTGCGCACGGCTTCTACAGCGTCATAGCAACCGGCTGTGTTCGGCAGGATCGTGTAGCGGTCGGGTGGCAGCACGTCGAGCAGGTTGGGCTCGCCCGGGTTTTGCCCGATGTTGGTGCGGCGCACAGCAACAGTGACGATTTCAGCCCCCGAGGCCTCGATGGCCAGGCGGGTTTCTTCAAGGTCACGATACTTGCCGGTGCCCACCAAAAGGCGCGACTGGTAAGTACGGCCAGCCAGGACAAACGGCTTGTCGCTGCGAACATTGTTCATCGGGAATCCTCTTAAAGTGTGTGCTCAGTGGAGGTGCATCAGGGGGCTAAAAACTAGCCGCCACCGATGGCGTGTACCACTTCGACTTGATCGCCTTCTTTCAAGACTGTCTCGGCGTGCTGGCTGCGCGGAACGATGTCCAGATTCAGCTCAACAGCCACCCGACGGCCCGTCAGTTTTTGGCGTGCCAACAGAGCCGCAACGGTCTCGCCGTCCGGCAGTTCAAAGGATTCACCGTTCAACTGAATGCGCATGCGCGACGCTGCCTTCGTTTTTAGGGGTCAGCATTCTAGCCCGATCAGTCTGGCCGACCCAAGCCATTCATCTTGTGGGCTCAGCTCAAGCGCCAAGCGGCGAGGCCCAGACACAGCCAGCCCGCCAAAAACGCAGCACCACCGATGGGCGTAATGATCCCCAGCTTGCCAATGCCGGTCATGGTCAGCAGGTAAAGACTGCCGGAAAACAGCACAATACCCAGCGCGAAGCAGGCACCTGCCCACGTCACTAATCGGCTTTGCAGCTGCGTGGCAAGCAGGGCGACGCCCAGCAGGGCAAGTGTATGAACCAATTGGTAAGTCACGCCTGTATGAAAAATAGCCAGATACTGCTCGCTTAAGCGACTTTTCAGACCGTGGGCAGCAAAAGCACCCAGGGCAACGCCGGTAAAACCAAAGAAAGCGGCCAACATCAGAAAAACACGCAACATGGGTTACTCCCGTCAGGATCATCGAATGGCGCAGGGTCTGTATAATGGCGCGCTCAACGGGTTCGGCCAAGCCATCTATGCTGCGTTTACTTGTTCACCGCTTTCTAAAAGCCCTGCTCTGGTTCGCAGTGGGCAGCGCGTTGTTAGTGCTGGTCTTTCGCTGGGTACCGCCACCCGGCACTGCGCTGATGGTCGAGCGTAAGGTCGAATCTTGGTTCGATGGCAAGCCCATTGACCTGCAACGCAGCTGGCGTTCATGGGATCAAATCAGCGACGAGTTAAAGGTCGCTGTCATTGCTGGCGAGGATCAAAAGTTCGCCGAGCATTGGGGGTTTGATTTGAGTGCAATCAAGGCCGCCTTTGCCCACAACGAGCGCGGCGGCACCTTGCGAGGCGCCAGCACCCTCAGCCAGCAAGTGTCGAAAAACCTGTTTTTGTGGTCGGGCCGCAGTTGGTTGCGTAAAGGTCTGGAAGCCTGGTTCACCGGGCTGATCGAACTGCTCTGGCCCAAGCAGCGAATTCTTGAGGTGTACCTCAACAGCGCCGAATGGGATGACGGTGTATTTGGTGCCGAAGCAGCAGCCCAGCATCATTTTGGGGTGAGCGCGAAAAACCTTTCGCGCCAGCAGGCCAGCAATTTGGCGGCGGTGCTGCCCAATCCGCGTAGTTGGAGCGCCAGTCGCCCAAGCGCTTATGTGGCCAGTCGTTCGGCATGGATTCGCCAGCAAATGCGTCAGTTGGGCGGCGACAGTTATCTGAACACGCTCAATGATTCGCGAGCAGCGCCTTGGGCGCAATAAGCCAGCTTCAAGCAGCTAGTCAGCCAGTCGTTGCAACTGTTCAGTGGCCCTTTCAGAGAACAGTTGCAACAAGCCTTCCAAGGTGTGCCCCGGCGCTTCGTCCGCTCGGGTCAGCGCGTACAGAGTGATCGGCAGCGCCGGGCTTAGCGGGCGAATCAACGTGGTGGCCCGTGAAGCGCCCAATGCTGTAAACGGATCAATTACCGCCAAACCCGCTCCCGACTCCACCATTGCCCGCGCCAGCGAATAGGTCTGTACGGCGATGCTGATGCGAGGCGGCGGTTCGACGGCCTGCAAGTAGCTGTCGAGCCGGGCAAACAATGGATCGGCACTGCTCAGGCCAATCAACGGCGCATCGGCCAGCTCGTGCAGCGCCAGCGGTACACCTTGGCTTTGATCCGGCCAATACCCTCGCGGCGCCAACGCCACCAACACCCCGTGGGCCAGCGCTTGGGCTTTTAGCCCCGGATGCTCGGGCAGTTTGAAGGTTAGGGCCACATCCAGCTCACGCATCAGCAGGTTCTGCACCAGTTCACGGCTATGGGCGCTGGCCAGTTCGCAGCGGATGTCCGGGTAGCGTTGCGTCCATTCGCTGATGACAGGCGGCAACAATGACAGCGCCAGCGCCGGGGTGCTGCCGATTCGTAGCCGATGCCCCGGCTCGCTACGCAGGCTTTCGGCCAAACGCTGCACGCCTTGCAAACTCTCGGTAACTTTGTCGACTTCACGCTCCAGCAGCAAGGCTTCTGGCGTGGGTTGCAGCTTGCCTCGCACGCGTAAAAACAGCGGGAACCCCAGCCGCAACTCAGCGTGCTGCAAGACCTTGCTCACAGCCGGTTGCGAGACGTGCAATAGCTGCGCAGCCCCACTGACTGAGCCGGTTTGGCGGATAGCCTGAAAGATTTCGATATGTCGCAAGCGCATGGTGGCAGTCCATAACCTTTGTTTATGGGTGGAGCATCTTTATTCATTGTTCGATGCCTGTCACCTGCCCCTAATCTGAAGCCCGTACAACACTGGGCTAAGGACTGACATGGGACAGCGGGTTTGCATCATCGGCGGTGGCGTTATCGGGTTGGCAACCGCGTATGCGCTGGTGCGCGACGGCTTTGACGTGAGCGTGATCGAAGCCCAGCCCACGCTCGGCAGCCAAACCAGTTTCGCCAATGGCGGCCAGCTGTCGTATCGCTACGTGGCACCCTTGGCGGATGCCGGAGTGCCGTGGCAAGCCATGGGCTGGATGCTGCGCGGCGACTCGCCGCTTAAATTGCGCCCCCGCATGGACCCGGCTCAATGGCGCTGGCTGGCTTCGTTTGTTGCCGCCTGCCGAGGCTCGGTCAACCAGCGCAATGGCGCGCATTTACTGCGCTTGGCGCTGCTCAGCCAAGCCACCTTGCAACAATGGCGCGAAGAAGACCCGCTGGGCAATTTTGAGTGGCGCCGAAACGGCAAGTTGGTGGCCTTCCGCAATCAGGCCAATTTCGATAAAGCGCGCAACAACGTTATCCACAGCACATTCCAGCAGGCGCTGTCTGCCAGCGAATGCGCGAGCCTGGAGCCTGGACTGCAAGGGTCGAGTTTTGTCGGCGGCATCTACACTCCCGATGAAGAAGTGGGTGATTGCCATGCTTTTTGCCAGCAATTACTCACCCGCTTGCAGGCGTCGGGTCGATGCCAATTTTTACTGGGCAAAACCGTCACTCGCATCCAGCACAACAACGGTGCCGTTCACGCCGTAGAAATGGGCAGCGAGGTATTGCCAGTCGATCAACTGGTGCTGGCAGCCGGGCATAACAGCCCAGCCCTGAACCTGCCTGGATTGAAGCTGCCGCTGTATCCGCTCAAGGGTTATAGCCTGACGCTAGCGCTGAACGATCCGCAAAAAGCGCCGCAGGTCAGTATCACCGACTACGACCGAAAAATCGTTTACGCCCGTATTGGCGAGCAACTGCGCATTGCGGCGATGGTCGACATCGTGGGTTTCGACCCTTCGCTTGACCCAAAACGCTTGGCCCAAATGCGCGAATTGGCCCAAAGCACCTTTCCTGACGCCGGTGATTATCAGCACGCAACCGAGTGGGCTGGCATGCGCCCTGCAACACCCAGTGGTGTGCCGATTCTGGGTGCCAGCGGCTACCGCAATTTGTGGCTCAACCTAGGGCATGGTGCGCTGGGCTTTACCCTCGCGTGTGGCAGCGGGCGCTTGTTAAGCGAGCTGATTGCACACCGTAAAACGTCTATCGACATGCAAGGCCTGGCGCCACATGCCGCCTGAGCCATCACCCCAACCAAAAGGAAATGCCCGATGACGATTCACCGCATTAACAGCAATGACCGTTTAAGCGCCGCTGCAACGTTTGAGGCGTTGGTGTTTCTGTCCGGGCAAGTTCCTACACAAAGCGTGGACGTAGCTGGCCAAACTCAGGAGGTTCTCGGCAAGATCGACGCCTTATTGGCCGAAACACACAGCGATAAAGACCACATACTGAACGCCACCATTTACCTGCAAAACATTGAGCGCGACTTTGCTGCCATGAACGCGGTGTGGTCGGCGTGGCTATCGGCAGGCAAAGCCCCCACTCGCACCACGCTGCAAGCCCACTTGGCACGCCCTGAAGTGTTGGTGGAAATCAGTGTGATCGCTGTTCGTCGCTAAATCAGCTTGAAACCGGAGAATAAGAAGATGAAAAAACTCACGTTGATCAGTTGCACCTTGGGCCTGTTACTTAGCCATTCATTGCACGCCAATGAAGCTCCATTACAGGGCACGCTAAAGAAAATCGCCGACTCGGGAACCATTACGCTCGGGTATCGTGATGCGTCGGTGCCGTTTTCGTATGTGGGCGACAACAGCGGCAAGCCGATGGGGTATTCGGTGGATTTGGCGAACAACATCGTCGAACGTATTCAGCAGCAAGTGGGTAACAAGCCGTTGAAGGTCAAATACAACCTGGTGACTTCGCAAACCCGCATCCCGTTGGTGCAAAACGGCACCGTCGACCTTGAGTGCGGCTCGACCGGGGTGACGGCTGAGCGACAAAAACAGGTGGCGTTTTCTTATGGGTTTATTTACGTCAAAGGTCAGTTGCTGACCGCCAAAGACAGCGGCATCAAAGGCTTTGATGACCTGCGCGATAAAAACGTCGTGACCACGGCCGGCACCACCAACGAGCGCTTTATTAAGAGCTACAGCGCTGACCACAAAATGGGCATGAACGTCATCAGCGCCAAAGACCACGGCGAGGCCTTCAAAATGTTGGAGACGGGCCGTGCCGTCGCTTTTTACATGGACGACGCGCTGCTCTATGGCGAGCGCGCCAAAGCGCGTGACCCACACAAGTGGGTCGTGGTGGGCGACGAGCAGTCGCGTGAAATCTACAGCTGCATGGTGCGTAAAGATGATCCGCAACTGTTGGCGGTGGTAAACCAGGCGCTGGCTGACTTGTATAAATCCGGGGAAATTACCGGCATCTACCAGCGCTGGTTTGAACAACCGATCCCGCCCAACGGGCTTAATTTGGAGTTCCCGATGACCGCCGAGTTAAAGCAGATCATCGCCAAACCTGTGAGCGACCCGGTGGAGTAAGGCCCCCGGCGTCAGAAATCGCCCCACAGTTGCTGAGCCACTGCTAAAGCCACGACGGGGGCGGTTTCGGTACGCAACACACGCGGGCCCAAGCGCGCAGGTTGATAGCCGGCCGCTTGGGCTTGTTCGATTTCGTTGTCGGTGAGACCGCCTTCCGGGCCAATCAAAAAGGCTAACCGTGCAGGTTTGGCATGGCTGGCCAGCGGTTCCGAAACAGGGTGCAGCACCAGTTTTAAATCAGCCTGTGTGGTTTTAATCCACTCGCTGAGCAGTACCGGCGGGTGAATTACCGGCACTCGCGAGCGACCGCATTGTTCGCACGCGCTAATTGCCACTTGTCGCCAGTGCGCCAGTCGCTTGTCGGCGCGTTCGTCCTTAAGCCGCACTTCACAGCGCTCACTCATGATCGGTGTGATTTCGGTGACACCTAATTCAGTGGCTTTTTGAATTGCCCAGTCCATGCGCTCACCACGTGACAAACCCTGCCCCAAGTGGATGGCCAGCGGCGACTCGACTTGCCCGGCGAAGGTTTCGTCCAGCAACACGCGAACCCGTTTTTTGCCGACTTCCAGCAAGCGTCCCAGAAACTCGTGGCCCGAGCCGTCAAACACTTGCAGGGCGTCGCCCTCGGCCATGCGCAGCACGCGACCAATGTAATGCGCCTGAGCTTCAGGTAATTCGTGTTCACCGAGGCTCAAAGGGGCATCGATAAAGAAGCGGGACAATCTCATTTAAATTCTCTGGAAATAGTTTTTCTGTGTGGCCGAAGCACCCAACGCTGTAGTCGCTGGCGTAGGCTGCGATTGGATCGCAGGAATTACAAGTAACGAGCGGCTACTTAGCCTTTCGCAGCCTGCGGCAGCGACGACAGACACGGACGATTTAACCCGGGTCGCGGAAGTCTGGGTGGAAGTTCGAGGGCACGGCCACGCTGATGTCATTGCGCGTCGCAATGTCGATGCCTTCGCTGGCCACTTCGGCCAAAAAGTCGATCTGCTCCGGGGTAATCACGTAAGGCGGCAAGAAGTACACCACGCTGCCCAACGGACGCAACAAGGCGCCGCGTTCCAATGCGTGCTGGAAGACTTTCAAACCGCGTCGTTCCTGCCACGGATAAGCTGTTTTGCTGGCCTTGTCCTGAACCATTTCTATGGCCAGCACCATACCGGTCTGACGCACTTCCGAGACGTGCGGGTGGTCTGCCAGATGCGCGGTCGAGCTGGCCATGCGTTGCGCCAACGCTTTGTTGTTCTCGATCACGTTGTCTTGTTCAAAAATGTCCAGCGTGGCTAAAGCGGCCGCGCAGGCCAGCGGGTTGCCGGTGTAGCTATGCGAATGCAGGAAAGCACGCAGCGTTGGGTAGTCGTCGTAGAACGCGCTGTACACCTCGTCAGTGGTGATGCAAGCGGCCAACGGCAAATAGCCGCCGGTCAGAGCTTTGGACAAGCACAGGAAGTCCGGTGTGATGCCCGCCTGTTCGCACGCAAACATGGTGCCGGTGCGCCCAAAGCCCACGGCAATTTCATCGAGGATCAGGTGTACGCCGTAACGGTCGCAGGCTTCACGCAGGAGCGTGAGGTACACCGGGTGATACATGCGCATGCCGCCTGCGCCCTGAATCAGCGGCTCAACAATCACGGCCGCCACGGTGTCGTGGTGTTCGGCCAGCGTTTGCTCCATGACCATAAACATGTTGCGCGAGTGTTCTTCCCAGCTCATGCCTTGCGGGCGCAGGTAGCAATCGGGGCTCGGCACTTTGAGGGTGTCGAGCAGCAACGCCTTGTAAGTCTCGGTAAATAGCGGCACATCGCCCACCGACATCGCGGCCATCGTTTCGCCGTGGTAGCTGTTGGTCAGGGTTACGAAGCGCTTTTTGTTCGGCTGGTCACGGTTGAGCCAGTAGTGAAAGCTCATCTTCAGTGAGACTTCGATGCACGACGAACCGTTGTCGGCATAGAAGCAACGGGTCAGGCCTTCGGGCGTCATTTTGACCAAACGCTCGGACAGCTCGATCACGGGCTGATGGCTGAAGCCCGCCAGAATTACGTGCTCCAGTTGATCGACCTGATCTTTGATGCGCTGGTTGATACGTGGGTTGGCGTGGCCAAACACATTGACCCACCAAGAACTCACGGCATCCAGGTAGCGCTTGCCTTCAAAGTCTTCCAACCACACGCCTTCACCGCGCTTGATCGGGATAAGTGGCAGTTGCTCGTGATCTTTCATTTGGGTGCAGGGGTGCCATAACACGGCAAGGTCGCGCTGCATCCACTGATTATTCAGGCCCATTCTCACTCTCCTGGCGCTGGCTCCCGGCGTGTGCGGGCAAACAATGGCGCAAGCCTATGCAATGCACGGGCGCGTAACAACCCATTACGTTTATCCAGGCTGGCAGACCTTGAAATTTGGCCCGCAGATTGCCATCTAACGGCACCCAGAGGCATCGTTAACGTTTGCTTAATGATCGCCTTTCAGGCTACAGATCGTATTTATCGATACCTTGTAGCGAAAAAATGCGCTTTCATTCGATAGGTAAACCATTAGTCTTAGGCCCAAGTTCCCACAGGATGTAGGTAATGCAGCTACGTAACTCTTCTACTCGCTACGGTGCCGTCAGTATCTTTTTGCACTGGTTTGTTGCGCTGGCGGTGTTTGGATTGTTCGCGCTGGGCTTATGGATGGTCGGTCTCGACTATTACAGCCCTTGGCGCAAAGACGCGCCCGACCTGCATAAGAGCATTGGTCTGACGCTACTGGCACTCATGGTCGTACGCGTTGTGTGGCGCTGGATCAGCCCGGCACCTCCGGCTTTGGACAGCTATAGTCGTGCGACGCGCATTGGCGCCAAGCTCGGTCATGGTTTTTTGTATCTGAGTTTGTTTGCAGTAATGATTGCCGGCTACCTGATTTCCACCGCTGAAGGCGTGGGTATCCCGGTTTTTGGCCTGTTTGAAGTACCGGCACTGATTTCCAACTTGCCCGATCAAGCCGATGTGGCCGGTGTCGTGCATTTGTATCTGGCATGGGCCGTGGTGATTTTTGCCGGTTTGCACGGTCTAGTCGCTTTGAAACACCATTTTATTGATCGTGATGCGACCTTGGTTCGAATGCTGGGGCGCAAAGCCTGATGCTCAACCTCAACTCAAAAGGAATAGAACGTATGTTGAAAAAGACGCTCGCCGCTTTAGCACTGGGTACAGCACTGTTGTCTGCCGGTCAGGCGATGGCTGCTGACTACACCATCGACAAAGAAGGCCAGCACGCCTTTGTTGACTGGAAAATCAGCCACCTGGGTTACAGCTTCATTCACGGTACTTTCAAGGACTGGCAGGGCACTTTCTCGTGGGATGCCGCCAAGCCTGCTGACAGCAAAATTGACGTCACGTTGAAAACCGCCAGCCTGTTTTCTAACCATGCTGAACGTGACAAGCATATCGCCGGCAAAGACTTCCTGGACGTAGCCAAGTACCCGGAAGCGACCTTCAAGTCGACCAAAGTTGTGCCTACTGGCGAAAAAACAGCTGACGTAACCGGTGACTTGACCCTGCACGGCGTGACTAAGCCTGTCACGTTCAAAGCGACGTTCAACGGCGAAGGCAAGGACCCGTGGGGCGGCGAGCGCGCTGGCTTCAACGCGACCACCACACTGAACCTGAACGACTTCGGCATCAAAGGCCCAGGCCCAACGTCTCAGACCTTGGACCTGGACATCACGCTGGAAGGTGTGAAGGTCAAGTAATAGCGCTTTCATACGGCTAAAAAAAACGCCCCGGGCCTTATGGCTCGGGGCGTTTTTGTGAGTGCGCCAATGGCGGGCTCTTTTACTTAGGCAAGGCGTAAACCACTACTTGATCGCCGACCTGATCTTTCATGATTGAGTTACCGCCTGCAACAAATGCCACGTATTGACGGCCTTTGTACTCATACACGGCGGGGTTTGCGACGGCGGGGGCCATGACGATGTCTGACCACAGCTCTTTGCCGTCCTCAAGGGCGTAGGCACGAACCTTGGCATCCATCGACGCGCCAATGAACACCACGCCACCTGCGGTCACCGCAGGCCCACCAATGGTCGGCGAGCCCATGTCTTCAGGCATGTACCAGCCCCACTGCTGAACCGCACCCATCGGGCGGCGCCATTTCACGTCACCGGTGTGCATGTCGATTGCCACCAGTTCACCAAACGGCGGCGCCCAGCACGGCATGCCGGCCCAGTTCTGTGCGTTCAGCAGTGACATGCCGTAAGGCGCACCGATCTGCGGGTAAAAGCCGTTTTCGTTGCCTGAATCTTTGGGCTGTTTGTCGTATGAGACGCGGTCCCACAGCTTGATCATCTGCACGATGTGCGAAGTGTTGACGATGGCGACCTGGCTGACCGGGTCGAATGCAACGCCGCCCCATTGCACGCCGCCGGCACTGTCAGGGTAGGCCAGTACGCCATTGCCTTTGGTGCTGGGTGGCGAGTACATGCCGTTGTATTCCAGGCCGTCCCACATTTTGGTGCACTGACCGAAGCCGACGATATCTGCGATTTTCCAGATGGCCGGTTTTTTGGATTGATCCATCAGCGGTGCAGGTTTAGTCGGGAAGGGTTGGGTGGGCGAATAGACTTCGCCTGCTGCATCTCCTTTAGGCACTGGGCGTTCTTCGATGGGCCAGACGTCTTCCCCGGTGCGCCGGTCAACGGTGAACAAAAAGCCCATTTTGGTGGCCTGCACCAGCGCGGCAACGGGTTTGCCATCGACTGTAATGTCCATCAGGGTTGGCGCAGAGTTGATGTCGTAGTCCCAAATGTCGTGGTGAACCCACTGACGAGACCACACAACTTTGCCCGTGTTGATGTCCAGTGCAGTGGTCGATGTGCCGAGTGGGATGGGTTTGGCCCGGTTGCCGCCCCAGTAGTTAGGCGATGGCGAGGACACGGGGATATACAGCAGGCCGAGCGCCGGGTCGTAGGACATGGCCGTCCAGATGTTGGCAGTACCGGTTTTGCCTGCTTCTTCGTCCGGGATCGGCTTGAACTCCCATTCCAGCTCGCCGGTACGGGCATTCAGGGCAAACAGTGAGCCGGGCGACTCAACTTCATACTCCCAGTCTTTACCGGCCCAACCGACGATCAGCTTGTCACCGATGACGGTGGGAGGTTGCAACTGCGACAGAGGCCACTTCGCGTTGACTGTGTTCCATTGGTTGACGTCCACCACACCGTTTTTGCCGAAGCCTTCGCATGGCTTGCCGGTGTCAGCATCTACCGCATACAGCTGCGCGGTCATGTTGCCCAAATACACCATCTTTTGGCAGGCAACACCCGACTGAGGTGTTTTTTCCTGCCAGTAGGCTACGCCGCGTGACTTCAGCGCGGGTTGGGTTTCGGCCACTAGCGGCGATTTGGTGTCATAGGTCCACTTCTCTTTACCGGTTTCGGGCTCAAGGGCGATGATTCGGTAAAAAGGTGTGCCGACGTACAGCGTGTCGTTGGCAAAAATAGGGGTGGCAGACCACACCGAAGGTGGGATTTTGCCGGTGCCGGTGGACATGTCGCCGGTAAAGTATTCCCAGACTTTGGTCAGTTTGCCGACGTTGTCTTTATTGATCTGGTTAAGCGGTGAGTACTTTTGCGCGCTCAATTGGCCGTGAAAGCTGTCCCACTCTTTGCCAGTGGGGATAGGCAGCTTGGCGTTTTCAGCGGACACATTAGAAGGTGCCAGTAAGGGCGGCGGTACGGTGTAGGAGGTCTCTGCCTGAGCCGTTGAAATACCCGCGAGTATGCACAGAGCGGGTGCGCTCAAGAGGTGTTTGTTAAGTCCTTTCATATCACGCGCTCCTGGTTGGCTTAGCGCCAAAGGTTTCGATCAGGACACCGACTGCGCCCACCACCAATACAGCTGCGGTTAACCAGCCATGCAGGAACAGTGCAGCGACGAACGTCCCGACAATACCGACCCAACTCAAGAACAAAACAAAGCTTCGCAGCCCGCCTGCCTCATGTTTGAGCAGCAATACGCCCAATACAAACATCACCAGCTCGGCAAACATCGCCGTCATCGCTCCGCCGGAGCCGTTAATGCCTGACAGCGGCGTGAAAAATCGCCAGGCGGTGATCGCTAAAGCAATCAGCGCCGCGGCAATCAGAAGGTAGGCACCCAAATGGCGCCTGGGTGGTGCATAGCCAGCAGAAGTACTCATCCCTTTCTCCTTTGCGTTTCATGCTTTCAGGCATTAGGTAGAGGAGTGTAGACAAGCTTGAGGGAAACACCGGAGAGGGATGCCAAACCCCGCGGGAGCTGCCGAAGGCTGCGATCGTTTAAAAAGACCGCAGCCTGCGCAGCTCTCACGGGATTGGATTCAGCGATTAATGCGCGTGCTCGGTCTCAGCCTGTGCGGGCGCATCTTTGGTGACATGCTTGACCAGTTTGCCGATGGTCAAACCCTGGAACAGGATCGACGACAACACCACGATGTACGTGATGCTCAGGATCAGGTCGCGTTCCGGGCCCAATGGCAAGGCCAGCGCCAGTGCCACTGAAACCCCGCCACGCAGGCCGCCCCACGTCAAAATGCGGATGGTGCCACGCGGCACTGCGCGCCAGCGGCGCAGCAACACAATGGCCGGGGCCACGGTCAGCAAACGCGAGAGCAAAATGGCCACTGCCAAAGCACTGGCCGCCAACAAGTGCAGCCACGAGAACGGCAACAGCAGCAGCTCCATGCCGATCAGCGCAAACAGCAACGCATTGAGCATGTCATCGAGCAGCTCCCAAAAGCCGTCCATGTAGCGACGGGTCATCTCGTTCATGGCTTTGTTGCGGCCCAGATTGCCGATGATCAGACCCGCGACCACCATCGCAATCGGCGCTGATACATGCAGCTCACTGGCCATAGCCGAGCCGCCAATCACCAGCGCGAGCGTCAGCATGACTTCGATTTGATATTGCTCGATGCTTTTGATCATTCGGTACACCAAATAACCAATCACACCACCAAACACCACGCCGCCTATGGCTTCGTGGGCAAACAGCATCGCGGTAGCGCCGACACTTGGGGTTTCGCCCAGTTGCACAATGCCCAGCAACACGGTGAACACCACAACCGCAGTGCCGTCGTTGAACAGAGACTCGCCCACGATGGTGGTTTTAAGTGGTTTGGAGGCGTTAGCAGTACGCAACACACCCAGTACGGCAATCGGGTCGGTGGGCGAAATCAGTGCACCAAACAGCAGGCAATACAAAAAGCTGATGTGCCAGCCGAACAGGCCGAAAATCCAGTAGGCCAAGCTGCCGATCACGGTGGTGGCGATCAGTACGCCCACTGTGGCTAGCAGCCCAATCGGCCACCGGTAGCTGCGTACATCGTTGAAGTTCACGTGCAAAGCACCGGCAAACAGCAAAAACGACAGCATCCAGTTCATCAGCAGATCGCCGAAATCGATCTGGCCGATCAGCTCTTGCACACGCTCTTCAAGCCCCGGATAACCGAGAAAGCTCAAGCCTTGCAACAGCAGAGAAAACATAAGGGCAGTGACCATCACGCCAATGGTGGGCGGCAGGCCAATAAAGCGGAAATTCACGTAGGTCAGCAGTGAAGTCAGGCAGATAAACGCAGCAACAAGCTCAAGCATCCGAGTTCCTGTGGTGGCGAGAGTGGGTGGGAGTCCGATCAGCTCGGGTTTATTTGATGCAAAAGACGCCGCTGGCGACACATAACAAGGCGTGGTTTGCTCGCCAGCGCGCCCATGCAGGCGGCGCTTTGCAGTATAAACACCCGTTGATTTATAAAAATAAGGAGCAAGGAGTGCTAGCAACGGCGTTGGTGTTGGTCGCGGCAGTGTTGCACGCGGTCTGGAATACCCTGATCAAGTTCAGTGGTGAGCGGTTGCTGGTGATTGCCTGTATGGACACGGTCGCACTGCTGGTAGTGGCTGCCCTGGTGGGGTTTGTGTCGTTTCCGCCGCTGGAAATCTGGCCGTGGATAGCGGCATCAGCCTTGTTTGAGTTGCTCTATCGCGTGCTGCTGATACGGGCGTATCGGGTGGGGGATCTGGGGCTGGTTTACCCGCTGATGCGGGGCCTCTCACCGCTGGTAGTGCTGGCATTGACCCTGATATTCGCCGGGGAGGTTCTCTCAGGCCAACAGATCATCGGCATTCTGTTGATCCCCTGTGGCATGGCATGTTTGCTGTGGCAGGGCGGAGGTGGTGATCGTTTGCCGTGGTCTATGTTGCCGGTTGTCGCGCTGATTGGCCTTTGCATTGGTTGCTACACCTTTTTGGACGGTCAGGCTCTGCGGCGCTGGCCGCATCCGTTGGACTACCTGGTGTGGCTCACTCTGATCAGTGCTTGGCCCTTCCCGCTGTTGGCGATCACGCGTCGGCGTGCTGCATTTACATTGTTTTGGCGTACGCAGTGGCGCTTGGGGTTGGCCGTTGGCGTGTGCGTGCTGGCCAGTTATGCGTTGGTGCTGTGGGCGATGCAGTTGGGTTCGATTGCCGAAGCGGCCGCGTTGCGTGAAGTTAGCGTGATTTTGGTGGTGCTGTTTGGTATGCGTTACCTCAAAGAACCTTTCGGTGGTCCGAGGCTCTTAGCCTGTGGGCTGGTGCTGATCGGCATGCTCGTGATGAAACTCTAAAAAAGGAAATTCCAATGACGGTTGCCTTCTGGTGTGTACTGATTGCCCTGTGTTTGCCTTATGTGTGTACCGCTGTGGCCAAGTTCAGCGATGGCAAGTTTGGCCCCAAGCAGAACCACGACCCGCGTGCGTTTCTTGAAACCCTGGAAGGTGTTGCCAAGCGCGGCCACAGCGCGCAGCTCAACAGCTTCGAAGTGACCCCGGCCTTTGCCGCCGCCGTCATCATTGCCGACATTGTGGGTAACGCTCAGCCTGTGACCATCGACGTGCTGGCGGTGCTATTCGTGACCAGTCGATTGCTATACATCATTTGTTACCTGGCCGACTGGGCACTCTTGCGCTCTATCGTGTGGTTTATCGGCATGGGGCTGATCGTCAGCTTCTTCTTTGTGTCGATGTAAACCAGATGACCCCGTGGGAGCTGCCGAAGGCTGCGATCGTTTAAACACATCAATCGGACGCAGCCTACGGCAGTTGCTACGAGTTTAGGGTCACTGCGGCAGCGCCACGCCTTTAGGCCATAGCAGCCAGATGTTGCCCTTTTGCTTCATGTCCCCGGCAATGTGGCCTGCTTCTGGGCCGGTGCCTACAAAAAAGTCCGCCCTTACTTCGCCTGCAATCGCGCCGCCCGTGTCTTGGGCGGCAACCGGGCGAACGATGGGTTGGCCGTTGGCTTGTGTGGTCGATAGCCACAACAGACTGCCCAGCGGAACCACCTTGCGATCCACCGCCACGCTGTAACCGGCCGTCAGCGGCACGTTAAGCGAGCCACGTGGACCTTCGTTGCTGTCGGGGTTTTGGGTGAAAAACACGTAGCTGGGGTTGCTGGCCAGTAACTCCTTTACACGCTCTGGGTGGGTCATCGCCCACGCGTGAATGCTGCCCATGGTCACGTCTTCTTTTTTCAGCTCGCCTTGCTCAACCAACCAGCGACCAATGGGGCGATACGGGTGGCCGTTCTGGTCGGCATAACCGATGCGCAGTTGCCGACCATCGTCGAGCTGAACCCGGCCCGAGCCCTGAATTTGCAGAAATTGCAGATCCATTGGATCAGTGAGCCAAGCAATCACAGGCGCATTCAGGCCTTGGTTATTGATTGTTTCAGCCGTGTCGTAAGGCTTGATGACACGGCCTTCAAGCCGCCCGCGCAGGCGCTTGCCCTTGAGCTCGGGGTAAATGCTGTCCAGATTCACCACGATCAAATCAGCTGGCACGCCATAAACAGGCACATTGGCCACATGGGTCGGCGTCAGGCTGCCGGGGTAAACCGGTTCGTAGTAGCCGGTGATCAAACCCTCGCTGCTGCCTTGAGCAGAACGCAGGCTGTACACATCCAGATGGGTTTGCAAAAAATCGCTGATTTGCGCGACGCTTGGGCTGGCCGGCAAGTTGGCAGCAGCGGCACAGAGACTGCCCCAGTTCGGATCAGTTTTGAGTCGGGTACACGCACTGCGCCATGAGGCAAAGCCGCTTTGCAGATCGCTGCCAGTGACTTCTGGCAACGCGCTCCAGTCGGCTTTGCTGTAAGTGGTGTGTGGCTCTGGCGGTGTGGCGTCGTTGTCGGTGCCATTGCAACCGGCCAGCAGCATGATGACGGGTAAGGCCCAGGCCAGAGGCTTGAAAAATGTACTCATCCGCGATGTTCCTTCAAAGGTTGCCGAGGTCTGATGACCGTCAAGGCAATCCGTATATTCAATAGGGGTATTGGTCTTTGTGGGTGACGCGAGGATACTGGCGACCGATTTCCGTGACGTGAAGCCACCATGACTCTTAAACGTTTGACTGTTGTATTACTGGCCTGCCTAACGCTGTCGGCGTGCGGCGGGGTTGATCCCAATTCGCCGCTGGGCCAGCGTAAAGCGATTTTCAAGCAAATGCTAAAGACCAGCGAAGACTTGGGCGGCATGCTGCGCGGCCGAATTCCGTTTGATGGCCCGCGCTTTACAGAAGGCGCGGTCAAGCTTGATGCGTTGGCTCATGAACCGTGGAAGCACTTCCCGCAGGTCAAGGAATCGGATCAAACCAGCGCCATTGATGATGTCTGGCAAAAGCAGGCGCGTTTTCAAGAGTTGGCGCGTCAGTTGGAGGCCGCCACTGGCGAGCTGGTCATTGCCAGCAAAGCGCAGCCCTATAAAGCCAGCACCCTGAGCCCTGCGGTGCAAAAAGTAGAAGACACGTGCAGCGCGTGTCACAAGGCATTCAGGAATCACTGAGTGCCAAGCTAGGCGCTGCCTTGGGCTGCGATCTTTTGGTTTCAAAAAGACCGTAGCCTGTGTCAGCGCCTGCTAAGCGTTACTTGTCCAACTGATCCAGTGCTTCTTGCAGTTCTTTGCGCGATTCGGCCAGCTTGTTTTTGCGCTTGTCGATTTTTTCCGGATCGCCTTTTTTCATCGCTTTGTCCAGATCCGCCTGGCGCTTGCTGACTTCGTGCTTGGCTTCTAGCACTTTGTTTTCACGTTCTTTTTTCAGGTTTGCATCGGTGCAATGTGCAGTGACTTCACTCAAGGCTTTTTCAAGGCCCGCGATCTGGTTGGTGTTGCCGTGGGCGCGGGCGTATTCAAGCTGAGTGGTGATGGCTTGCTTTTTAGCCGCGCAGCCCGTCAGGCCGGTGGTTTGATCGGCAGCCATCAACGGCGAAGCCAGCAGACCGAAAACAGTGAACAGAGCGAGCGGTGAAAAAACTTTCATAAAAAGCTCCTGACAAAAAATGACAATACATATCCAATTAACCCCGGCCTGCTGTGCAGGTCGGGCTGATCCAATCGCGCTGCTGTCGGGTTTCTAATCGAAACCGGCAATGCCTGCGACACGCAATTCTTCACTTAACGCCTGCACCTGCGGGTCTTTAAAAAACGCGCTTAATTGTGCTGCGCGGCGAGGCCCAATACCCGGCTGTGCTTGCCATGCGTCGGCATCCCGTTTGGTCAGCGCTTGCCATGACTGCCCCAGAGGCGCATCCCCTGTGGGCGGAACACCCAGCGCTTTGACCCAGCGCGTGAACGATTGTTGCCGAGCACTGTGCAAACTATTGAGCAGCCGTTGGCTGCTGCGCTCGCCGAAGCCGTCAATACTAGCAAGCTGTGTGGCATCCAGGGTCAACCAATCGAGCAGGTTGTTGATTTGTCCGGCCTGGATCAATTTATTCCAGGTGCCGGGGCCGACGAACGGTAATGCCAATGCCTGCTTGCCGCTTAACCAATTTAATCGGGCTAAAAACTGGCTTTCGCAGCCTGTTGTCGGTTGCCAGCAGCTGAGTGCGTGAAAGTTATCGGGGTTGGGCGGCGTGACTTCAAGGCGTTGACTGGCGCGTAACGCCACGCTGTCCAGGCGCGGGATGGTCATGCCTGCAAGGCTAATGGCCACATGATCGCCGGGACGAATGTCCAGCTCTTGCCAACGCTGTAATGACCCTGCGCTGATGCGTTTGATGAGTCGGTCGTCGAGACGCGCCGGCGTCAGTTCCAGCATGGGCGTGATACGTCCAGTGCGGCCAATATTGAACGTGACTTTTCGTACTTCGCTTAGGGCTTGGGCGTAGGGGTATTTCCAGGCAGCGGCCCAATTGGGCGGCTTGGCCTGCCAGCGTTGGGCATCGGGCCGCAGGCTTTGACGCAGCACCACACCATCGCTGGCGAATGGCAAGGGGCTGTTATACCAACGCTCGCGCCAGTGCAGGGCATGCTCGAAATGTTCGATGGGTTGGCTCCAGCGTTGACTGTCGGCAAACCCCAGCGCGCTCAGTTGGGTAAGCCGCTCGCCTTGAGTCGCCGGGCCTTCGGGCCAGTCCCACACAAATAGCCCGATGCCTTGGCCTTGCTCCGGGCTGAGTTGATTGCGGGCCATAAGCCCCGCGACGATGCTGCGCGCATTGACGCTGCCGGACTTGGCTTGCACATGATCGGTCAGGCGCCAGTAGAGTTCGCCTTGCAGCAACATATCCACAGGCTGCGGTAATTGTGCAGGAATGGCGCTGATGGTGCGTGCCGAACGGCTCCAGTCTTGACCTTGCTGGCCATTGCCACGGCTGATGACTTGCTGCAAACGGCCCTGTTTGTAGATCAGCGTCACGGCAACCCCATCCACTTTGGGCTGCACCCATAAGTCTTGGCGGCCGTTGATCCAGCGTTTGACGGCTTTCTCGTCAGCCAGTTTTGACAGGCCGGTTTGTGCCACGGGGTGTGGCACAGGGCCGCCGGCTGTTTGCAGCGGGTTGTCCGCAGCGCTTAAGGCAAAGCAGCGTTGCCAATGCTCCAGACGAGTGCGCGATTGGTCGTAAACCGCGTCGCTCACCAGTGAAATACCTTGGCGGTGGTAGCTGTCGTCCCAACTCGTGAGCTGCTGGCGCAAGGCGCTGATTTCTTGGGTTGCCTTGGGTTCGGGCCACCCAGGGCAGGTATCGGCGACTGCGTTGCAAGTTAGGGCCGCGAGTAACAACCCGCCCAGAAAACGGAGTTTTGCCAGCATCGTAAGCATCCTTGCTCGGGAAGAATGCTTAAGGCTAGTGGAGGATTTTCAGCGCGCGCAGCCGAAGGTTTGCGACGTGTTTCGCAAAGCGAAATGGTTGTTGTAGTCGCTGCCTCGTCCCTCGACAGCGACTACAGGTGTTCTCAATTTTCTGCTGGCCACAAAAAGCCCCGAGCAGTTGCCTGTTCGGGGCTTTTGGGTGCAGCTGTTTTAATTACAAACCAGCAGCAGCGCGCAGCTCTTCAGCGCGGTCGGTACGCTCCCACGTGAACGTGGTGAAGGTATCGTCGCCAACGGTTTTGGTCTGCGGCGTGCGACCGAAGTGGCCGTAAGCTGCAGTTTCTTGGTACATCGGGTGCAACAGGTCAAGCATGGTGGTGATGGCGTATGGACGCAGGTCGAACACGTCACGTACCAGCTTGATGATTTTGTCGTCAGAGATTTTGCCAGTGCCGAAGGTGTTCAACGAAATCGAAGTCGGTTGAGCGACGCCGATTGCGTAGGAAACCTGGATCTCGCAGCGCTCAGCCAAGCCAGCCGCCACGATGTTTTTGGCCACGTAACGACCGGCGTAAGCAGCCGAACGGTCAACTTTGGAGGGGTCTTTACCCGAGAACGCGCCGCCGCCGTGACGGGCCATGCCGCCGTAGGTATCAACGATGATCTTGCGGCCGGTCAGGCCGCAGTCGCCCACAGGGCCACCGATGATGAATTGGCCAGTCGGGTTGATGTGGAACTGGGTGTCTTTGTGCAGCAGATCGGCTGGCAATACGTGCTTGACGATCAGCTCCATCACGCCTTCGCGCAGGTCTTTGTAAGACACTTCAGGGTTGTGCTGGGTCGACAATACGATGGCGTCGATGGCTACAACTTTGCCGCCTTCATAGCGGCAAGTGACCTGAGATTTTGCGTCCGGGCGCAGCCAAGGCAGCAGGCCGGATTTACGGGCTTCGGCCTGGCGCTGTACCAACTGGTGAGAGAAGGTGATTGGCGCAGGCATCAGCACGTCGGTTTCGTTGCTGGCGTAGCCGAACATCAGGCCCTGGTCGCCCGCGCCCTGATCTTCAGGTTTGGCACGGTCAACGCCTTGGTTGATGTCAGGCGACTGCTTGCCGATGATGTTCATCACGCCGCAGGTTGCGCCGTCGAAACCAACGTCGGAGCTGGTGTAGCCGATGTCGGTGATCACGTCACGAACGATCTGCTCCAGGTCAACCCAGGCCGAGGTAGTCACTTCGCCAGCGATGATGGCTACGCCGGTTTTCACCAGAGTTTCGCACGCCACACGGGCGAACTTGTCTTCAGCAATGATGGCGTCCAGCACCGCGTCAGAAATCTGGTCGGCGATTTTGTCCGGATGCCCTTCAGACACGGACTCGGAGGTGAAAAGGGAGTATTCGCTCATCTCGACGGTTTCCTAATAATTACCGATGGTGAGTGTTGCCAGCCGGTCGCTGAAAGTGGCGAACCTGAATCTGGAAACCATTACGTAAGCCTACATAGAGGCTTTCCCCGGGAACGAGTCCCGCAGCGGTGGCCCAGCGGGCCAGATCATCTTGTTCAAAACCAAGCCACAAATCACCGCACGCCTCGCGGGCCCACGCCTGATTATGGCTACACAACTCTGTTACCAGCAGGCTACCGCCAGGTTGCAGCAAGGTGGCCAGTTGCTTCAGTGCTTCGGCCGGTGCTGCGAAATGGTGCAAAACCATGTTCACAACCACGCAGTCGGCCTGCAGCTGCGTGTCGTGCAAGGCGTCAGCCATAGTCAGGCTGACGTTGTGCAGCGACTCGCGTTCACACAGCTGGCGCGCTTGTTCGAGCATCGCCGGGCTGTTGTCCAGTGCGGTGACCTGATGAAAGCGACGTGCCAGATCGGGCAAAAAGCTGCCATCGCCGGGGCCGACTTCCAGGGCGGTGGCCGCTGGGGTGAAGCTCAGTTTGTCGAGCAACGCCAAGACACTGTCCCGGTATTGCGGCAAACCTGCGATCAAATCCTGCTGAGCGCGAAACTTCTCTGCAATGCGTGAGAAGAAATCCTGACTGGCTGCTGCCCGCTGCCCGTGTACTGCGCTGATTCGCGCTGTCACGTCGGTGGGCAAGGTCAGGTTGTCGACTTCTTCCAGCAAGGCCGTGTGTAACTTACCGCCCAGTTGCTCGGTGTGGGGCAGGGCGCGGCGGTAAAAAATGGCATTACCTTCGCGGCGCGTTGCTACAAGCCCGGCCTGAGACAGCACCTTGAGGTGATGGCTCATACCGGATTGGCCGGTGGCAAAAATTTGCGTCAGTTCCAGCACACCAAATGAATCGTTGGCTAACGCGCGCAGCACATTCAGTCGCAACGGATCGCCTCCAGCCTTGCACAAGGCGGAGAGCTCGTCGCAATCGTCATGGCGGATTGAAGGCACGCGTAAGTTCATGGGGCGCAGTCTAGTTACCCGACCAGTGCCTCGCAAGTTCAATATCAAAACTTTTCGATATTGCTCGATAAGTGGTGCGTTTTCGGGACGGTGTGGTTTTAAAGACGAGCGAGCAGGCCGATTCCTCAGCAGATTGAACGGTTAAGCACAGGAAAAACGTTTCAAGTGACTATCTGTCATTGCCCCCAAGGCGGTGCCTGAGGGAAAATGCTCGCCTTTTTTCCGTTTCATTTTTATCAAATACCCAGGAGAACAGCGATGCCCAGCCGTCGTGAGCGTGCCAACGCCATTCGTGCACTCAGCATGGATGCCGTGCAAAAAGCCAACAGCGGCCATCCCGGTGCCCCTATGGGTATGGCGGATATCGCCGAAGTACTGTGGCGCGATTATCTGAAGCACAACCCAAGCAACCCTTCGTTCGCAGACCGTGACCGCTTCGTGCTGTCCAACGGCCACGGCTCGATGCTGATCTACTCGTTGTTGCACCTGACTGGCTACGACCTGTCGATTGACGACCTGAAAAACTTCCGCCAGTTGCACAGCCGTACGCCGGGCCACCCGGAGCTGGGCTACACGCCGGGCGTTGAAACCACCACTGGCCCATTGGGTCAGGGCCTGGCCAACGCAGTGGGCTTTGCCCTGGCCGAAAAAGTCATGGGCGCGCAGTTCAACCGTCCTGGCCATAACGTAGTCGATCACCACACCTACGTGTTCTTGGGTGATGGCTGCATGATGGAAGGCATTTCCCACGAAGTTGGCTCGTTGGCCGGCACTCTGGGCCTGAGCAAGCTGATCGCGTTCTACGACGACAACGGCATCTCGATCGATGGCGAAGTTGAAGGCTGGTTCACCGACGACACGCCTAAGCGTTTCGAAGCCTACAACTGGCAAGTCATCCGCAACGTTGACGGTCACGACCCGGAAGAAATCAAAACCGCGATCGACACTGCACGTAAAAGCGACAAGCCAACGCTGATCTGCTGCAAAACCACCATCGGTTTTGGCTCGCCGAACAAGCAAGGCAAAGAAGATTGCCACGGTGCTCCACTGGGCAACGACGAAATCGCCCTGACCCGCCAAGCGCTGAACTGGAACCACGGCCCGTTTGAAATCCCGGCTGATATTTACGCCGAGTGGGACGCCAAAAAAGCCGGTGCTGCGGTTGAGTCCGAGTGGGACAAGCGTTTCGCTGCTTACGCCGCTGAGTTCCCTGAGCTGGCTGCTGAGCTGTCGCGTCGCCTGAGCGGCAAATTGCCAGCCGACTTCGATGCTAAAGCTAACGCTTACATCGCTGAAGTGGCTGCCAAAGGCGAGACCATCGCCAGCCGTAAAGCCAGCCAAAATGCCCTGAATGCCTTTGGCCCGCTGCTGCCAGAACTGCTGGGCGGCTCGGCTGACTTGGCCGGTTCCAACCTGACCCTGTGGAAAGGCTGCAAAGGCGTCAGCGCTGAAGATGCCAGCGGCAACTACGTTTACTACGGTGTGCGTGAGTTCGGTATGAGCGCCATCATGAACGGCGTTGCTCTGCATGGTGGCCTGGTGCCTTACGGCGCCACCTTCCTGATGTTTATGGAATACGCCCGTAACGCCATCCGCATGTCGGCTTTGATGAAGCAGCGCGTGATCTATGTGTTCACCCACGACTCCATCGGTCTGGGCGAAGACGGCCCGACGCACCAGCCGATCGAGCAGCTCACCAGCCTGCGTACCACGCCAAACCTGGACACCTGGCGCCCAGCCGATGCGGTGGAATCCGCAGCGGCCTGGAAGTTCGCGCTGGAGCGCAACGACGGCCCGTCCGCGTTGATCTTCTCGCGTCAGAACCTGAACCACCAAACCCGTGATGCCGCGCAAATTGCCGACATCAACCGGGGCGGTTACGTGCTCAAGGACTGCGCAGGCGAGCCTGAGCTGATCCTGATTTCGGCCGGTTCCGAAGTCGGCCTGGCGGTACAGGCTTACGAGAAGCTGACTGAGCAAGGCCGCAAAGTGCGCGTGGTTTCCATGCCGTGCACCAGCGTGTACGAAGCTCAAGATGCGGGCTACAAGCAGTCGGTTCTGCCACTGCAAGTGAGCGCGCGTATTGCGATCGAGGCGTCTCACGCGGACTACTGGTACAAGTACGTGGGCCTGGAAGGTCGCGTTATCGGTATGACTACTTACGGCGAGTCGGCGCCTGCGCCTGCCTTGTTCGAAGAGTTCGGCTTCACTCTGGAAAACATCCTGGGTCAGGCTGAAGAGCTGCTGGAAGACTAAAAGGTTGTCGCGGTTCTCCGTAGGAGCTGCCGCAGGCTGCGATCTTTTGATTTCAACATCACAAGATCGCAGCCTGCGGCAACTCCTACGGGGGATTGTTTTGGTCACACCCTAATAAGAGAACCCCATGCCTGAACCGCGTCCTTACAAAGTTGCACTCAACGGCTACGGCCGCATTGGTCGTTGCGTCTTGCGTGCGCTGTTTGAGCGAGGGACGGCTGCCGGGTTTGAAATTGTTGCACTCAATGATTTGGCCGATATGGCCAGCCTCGAATATTTAACGCGCTTCGACTCCACTCATGGCCGGTTCCCCGGCGAGATACGGATCGAAGGCGATTGCCTGCACATCAATGGCGACTGCGTAAAAGTGTTGCGCAGTGCCACCCCCGAAGGGATCGACTGGGCCGCATTGGACGTTGATCTGGTTTTGGAGTGCTCCGGCGCTTACAACACCCGTGCTGACGGCCAGCGCTTTCTGGACGCCGGGGCTCCAGCGGTTCTGTTTTCGCAACCGATGGCCAGCGAGGCGGATGTCGACGCCACCATCGTGTTTGGCGTCAATCAGCACAGCCTGACGGGTAATGAGCGTCTGGTGTCCAACGCTTCTTGCACCACCAACTGCGGCGTGCCGCTGTTGCGCCTGTTAGATGAGGCGTTTGGTCTGGAATATGTGTCCATCACCACCATTCACTCGGCGATGAACGACCAGCCAGTGATTGATGCTTACCACCACGAAGACCTTCGTCGTACTCGCTCGGCGTTTCAGTCAGTGATTCCGGTGTCCACCGGTCTTGCGAAAGGCATTGAGCGTTTGCTGCCGGAACTTGCTGGCCGAATTCAAGCCAAAGCAGTGCGAGTGCCGACGTTAAACGTGTCGTGCCTTGATATCACTTTGGTTACGGCGCGCGACACCGACGCCACAGAAGTTAACCGCGTACTGCGCGAGGCTGCCACCAGCGGCCCGCTAAAAGGCTTGTTGGCGTATACCGAACTGCCGCACGCCAGTTGTGATTTCAACCATGACCCGCATTCGGCCATTGTTGATGCCAGCCAGACCCGTGTTTCCGGCCCAAGGCTGGTGAACCTGTTGGCTTGGTTCGACAACGAATGGGGTTTTGCCAATCGAATGATTGATGTGGCAGAGCACTATCTGCACGTCACTCAGCCCAAACCCGCTCTCTAACATTAGAAACTCAGGAACTGCGACCCATGACCGTGTTGAAGATGACCGACCTCGATCTGCAAGGTAAGCGCGTACTGATCCGCGAAGACCTCAACGTCCCAGTCAAAGACGGTGTTGTCACCAGCGATGCGCGCATTCTTGCTTCGCTGCCGACCATCAAGCTGGCCTTGGAAAAAGGTGCTGCGGTCATGGTCTGCTCGCATTTGGGCCGCCCGACTGAAGGCGAGTTTTCGGCTGAAAACAGCCTCAAGCCTGTGGCCGATTACCTGAGCAAAGCCTTGGGTCGCGACGTGCCGCTGGTCAGCGATTACCTGAACGGTGTTGACGTTAAAGCGGGCGACATTGTGTTGTTCGAAAACGTGCGCTTCAACAAGGGCGAAAAGAAAAACGCCGACGAGTTGGCCAAGCAATACGCAGCCCTGTGCGACGTGTTTGTGATGGACGCTTTTGGCACCGCACACCGCGCTGAAGGCTCAACTCACGGCGTAGCAAAATTCGCCAAAGTTGCCGCTGCAGGCCCGTTGTTGGCTGCTGAGCTGCAAGCCTTGGGCAAGGCGCTGGGCGCTCCTGCCAAACCTATGGCTGCCATTGTTGCGGGCTCCAAGGTGTCGACCAAACTCGACGTGCTGAACAGCCTGAGCCAAATCTGCGACCTTCTGATCGTTGGGGGTGGCATCGCCAACACCTTCTTGGCTGCTGCGGGCCATCCGGTAGGTAAATCGCTTTACGAGCCAGACCTGCTCGACACCGCTCGCGCTATTGCCGCCAAAGTTAACGTGCCGCTGCCAACAGACGTGGTCGTTGCCAAAGAATTCGCTGAAACCGCCGTGGCGACCGTCAAGCTGATTGCAGACGTGGCCGAAGACGACATGATTTTGGACATCGGGCCGCAAACAGCCGCCCACTTCGCTGAGCTGTTGAAGTCGTCCAACACTATTTTGTGGAATGGCCCGGTAGGCGTATTTGAATTCGACCAGTTTGGTAACGGCACTAAAGTTCTGGCTCAAGCCATTGCTGACAGCGCCGCATTTTCGATCGCAGGCGGTGGCGACACCTTGGCTGCTATCGACAAGTACAATGTTGCCGACAAAATTTCTTACATCTCCACGGGTGGTGGCGCTTTCCTTGAGTTCGTTGAAGGCAAGGTGTTGCCTGCTGTTGAAGTGTTGGAAAGCCGCGCCAAAGCCTGATGGTAGTTCAGGCCCTGAAAGGAAGCATGGACATGGTCAAGCTGTTACCGCTGTTGATGATCGCGGGCTTTTTGGCCGGTTGCGCTAGCTCGGCGCCGCCGACGGCCGAAGCGGCTACTCCCGAAGAGAGTGGCTGCTATCAGGCCGATTGGCAGGCGCAGAGTGTGCCGCTGGTCAATAAACGATCAGGGCCTGATGCGCTGGAAAAATACGAATCGCCCCAGGCGTCAAAAGAGCGTGGGTGTCCTTAAACGATTAATACCTGTAGTCGCAGCCTTGGCCAGCGACTACAGGTGATGTGAATTGCACGCAGGCGGGTTACCCCCGATCTGCAAAAACTTGAATAGCAGCCGCCGCTACGGCAGGCTTGCACGATTAACGACCCTCGTCCGGGAGAGACACACACAATGGCACTTATCAGCATGCGCCAGATGTTGGACCACGCCGCCGAATTCGGCTACGGCGTTCCAGCTTTCAACGTCAACAACCTTGAGCAGATGCGCGCCATTATGGAAGCCGCTGACAAGACTGACTCCCCGGTGATCGTTCAGGCTTCAGCCGGTGCGCGCAAGTACGCCGGTGCTCCGTTTCTGCGTCACTTGATCTTGGCGGCAATCGAAGAGTTCCCGCATATCCCGGTGTGCATGCACCAGGACCACGGCACAAGCCCTGACGTGTGCCAACGCTCCATCCAGCTGGGCTTCAGCTCGGTGATGATGGACGGTTCGCTGGGCGAAGACGGCAAAACCCCAACTGACTACGACTACAACGTGCGCGTCACTCAGCAAACCGTTGCGCTGGCTCACGCGTGTGGTGTGTCGGTTGAAGGCGAGTTGGGCTGCCTGGGTTCGCTAGAAACCGGTATGGCTGGCGAAGAAGACGGTATCGGCGCTGAAGGTGTTCTGGATCACAGCCAAATGCTGACTGACCCAGAAGAAGCGGCTGACTTCGTTAAGCGCACTCAAGTGGATGCTCTGGCAATCGCCATCGGTACTTCCCACGGCGCGTACAAATTCACCAAGCCACCTACCGGCGACGTGTTGGCCATCGACCGCATCAAAGAAATCCACAAGCGCATTCCGAACACTCACTTGGTGATGCACGGTTCGTCTTCGGTGCCACAAGAGTGGCTGGCGATCATCAACCAATACGGCGGCGACATCAAAGAAACCTACGGCGTGCCGGTTGAAGAAATCGTTGAAGGCATCAAGCACGGCGTGCGCAAGGTCAACATCGACACCGACCTGCGTCTGGCATCGACTGGCGCCATGCGCCGTTTGATGGCGACTAACCCAAGCGAGTTCGACCCTCGTAAGTTCTTCGGCGCTACTGTGACGGCGATGCGTGATGTGTGTATCGCTCGTTACGAAGCCTTTGGCACTGCCGGTAACGCTTCGAAGATCAAACCGATCTCTCTGGAAGCCATGTACCAGCGTTACCTCAAAGGTGAGCTGAACGCCAAGGTCAACTAAGACCTGCGCGTATACAAAAGCCCGCAGCGATGCGGGCTTTTTTTTGTCTCGAATAATCTGGTGGGGCTGGCGAAGGTGGCTACGCAGAGCGGTGTGCCGTTTCAGGATCTATGCCATTGCCCTTAAGCAACGCATCCACCAGCGCTCGCGCCATTTCGACCGAGTGCACCAGTGACCACACCAACCCGCGCTCTACACCACTGGCCATTTCGGTAATTTCATCGGACACCTCTTCTGCGCTCTTGAGCAGCATCGATATGTGTAACAGCGCTTGCTGTGCGCGGATATCCCCGCGTACGGCGAATGGCGATTGGGGGCTGATATCGGCTGCTTGTGTGGGCTTGAGGCTGTCGAGTGACACAAGAGGAATGCGCTGGTCGCGCAGGGCATCGAGAAGGTCTTGGGTGGTTTCGTCATGCTGGTGATCGTCGCGCGGCGTCTTTTTCATGTGTTTTCCACGGCAGCATCATTTGAGTCAAACCTTTGGTAACCCAAGAAGATAGCCCCGGTACTTTCGATGCTGCAAGCCACCTCGGGAGCCATTCGGCCTTATCGGAATCGACCTTCAATTGACCATTGAAAAGTCCCACTTTGGCTGAGGTGTGAATCCCTTGACCCGCATCATCAAGCGACTTCAACGGCTGCTCCATAGTGATTGAAAAATCATAAATAGAGGGAGAAGCAACCGTGGTGAAATCGTGGATCGTAATGTGTGGCTTGATGATGGGCGCTCAGGCATGGGCCGCCGGCCCGAACAATGAACCGATACAGCCCATACAACCGGCAAAAATTACCAACCCGGCAAAGGTCGAGCTGGGCAAGCAATTGTGGTTTGACCCGCGCTTGTCCAAGTCCGGGTTTATTTCCTGTAACTCGTGCCACAACCTGAGCATGGGCGGCAGCGATAACTTGCCAACCTCCATTGGGCATAATTGGCATCAAGGCCCGATCAACTCACCTACGGTGCTCAACTCCGGCCTCAACGTGGTGCAGTTCTGGGACGGGCGAGCGGCCACGCTCAAGGAACAGGCCGGTGGGCCTATCGCCAACCCCGGCGAGATGGGTTTCACCCACAATCTGGCGTCTGATGTGGTGCGCTCCATCCCTCAATACCGCGATTCGTTCAAAGCGGTATATGGCAATGAAAACGTCAGTATTGATGACATCACTGATGCGTTGGCGGCCTTTGAAGAGACCCTGGTAACGCCCAACTCACCCTTCGACCGTTGGTTGAAAGGTGATAAAAATGCAATCAGCCCCACGGCCCTCAAGGGCTATGAGTTGTTCAAAAACACTGGCTGTATCGCGTGTCATAACGGCGAGGCTGTAGGTGGCTCGTCGATGCAAAAAATGGGCATGGTCGAACCCTACGTCACCAAAAACCCATCGGAAGGTGTTGCTGGGTTAACCGGTAAAGATGCCGACCGCATGCGGTTTAAAGTGCCGACTTTGCGTAACGTCGAGCTGACCTACCCGTACTTCCACGATGGTGCGTACTGGAATCTGGATGAAGCGGTTGATGTGATGGCCCGTTTGCAATTGGGTCGCCAACTGAGCAAGGAAGAGGTCACGCAGATTGTGGCTTTCCTCAAAACCCTGACGGGCGATCAACCGGACTTCAAACTGCCACAACTGCCGCCATCTTCCCCGCAAACGCCACGCCCAGTGCCGTTCGGTCAATAAAGCGATAAAGCAGAGCCACTGCGGTGGCTCTGCTGATCATTCACAGTGAGTTGTGATCGATATCCAGCTTGTTGAACGTGACTTGTCCGCCTTCTGCGCTGTTCCCGGTGTTGTCCTGCACATAAGCCCCCGCCTTGAAATACAGCGGTTTATCACGCCATGTGGCGCTGATGGGCCGACTCCATTGCCCGTTTGCTGCCTTGATATTCAAGGTGCCGCCGGGCGTGAGATTAATCACGTAAGTGAAGTTCTTCGCCAATGGCACGTTCTCGGCCAGCGTTACCACCACAGGTTGGGTATCGTTGGGGCGGTTGCGGACTTTGGCGACCAAATTGCCTTTTTTCTGGCTGGCTTTGTACTGGAACTCCAGCTTGAGCAGCGGTTGCTGGCTCTTAAAGGCATGGATTTGGCCAATGACGATCTTGCCCGACGAGGGCACTTTGTTCACGGCCAAGGTGGCCTTTAGAAAATTATCAGCGCTGGGGTAAAGCCAGTTGCGCAACGAGCCATCAGCGCGGGTTTCGCGCAGTTCGGTGCGCGGATAAATGGCGTTCACCGTTTTGCTGCCCGTGACAGGCGTCCAAAAAAACAAAGTGCCGGTATCGGAGTGGAAGTATGTATTTTTGTATCCTTGCAGTAGGCGGGGCGTGTCGATGGTCGCCGGTGGTGTACCGACAGGAACGCTCAGGTTCCAGGTTGCGAGATCGATCATGTGCGAGCCTTAAAAGAGGGGCACTTACAGGCACTAAACCGCGAGCAGGGTTTAGGCCACGGCGTGTAAGGGGTGCTCTTTATAAAGCGTCAGGCATGGCCAGTGAAAGTGATGGCACTTTGGGTCAGGCATTTTGAATGGGCCGATGAAGTGTAATGCCTGCATTACAGTCTTCGACCGTTAGTCGGGTTGATCGACTATTTGATGGTCGCCACGCGCCCGAAGACTTCTGATTAGCAGGTGTCAGGTTTAGAGTTAGCCCTCAGTTTTAGCCGGTTTTCAGATGAATCCGGGATGCCAAAAAAGAGAAGCAGCATGGAATGCGTGCAAGGGAAGCCGGTAGAAGTTGGCTCAGTCCTATTGGTCGTGGATGACTACCCCGAAAATTTGATGAGCATGCGCGCGTTGTTGCAGCGCCCGGACTGGGAAATCATCACCGCACAATCGGGGGTTGAGGCGCTCGATTGCTTGTTGCGTCATGACATTGATCTGGTGCTGCTGGATGTCCACATGCCCGGCATGAATGGCTTTGAGGTTGCGCGGCTAATGCGCGGCAGCCAACGCACCCGCCTCACGCCAATCATTTTTCTGACCGCTAATGCACGGTCTCATGAGTCGGTGCTGGAAGGTTATGCCTGTGGCGCCGTGGACTATTTGCTCAAACCCTTTGATCCGCAAATTCTCAAGCCCAAGGTGCAGGCGTTGCTTGAACAGCAGAGCAACGCCAGAGCGTTACGTCAGTTAAGCCATGATCTGGAAGTTGCCCAAGCCTTTAACGCGTCGGTTTTAGAGAATGCCGCTGAAGGCATTTTGGTGGTCAATGAAAACGGGCTTATTCGTTATGCCAACCCGGCCATCTCACGTTTGCTCAAGACCCCCGTCCCGGCCTTGACCGGGGCTCATTTTTTAAATTTTCTGCAAAACCCCCACGTGCCAGATTGGTACGAGTCAGCGATTTATAGCCATTACCAGCAGGGTGAGACCTACCGCGTACACGATGGTATTTTGCGCACGGCCTTGGGCCAGCCGCTGCCGGTGACATTGTCATGCGCGCCTTTGTCTACGGAGATGCAGGCGATGGTGGTGACGGTGTTGGACATGTCAGAAGTGTGCCATTTGCATCACCAGCTGGAGCTACAAGCGGTGACGGACCCGTTGACCGGGCTGCTTAATCGCCGTGGTTTTCATCGTGCGGCTGAGACGGCTCTGATGTGCGATGACGCAACGTCATACGTGCAAGCGCTGTTATATCTGGACCTCGATGGTTTTAAGCGAATCAATGATTCGGTGGGCCATGAAGCGGGTGACTGGACGTTAAGTTGGGTGTCTGAGCAGTTGCAGCAGTGCATCCGCCCCGGCGACATTCTGGGCCGCATCGGTGGCGATGAGTTCACGTTGCTCCTGAAGCTGAATCAGGCAAGCGAAGCGTCAGCCTTTGCCCAGCAGATCATCGACAAGGTGGGTGTGCATCAGCAAATTGAAGGCCTGGATGTGAACCTGGGTGTGAGTATCGGCATTGCGGTGCATCCGGAGTCGGGTGCCAATCTTGAAAACTTGTTGCGCGCTGCCGATGACGCCATGTACGAGGCCAAGCGCGCAGGGCGTCAGCAATATCGCTATTTCAATCAGATGTTGAGCGACCCGAGCTTCTCAGTGCCTCTGCTTCGAGTGGGCGAAGATACTTAGCCCGTTTGAATTCGCTACACTGGCGCCTTTTACGCTGTGCACTGGCGCCTCATGACTGTTCTTAAATACCTTCAGGCTTACCCCCAAACCTTGCAGGATCAGGTGCGCCAACTGATTGAGCGTGACCAGTTGGGCGACTACCTGCAGGAGCGTTATCCGCAGCGTCATGCCGTACAAAGCGATAAAGCCCTATATGCCTATGCGCTGGAACTCAAGCAAGAACACCTGCGTAACGCGCCATCTTTCGACAAAGTGTTATTCGATAACCGGCTAGACCTGACCCATCGTGCGTTGGGCTTGCACACCACCATTTCGCGAGTACAGGGCGCCAAGCTCAAGGCCAAGAAAGAGCTGCGTGTCGCGTCGCTGTTCAAGGACGCAGCCCCCGAGTTTCTGAAAATGATCGTGGTGCACGAGCTGGCGCATCTTAAAGAGTCAGACCACAACAAGGCGTTCTACAAGTTGTGTGAGTACATGCAGCCGGGTTATCACCAGTTGGAGTTTGACCTGCGGGTGTACCTCACGTGGCGTGATTTGCAGGGCAAAGCCTAAACCGATTTTTTGTAGGCGCCCGCTTGCTCCTACACCTATCCAACCTGCACCAGGAGTGATGAATGGAAGTCAGCAAAACAAAAAGCAGCTTTTATCGCCGTTTGTACGTGGCCTGGTTAATTGATAGCCAAACCGCCAGCAGCGTACCCGCGCTGACTGAGGTAACGGGTATGCCGCGTCGCACGGCACAGGACACCATCGCCGCCTTGGCTGATTTGGACATTGTGTGTGAGTTCGAGCAGCAGGACGGCGCCCGCAACCACGCCGGGCGCTATCAAATTCACAGCTGGGGGCCGATTGACAAGGCTTGGGTCGGCCAGCATCTGGCTCAGATCAAGCAGGTGCTGGGCTATCCCTGAGGCGTTTTAACTGCGGCGCATGCCGACGTGAGGAATATCGTCTTCCAGATATTCTTTGCCCGTGACGATAAAGCCGTGCGCGGCATACAACCCTTTTAGATGCGCTTGGGCCGACAGATAAACCGGCGTGTCCGACCAGTACTCTTCGATATTTTCCAGCGCTTGGGACATCAACGCGTGGCCCAGGTGATGGCCGCGAGCAAGGGGCGCGATGATGACGCGGCCAATGACCACGTCACCGCCCTGTGATTCTGGGTCGAGTATGCGTGCGTATGCCACCAACTGGTCGTCTTGCCAGCCCATCAGGTGCAGGGTATCGCCTTCAAGATCTTGACCATCGATGTCCTGATACGCACATTTTTGCTCAACGACGAAAACCTCAGAGCGCAGTTTCAGCACTGCGTACAGCTGCTCTTTACCAAGATCGTTGTGGTGTTTGCAGACCCAATCGATGTTCACATTTATGTCCTGAATAAAAGGCAATGTTTGGATACTAAGCGTCTTGCAACCCGGCGCCAAGTTGCGCATTGTTCGGTGCGGGCTTTTTAATATCAATGTTCGGTTCGAGGCAGGCGGCGACGATGACGATGAACTTAAGCTTCGCAATGTCGCGGCTGCGCCGAACTCTGGTTTTACTGGGGGCATGCCTTTGCCTTCAAACCACCAGCGCAGAGCCCTTGCGGCTGGTCGGTGATATTTGGCCACCTTTCACGGACGCCACATTGATCAATGGCGGGTTGGCGACCGATCTGGTTAGCACCGCTCTGGCGCGGGCTGGTTATGCCAGTGGGTTTGAGCAAGTGCCTTGGGCTCGTGCCATGCAAGGCCTTAGCAATGGTCGCTACGATGTGCTGGTCAACGCTTGGTACAACGACGAACGTCTGAAAGTCGGCCAGTTTTCTGCGCCGTATTTGCACAATAAACTGCGTTTTATTCGGCGTAAGGATTCACCCGTCGAGTACAACAACCTTGAGCAACTGATGGGCTATGCGATTGCCTACGTGCCGGGCTACGCCTACTCGGCAGCATTCGACAGCAATGAGCAGCTCAATAAAGTCCCTGTGCATAACTTTGCGATGGCCGTACGCATGCTGGCGGCGGGGCGCGTCAGTTTGACTCTGGAAGATGAATACGTGGCGCGCTATCGGCTTGCGCGTGAATCAGCGCGGGTGCGCAACGCGCTGGAGTTTCTCCCCAAGCCGGTGAGCGAAAACCAGCTGCATATTTTGGTCAGCCTCAAGACCCCAGAGCACGACAAGATCGTGGCCGATTTTGACCGCGAAATAATCGCCATGAAGGCCGATGGCAGCTACGCGCGGCTGATCAAAGAACATGGGATGTAGGTTTGCCGCTGTGTATTTTGTGTAGGCGCGAGCGAGCCTACGAGGCTTTAATCAAATGCGCTGCCAGCGTACGCAACGGCCCGAGTTGGCGGCAAATTAACGCCAACTGGGTCTGCACCAGCCGCTGACTTTCATCGATCTCTTCTGGCATTTGCTCCAGCTCATTGGCCAGCGCTTCCTCATCGTCACTCTGCACGGCCACTGCTTGTTTGGTCGCCAAGCCCTGAGCAATCTGATCGATGCTGTCGGCGATACGCTGCCCCGCACCTTCGATCAGTTGCTCGCGGACATCAGCTGGCAGTTGGGTGTCGCGATGCGCGCCCAAGCCCGATAGATAGCTGAGCAGCGTGTGCGACAGCACCAAAAAGCGAAAGCCCATGTCGGCATCTTTACGAAAATGCCCTGGCTCCATCAGCATGTTGGCCAGCGTGGTCGACAGTGCCGCATCGGCGTTATGGGCATTGCGGCGTGCCAGGCGATAGGCCAGATCGTCGCGTTTGCCCTGTGCATATTGCTGCATGATTTGGCGCAAGTATTGGCTGTTACAACTCAAGGTATTGGCCAACACCTGATTCAGACGTCGGCCCTGCCAGTCGGGTAAAAACAGGAACACAGCAGCTGCCGCAATCACGCTGCCCACCAACGTATCGAATAGCCGGGGCAAGAACAGCCCGTAACCGTCGCCCACCTGATTGAAGCAAAACAGCACCATCAACGTGATGGCCGCTGTGCTCAGGGTGTAACGCGTGGTGCGGTTGATAAAGAACACGACCCCGGCCACCACCGCGAACATCGACTGTATTAACGGGTTGGGGAACAAATCAAACAGCGCCCAGCCCACTGCCAGACCGATCGCGGTGCCAACGATCCGCTGGCTGAACTTGCGCCGCGTTGCGCCATAACTGGGTTGGCACACAAACAGCGTGGTGAGGATGATCCAGTAGCCTTGGCTTGGGTGAATCCAATGCACCATCGCAAAACCAACGCTCAACGCCAAAGGCAGGCGCAAGGCATGACGGAAAATCAGCGACGTTGGCGTCAGGTGTTGGCGCAGGCGTGACCACACATCCTTGAGGTTACGGGGTGAGCGGTCAAGCAAGCTGCTGTCGGTGGCATCGGCGAGGGTGTCCGGGTTGGTGGCGTCGCTTAGCAGACGATCCAAGGTGCCAAGGTTGGCGGCCAGAGCACGCAGTGATCGCAATAAACCCCGCCACGCTGGGTTGCTTTGGATGCGCAGATGCTCAAGAGAGGCATGCAAATCGCCGAGCGCTTCGGCAAAGCTGTCGTCATACACAAAGGGCTGGCGCAGCTTGATCGACTCTGACAGGCGCTGGCAGGCCACCCCTTGCTGGCGTAAAAGGCGCTGGCAACGGAACATCACATCACTGTGAAAAAAGGCATCGGCCAGCGCGTTGTAGGGGTAATGCGATGAACTGGCGCGCTCGTGAATGTCTTGGGCCAGGAAGTACAGCTTGAGGTAACGACTGAGTTTTGACCCCGGCCGTGAGTTACCGACCCGGTGCAGAATGATCTCTTTGGCGGTATTTAGCGCGGCCACGACCTTGCCGTTTTGCTGCGCCAGCTCCAATCGGCCCGCTTCCACATCCAGCTTACGAACCGGCTCGAACAGCGATGACTTGAGCTTGAGGTACAGGCCCAGCTCCCAAAACAGCCGCGCCAGACTTTGCTGCACCGGTTGATGGGTGAACAGCGCCTGCCACAGCACGGAGAGCAAGCCGTACCACGCCGCGCCTGATACCAGCAGCAGCGGCTCATGCCAGAAGTCGAGCACTTCGCCGCCACGTTGGTCGACGCCAATCATCGTGTACACGGCCACAATCAACGTGGCAGACGCAATGGCCCCATAGCGTTCGCCCAGTGCGCCGAGCATGGTCAGGCCGAAGCTGGCCAGCGCCAAAGCGCACACCATCAACAACGGATACGGAAAAAGGAGTTCGACACTGAATGCTGAAGCGCTGAAACACACCAGTGTTACCAGCAGCGCATTGAGGCGGCCTTGCCAGCTGTCATCGGTTTCAGACAGCGCACTGGCGATGATCCCCAGAAATAACGGGATCAACATCTTCATCTCATCTTGATACCAGCAAAAAGCCATGCTGCCGGTCAGAGCGATAAATACCCGAACGCTGTAACTGAACTTATCCCGCGCCCACAGACGGCGCAGGGAATGACTAAAACTTTTTGATGACATGAGGTGGCGAAGCCTTGCTCGTGATGCGCTAACTTGAGCCAGTTATGACGACAGTGCAATGACACTGTTCACATCGAACAGAAAATATTTTTCTGCAAGTCGTGTAGTCGCTGCCGTCGGCTGCGACTACACGAGGGAGGTTAAACGTACTGCGCCGCCGCATAGCCCGAAGCCCATGCCCACTGAAAGTTAAAGCCGCCCAAGTGGCCGCTCACATCCAGCACCTCGCCTACAAAGTACAGGCCGGGGCTTTTCAGTGATTCCATCGTCTTGGACGACACTTCGCGGGTATCGACTCCGCCCAGGGTCACTTCGGCAGTTCGGTAGCCTTCAGTGCCCGCGGGTACGACTTTCCAGCAAGCCAGCTTGTCGGCCACATCGCTCAATTCGCTCGGTGTGTACTGCTTCATCGGCTTGGACACAAACCAGTGCTCGGCCAGCAGGTTGGCCATCTTTTTGGTGAAAATCTCACCCAGCAAGGTTTTGAGTTCGCTGTTGGGGCGCTCAGCTTGCTGAGTTTGCAACCAGCTCAGCGCGTCGAGGTCGGGCAGCAGATTGATCTCAACCGTGTCGCCTGTGTTCCAGAACGACGAGATTTGCAAAATCGCAGGCCCGCTCAAACCACGATGGGTGAACAGAATGTTTTCGCGAAAGCTCTGATCGTTGCAGCTCACCCAGCAATCCACCGAAGTGCCCGAGAGTTCGGTGCAGATCTCTTTGAGCTGGTCGGTGATGGTGAACGGCACTAAGCCAGCGCGGGTTGGCAGCAGAGTGTGACCGAATTGTTTGGCCACTTGATAGCCAAAACCGGTGGCGCCCAGGGTCGGAATCGACAGCCCGCCCGTGGCGATGACCAGCGATTGGCAGCTCAACTGACCCAGCGTGGTCGAGAGGGTGTAGCCGGTTTCGGTTTTTTCGATTTGTTCGATGGAGGTGTCCAGATACAGGCTCACGCCTGCCTGTTTGCACTCATCCAAGAGCATCTCGAGAATGTCGCTGGACTTGTTATCGCAGAACAATTGGCCGAGTTTTTTCTCGTGGTACGGCACGCCGTGCTTGCTCACCAGTTCGATGAAGTCCCACTGGGTGTAGCGCGCCAACGCCGATTTGCAAAAGTGCGGGTTCTGCGACAGGAAATTGTTGGGCTCGGTGTACATATTGGTGAAGTTGCAGCGGCCCCCGCCCGACATCAGGATCTTCTTGCCCGCCTTATTGGCGTGGTCAATCAGCATTACCTTGCGCCCACGCCCGGCAGCGGTCAGCGCGCACATCAAACCTGCGGCGCCTGCGCCAATAATCACAACGTCGGTAGAACGCAAAGCGGTGTCCTCAAAACGGAGGGAGACCCTGTAGTGGCTGCCGAAGGCGGCGAGCTTTTGGGTGTAAAGCTCGCCGCCCTTCGGCGGCCACTACAGGTTTTGAAGGGTTTGTTTACAAAACGCGAACGCGCAACGAGCGGCCTTTGATTTTGCCTTCGCTCAAGCGCTGGGCTGCTTGTTTGGCAATGGTGCGGTCAACGGCAACGTATGCCTGGAAGTCAAAGATCGCGATTTTGCCGACCTGTGCGCCAGGAATGCCAGCTTCGCCAGTCAGAGCGCCAAGAATGTCACCCGGACGCACCTTGTCTTTACGGCCAGCGCCGATGCACAGGGTGCTCATGGCTGGCAGCAATGGTGCGCCACCTTGAGACTTGAGCGTGTCCAGTGTTTCCCAGTTCAGAGGGGCTTTTTGCAGCTGCTCAATGGCTTGTGCGCGGTGGGCTTCGGACGGAGCAACCAAGCTGATGGCAACCCCTTTTTCGCCCGCACGACCGGTACGGCCGACACGGTGAATGTGGATTTCCGAATCGCGGGCCAGTTCAACGTTGAGCACCATGTCCAGCGCGTCAATGTCCAGACCACGGGCGGCAACGTCAGTAGCAACCAGTACCGAGGTGGAGCGGTTGGCAAACATCGCCAGCACTTGGTCACGGTCGCGTTGTTCCAGATCGCCGTGCAGGCCGACGGCCGAAATGCCCTTGGCGGTCAGGTGATCGACTGTTTCTTGAACCTGCTGCTTGGTGAAGCAGAAGGCTACGCACGATTGCGGACGGAAATGCGCGAGCACTTTGGTCACGGCGTCCATGCGTTCTTCAGGTGAGATCTCGTAGAAACGCTGCTCAATCTGGCTGTCGGTATGCAGCGCTTCAGCTTTGACTTGCTGCGGGTTGCGCATGAACTTGGACGACAGCTGCTTGATGCCCACCGGGTAGGTGGCCGAGAACAGCAGCGTTTGGCGGCGCTCTGGGGTCTGGCGAATGATGTCTTCGATGGCGTCGTAGAAGCCCATGTCGAGCATGCGGTCAGCTTCGTCCAGCACCAGCGTGTTCAGGCCATCCAGTACCAGCGAACCTTTGCGCAAGTGCTGCTGAATGCGGCCCGGAGTACCAACAATGATGTGCGCGCCGTGTTCCAGCGAGCCGATCTGCGGGCCGAACGACACGCCGCCACACAGGGTCAGCACTTTGATGTTGTCTTCAGCGCGGGCCAGACGGCGGATTTCTTTGGCAACCTGGTCAGCCAACTCACGGGTTGGGCAGATCACAAGAGCCTGACAGCCGAAGAAGCGCGGATTGATCGGGTTCAGCAGGCCGATACCGAAGGCGGCTGTTTTGCCGCTACCGGTTTTGGCTTGGGCGATCAGGTCCATGCCTTTGAGGATCACCGGCAAGCTCTGCGCCTGAATCGGCGTCATCTGGGCATAACCGAGGGAGTCGAGGTTAGCCAACATGGCGGCGGACAGAGGCAGAGAGTTAAAAGCGGTGGCAATGGTGGTCACGAGACTGGCCTGCAAAACAAAATGTCGCGCAGTGTAACAGCCCCATGCCCTTGGCTTGAACATTCTGGACGAGAAGTCACCTCAAACCCGCTAGGTGCTGGCGCAAGCTGCGATCTTTTGGCCGTTAAAAAGCTCGCATCCCGGGCCAGTTCCTGCGGGGGTGAAGCATTCTCGTGGTTAATGCTCCAGCTCATGCTCCGAGTTGGCTTTGGGTTTGCGGCCATCTTGAGGCGACAGTTGCAGAAAGATTGCTGCCGCCAGCATGGCCATGATCCCGACAGTCAGGAAGGTCAGCTGGAATGCCCCGAGCACGGTGTCGACGCCGTCGTTGCCGCCATCACCCGTGAAGCCGCCGAGCAAGGCGCCAGCGCACGCCACGCCCAGGCTCAGGGCCAATTGCGCGACCACCGACAGCAAGCTGTTGCCGCTGCTGGCGCTGGCATCGTCGAGGTCGATCAGGGTCACGGTGTTCATCGCAGTAAATTGCAGCGAGTTAATCGCCCCCAATACGGCCAACATGCCCAGCAACAGTGGGTACGGCGTGTGTTCTGTGACCAGCCCCATACTGGCCAGCATCAGCCCCAGCGCAAAGGTGTTGCCGGTCAGCACATTGCGGTAGCCCAAGCGCTCAATCAGCGGCCGAGCAACCCACTTGGCCAACATGGCCGCTGCGGCCAGTGGCAACATGCTCATCCCGGCTTGGGAGGGCGAGTAACCCAAGGCGACTTGCAGCAGCAACGGCACCAAAAACGGCAACGCGCCACTGCCAAGGCGGGCAAAAAGATTACCCAAAATACCCACGGCAAACGTTTTGGTTTTAAACAGGGTCGGGGAGAACAGTGGGTTACTGATATTGCCCGCCCGCAACCAATAGGCCGCCAGACACGCCATGCCCGCAAACAGTAGCAACATCACCCGCAGGTGCGGCATGTGCAACTCGCCCAAGCCTTCCATCGCAATGGTGATAAATACCATCGCCGCTCCAAACAGCACGAAGCCCAGCCCGTCAAAGCGCGTGCGTTCACTGCCGCGCAAGTCCGGGATAAAGTGCCAAACGGCCCAGCAGCCGAGTATTCCGACGGGCAAGTTGATCAAAAAAATCCAGTGCCAGCTCAGGTATTGCACCATCCAACCGCCCATCGTGGGGCCGAGCAACGGGCCAAGCAGGCCGGGAATAGTGATGAATCCCATGATCCGCACTAGCTCTGAGCGCGGGTAGGCCTTGAGCACCACTAGCCGCCCAATGGGCAACATCAAGGCGCCGCCCAGTCCCTGAACCACGCGTGCGCCTATCAACTGGTTGAGCGTGCCCGACAACGCGCACAGCAACGAGCCGAAGCTGAACAGCAAAATGGCGCCGAAGAAGATTTTTTTAGTGCCGAAGCGGTCGGCGATCCAGCCAGAGGCCGGGATCAGCAGCGCCACCGTGAGCATGTACGCCACGATCACCCCTTGCATGCGCAGCGGGTTTTCGTCGAGGTCGCGGGCCATGTCGGGCAGGGCGGTATTGAGAATAGTGCCGTCGAGCGACTGCATGAAAAACGCAATGGCCACCACCCACGGCAACCAGCGCAGGGTTTCAGGGCTTAGAACCGGACGTACGGGCATAGGACCTCTTTTGGCTATCAGGGGCTGAAACACCCTGTGGGAGCTGGCGAAGGCTGCGGCCTTTTAATTCAAAAAAGATCGCAGCCTTCGGCAGCTCCCACGGGGGATTTTTCAATCATTCACAGCGTCAATGTCAGCTTTTTAACCAGCGCGCCGGGCAGTAAATTCGACGCAGTTTGGCGTTGTTCATACGTACTGGCCGACAGCAGCAACTCGCGCTCAGCCGTCAACGCCTCTAATTGCGAGCCCAGCAAACTATAGACGCTGTCATCAAAGCGCATGGTGTTGACCGGGGCCTTGATCTCGCCGTTCTCAACCCAGAACGTCGCAAAGCGGGTCATGCCGGTCAGGCGCGCCGCAGGTTGGTCAGAGTAGTTCAAGTACCACAAATTGCTGATGTACAGCCCGGTGCCCAGTTGCTTGAGAATGTCGGCCTGCTCCAGCGTACCTGCGGCCATCGCCAATGCGCTGGGGCCTTCGCCAGCAGGGGCGCCGTTGGCTTCAAGGCCATACTCGGCCGCGCTGCGAGAGCCGACCAATTGCTGATGGGCCTTGCCGTGTTTGACCAGTGACAAGTCCTGACGCGGATAACCTTCGCCGCTAAATGCCGGACTCAAGGACTGGCTGACGTGTTCGTCGAGCGATACCAGCGGGCTCAGTTGTGCATCGCCCGCATACAAGCGCTGTAACGGGCTGTATTTGCTGGCCAATGCCTGCGCCGAGAAACCACCCCAGCTCAGCATGCTCATGACTTCTTCGAGTGCCGCTGGAGCGAGGTAGGCGCGGTATTCGCCGGGTGCCAACGCGTGAGCCGGGCGTTCGAGAAAAGCCAACTGTTCGCGAGCCAGCTGCATGCGCTGAGCAAAGCGTTCGCTGCTCCATTGCGCGCCCGCATAGCTGGCTTTGACTGCTTGGCCGTTGCTGTGGAACAAGCTCCAGTCAAAGTTGAAGCTGTTGGCCTGATGCCAGCCCAATGCACCTTCAGAGCTGGCGTAGCCATAGCTAATCGGGCCGCTGGCGTAGAAACCCACCAGATCAACCCCTGTTGCGGCAACACGAATGTCATCCAGCACTTGCGCCGTTTCGGGCAGCGGCTGGGTGTGCACGTTGTGGCTGTGCCAAGGGTCAAGGTTTAGCCGCAAATAGGGATCAACGGGCAGCAGCGGCAAGGTTTCGCGTAGCTGTTCAAGGGCGCTGGCCAGCCGTAGTTGATCGACGTCAGGCTCGCCGGCCAAGGTCAGGTGTACATCGGCATGGCGCCCGTTGTTGATCAGTTTGAAGTCCAGGCTGGCTTGCTGCACCTGCCCGGCCTGACGCACTTTGCCCTTGTTGAAACGAATAAATTCAGAGGCTTCAGCGTTGTAGCTCAGGGTGAATTTTTCGTCGCTGTGCATTGCCGTGCGCAGCCATTGCACCAGCAACTCGAACTGCTCGGCCTGACTCAATAACGGACTCATCAGGCATCGCCTCCAAACACATCAATTTGACTAAACACACACGCAGGCGACGCATGCCCAACGCGAATCACTTGATTGGGCTCGCCCTTGCCGCAGTTCGGAGTGCCGAGCACTTTGAAGGTGCTGGCGTCGCCCACGGCGCTGAGGTTGCGCCAGAACTGATCCGAGATCCCGCGGTAATTCGGGTTTTTCACCACGCCCTTAAGCTCGCCATTTTCGATCAATTGCCCCCACTCGCAGCCAAACTGGAACTTGTTACGGGCATCGTCAATCGACCATGAACGGTTGGTGGCCATCAATATTCCGTTTTCGATACCGCCAATCAGTTGCGCCATCGACTGGTCGCCCGGCTCGATATTGAGGTTGGCCATGCGGTCAATCGGTGGTCGGTTCCAGCCGCACGCCCGGCTGTTGGCCACGCCCTCAAGCCCCGAGCGAAATTGCGACAACCCGCCGCCCAATGGACGTAGCAGCAGCCCTTCACGGATCAGAAATGCCTTGTGCGCAGGTGTGCCGTCGTCATCAAAACCGTAGCTGGCCAGTTGCTCGGGGATGGTCGGATCGAAGGTGACATTGAGCAAGTTCGAGCCGTACTGAAGATGGCCGAAATCGCTGGTTTTGACGAAGCTGGTGCCCGCGTAATTGCGCTCATCACCCAGAATGCGATCCAACTCCAGCGGGTGGCCGATGGATTCGTGGATTTGCAAAATCATCTGGTCGGGCATCAGCAGCAGGTCGCGCTTGCCCTGTGGGGTGTTGGGCGCCAACAACAGTTGCAACGCTTGATCGGCCACGTTGGGCGCAGCCCCGATCAGCCCGCAACGACTGATGACATCCGCGCCGCCTTGCTGACCAAAGTTTTCGCGGCCCAAGCTGCGGGTTTGGCTGTCGTTGCCGTCATAGGCGGTCACGCTGATGCCCGGATACACAAAGCGCTGGGCTTGGCGTAGCTCGGCCCCGGCACTGTTGAGGTAAATTTGCTCGACATGGTTGAGCCCCAGCGAGACGTCCCAACTGGTCAGCCGCTCATCGTTGGGGACTGAGGCCGATTCGGCACTGAGTAGCTCAAAGCAGTCGCTCAGCGAGGGAAACGCTTGGTCGAGGTTGGGCGAGCAATAGTCGGCGCGTTCGTGAGACACCGCCTGGTAGGTCAGATCCAGCAGCGAGTGGGCTGCGATCAGCCGCGCTTGAGCTTCGGCCTGATCCAGCGCTGCTTGAATTCCGGCTTGAGACAGGTCGTTTGTGGCCGCATAGGCTTCGACGCCTTTGACCCGAGCGGTCAGCATCACACCTTGATCGTGTTTGAACGAGGGAGGTTCTGCGACGTTCTTGCGTACCGACAGGTATTGCCCGGACTCGCGTACATAACGTAGCGAATAGAACTCGGCTTGGGTGCGCAGCGCGGCAAAGTGCTGCTTGAGCTGAGGGTAGAAATCGAACATGCACAGACCTCCGCAAAACGAGAAGCGTAGCGCGAACGTGTGGGCGCTGTCGCAGGCTGCGATCTTTTGATCTTTTAGAAGATCGTAGCCAGCGCCAGTGCCGACAGAAGGGGCGGGCCTTAAACCGGGCAACCCTTGGCGCGCAGGATGGCGTCAAAACGATCTGGGTCCAAGGTGCCGGCTTCGATGGCCGCCAAGGTCGCTTGCTCGCGCGCCAACAGGTCGTGGCAGCGGATCAGCAGTTCAGGCAGCTCGGTACGCGAAGCTGCAACCACGCCGTCGCCGTCGCCGATCATCAAGTCGCCCGGCATAACCAGCATGCCAGCGCACGAAATCGGCACGTTGATTTCGCCGCCGCCATCGGTGCTCGGGCCGCGGTGTACACCGCCGATGGCGTAAGCAGGCAGTTCACCGGTTTGCCATTCGTCGAGGTCACGCAGGGCGCCATTGATGACCACACCCACAATCCCGGCCTTAAGAGCCATAGCGCGCATGATGCCGCCGAATACGGCGCGGGTCAGGTCAGCGCTGCCGTCGATCACCAGTACATCGCCTGGGCGGGCCATTTGCATGGCTTTTAGGATCATCAGGTTGTCGCCTGGGCGCACGCGTACAGTCAACGCGCTGCCCAGCATTGGACGGCTGCCGTGGAACGGTTTGAGTCCTAAGCCGCCAACGTTGCGGCCAAGACAGTCACTGACCGCAGCCGCAGGAATTTTGCTGAACTCGGTCAGCCACTTTGGATCGAGAGGTTCTGCGTTTGGGTTAATCAGAAAGCCGGTTGGCCATTTGCTCGAAGAGACGACATCAAACATAGAAAACCTCTTGGCCAGGCAGGTGCTGGCGTGTCGATGGGGCGGGGGGGTGTGGCGCGAAACGAGGCACTAGAGTAGGCCTGCGTTGAGGCCGGGGCAAGCGGAGGGCAGGTGAAACAAAAACGGTAGTCGCTGTCGCAGGCTGCGAGGGGTTACGAAGCGACCCCGCTTTTGAAATACAAAGCGGGGTCCTTCGGCCCTGATCGCAGCCTTTGGCAGCGACTACCGATTTGGGTGTTACTGCGCGGTGCGGCTTACATCACGCAGTGGCTTGCCACGTACCGGCGCATCGCCTGCGACGTAGTAGTCGGCAGTGCTGCGTGGCAGCGGCTGACGGCCACGGATTTTGTCGGCGATTTTTTCGGCGATCATGATCGTGGGTGCGTTCAGGTTGCCGGTGGTAATCAGCGGCATGATCGAGGCATCAATCACACGCAAACCTTGCATGCCGTGAACGCGACCTTCGCCATCCACGACGGCCATTTCGTCGGTGCCCATCTTGCACGAGCAGGACGGGTGGAACGCGGTCTCGGCGTGTTCGCGGATAAATGTGTCGAGCTCTTCGTCAGTCTGTTTGTCGATACCCGGGCTGATTTCGCGGCCACGGTACGCATCCAGCGCAGGCTGTTGCATGATTTCGCGGGTCAGGCGGATGCCGTCACGGAACTCCTGCCAGTCCTGCTCGGAAGACATGTAATTGAACAGAATGCTCGGGTACTCGCGCGGGTCTTTGGACACCACGTTGATCCGGCCACGGCTCGGCGAACGCATAGACCCCATGTGCGCCTGGAAACCGTGCTCTTTCACGCCATTGCTGCCGTTGTAGTTAATCGCTACCGGCAGGAAGTGGTACTGAATGTTCGGCCATTCGAAGTCAGGGCGAGTGCGGATAAAACCACCGGCCTCGAACTGGTTGCTGGCGCCGATACCGGTGCCTTTGAACATCCATTCAGCGCCAATGGCGGGCTGGTTCCACCACAGCAGCGATGGGTACAGCGACACTGGCTGAGTGCATGCGTATTGCAAGTACAGCTCAAGGTGGTCTTGCAGGTTGCGGCCAACGCCCGGCAGGTCATGAACCACCGGGATGTCGAGGCTGTTCAACAGCTCAGCCGGGCCGACGCCGGAGCGTTGCAGCACCGTTGGCGAACCAATTGCGCCGCTGCACAGCAGCACTTCTTTGCGCGCTTTGGCTTCAATTCGGGTGTCGCTGCTGCCAACCATGTAAGACACACCAACAGCACGCTTGCCTTCAAACACAATCTTGTCGGTCAGGGCGTGGGTCACGATGGTCAGGGTCGAACGCTGCTTGGCGGTGTCGAGGTAGCCGCGAGCGGTGCTGGCGCGACGGCCGTTAGGCGTCACGGTACGGTCCATCGGGCCGAAACCTTCTTGCTGATAGCCGTTCAGGTCTTCGGTGCGTGGGTAGCCGGCTTGTACGCCTGCTTCAACCATCGCGTGGAACAACACGTTGTTACCGGCTTTAGGCGTGGTCACGCTGACCGGGCCATCGCCACCGTGGTAATCGTTCGGGCCGATGTCGCGGGTTTCGGCTTTACGGAAATACGGCAGACAGTCCAGGTAGGTCCAGTCTTCAAGGCCAGGTTTTTTTGCCCAGCCGTCGTAGTCCATAGCGTTACCGCGGATGTAGCACATGCCGTTGATCAGCGAAGAGCCGCCCAAACCTTTGCCACGGCCACATTCCATGCGACGGCCGTCCATGTGGGGTTCTGGATCGGTTTCAAAGGCCCAGTTGTAGCGACGGCCCTGCAACGGGTACGCCAATGCCGCAGGCATTTGGGTACGGAAGTCGAAACGGTAGTCTGGGCCACCCGCTTCAAGCAGCAGCACGGTGACGCCTTGGTCTTCAGTTAGACGGGTCGCCAGGGTGTTACCGGCGGAGCCGGCACCAATGATGATGTAATCGAATTCTTGGGACATTAAATGCACCCTCTTTGAAGTTAGTCAGATCACAGCGGGCCGTAGGAGCTGCCGAAGGCTGCGATCTTTAGGATCAAAAGATCGCAGCCTCTTGCGGCTCCTACGAAACGGACGGGTTTAGAACACCGAAACGTAGTCGCCCAGCTCAACCTGTACCGATTTGATTTGCGTGTACTGGGCCAGCGAGCTAATGCCGTTTTCACGGCCAATGCCCGACTGCTTGTAACCGCCAACCGGCATTTTTGCGTCGGACTCGCCCCACGCGTTGATCCAGCAAATACCGGCTTCTAATTGATGAATCACGCGGTGGGCGCGGTTCAGGTCTTTGGTCACAACGCCCGCTGCCAGGCCAAACTCGGTGTCGTTGGCGCGGCGGATCACTTCTTCTTCGGTGTCGTAAGTGAGGATGCTCATCACCGGGCCGAAGATTTCTTCTTTAACGATGGTCATCTCGTCGGTGCAGTCGGTGAACACGGTCGGTGCCACAAATGCGCCTTTGGCCAGATCACCTTCGGTCAGACGTTGGCCGCCGCACAGAACACGGGCGCCTTCTTCTTTACCTTTGGCAATGTAGCCCAGCACGCTCTCCATGTGAGCGAAGCTGACCAGCGGGCCGAAGTTGGTGTTTTCGTCTTCTGGGTTGCCGATGCGGATGCGGGCAACGCGTTCCAGAATCTTGGCTTCGAAAGCCGCTTTCATTGCAGTCGGGATGAACACGCGAGTGCCGTTGGTGCAGACCTGACCCGAGCTGTAGAAGTTGGCCATCATTGCGGTGTCAGCGGCGCGATCCAAATCGGCATCGTCAAAAATGATCAGCGGCGACTTGCCGCCCAGTTCCATGGTCACTTCTTTGAGCGAAGAGCTGGTGGCGCTGGAGGTTACTTTTTTGCCAGTGTCGGTGCCGCCCGTGAACGAGATTTTCTCGATGCGCGGGTGCTCGGTCAACCAGGTGCCGACTTCACGGCCGCTGCCGGTCAGCACGTTGAACACGCCGTCTGGCAGGCCAGCGGCGGTGTAGATTTCAGCCAGTTTCAAGGTGGTCAGGGAAGTGACTTCGCTTGGCTTGAAGATCATCGCGTTACCGGCAGCCAGCGCAGGTGCGGACTTCCAAAGTGCGATCTGAATCGGGTAGTTCCACGCGCCGATACCGGCCACAACGCCCAGCGGTTCGCGACGGGTGTAAACGAAAGAGGTGTCACGCAGCGGGATTTGCTCGCCTTCGATGGCGGTCGCCAGGCCTGCGTAGTATTCCAGCACGTCGGCACCGGTCACGATGTCTACATAACGGGTTTCGGAGTACGACTTGCCGGTGTCCAGGGTTTCCAGTGCGGCCAGTTCATCGTTGCGCTCGCGCAGGATGTCCACGGCACGACGCAGGATGCGCGAACGCTCCATCGAGGTCATGGCAGCCCAGATTTTCTGGCCTTTTTCAGCGCTGACAACAGCGCGCTCGACGTCTTCTTTGGTCGCACGCTGCACTTGAGCAAGGACTTCGCCGTTGGCCGGGTTGATGGCATCGAAGGTAGCGTCGCTACCGGCGTCGGTGTAGCCACCGTCGATGTAGAGTTTTTGCAGTTCGAAACGGGCCATAAAATCCTCGCAAGTGCAGACAAGTGCATAAGTGGTTGGCGTTCATCGTGAATCCGGGGGCCATCTAGCTGGGGCAACTCAGATTCACGACAGTTCAGGGGTTAAGCGTTTATTGAGGCCTAACTCACCTGTTTCGCCAGTTGTAGATCCATATATTCGTAGCAGATGCGTTGCGCCTGTTCGGTGTCGAAAGCGTCTCCCGACAAGGCACCCCGCAACCATAGACCATCAATCAGTGCCGCCAGACCACGCGCTGCGTTGCGGGCTTCTGCCAGTGGCAGGGCTCGGCGAAATTGGCAGCACAAGTTTGAGTACAGGCGGTGATCGTTGATCCGCTGCAATCTGTGTAACGACGGCTGGTGCATGCTGGCGGCCCAAAAGGCCAGCCAAGTTTTCATTGCCGGGCCACTGACCTGGCTGGCGTCGAAGTTGCCTTCAACGATGACCTGCAAGTGCGCCCTTGGGCTGTCGTCGCCCAGCGCTTGGCGGCGCTCGGTGACGTTATCGATCAGGACATTCATCAGATAGCGCATGGTGGCGGCTATCAGACCGTTTTTGTCCCGAAAGTAATGGCTGATGATGCCGTTCGACACACCGGCTAAACGAGCAATCAGCGCAATGCTGGCGTCTGCCATTCCGACCTGATCGACGGCCGTTAACGTGGCTTCGATCAACTGCTGGCGGCGTATGGGCTGCATACCGACCTTGGGCATTTTGCAAATCTCCTTAGGCCGACGAGCAGTGCAAGAAAGATCACTGAACGGCGGCCAGTCTATTTTGTTTTGATTGAACGTTCAATCAACAAAGAATAAGATCTGCGACAAATCGTCGCGATTGATGCTGTTTCACCACGCATAAATGGCGCAAAACGGCACTGTAAATTCTTCGGAACCCAGCAGGAGCGAGCTTGCTCGCGATGCTCTTGAGGCCTTCGCGAGCTTGCTCGCTCCTACAGAGACATCATTTGTCTGAGCGGGGTCCGGTTTTTTTGCGGTGCCTTTATATCACTCGACCGTTGGTCGCTATCTAAGCGTTTGGTCGTGTGGTGCGTTGCATCTAGTCCTTCTCTCGCACTGCCTGGAGCATCCGTGCAATGAGTTCTGCCTCTCTTATAAAGACCCCGCCGCAAAAGGTGACGGTCAACGGTTGGGTGTTTTACACCTCCACTGCCTTGATATTGTTGTTGACCGCCATTTTGATCGCTGCACCTGAAGAAGCGGGCCGTGTTTTGGGGATCGCCCAAGAGTGGCTGTCGCGCAGCTTCGGTTGGTACTACATGGTGGTGATCGCCGCTTACCTGATCTTCGTGGTCGGTCTGGCGTTTTCCTCCTACGGCAAACTGAAACTGGGGACCAAGCAAGACACCCCGGATTTCAGCTACGGGGCCTGGGCCGGGATGCTTTTTTCATCCGGCATTGGCATCTCCTTGCTGTACTTCGGCGCGTCTGAGCCGCTGGACCACTACTTCAACCCGCCCGAAGGTGTGTCGGGTAGTCACGAAGCTGCGCGCCAGGCATTGCAACTGACTTTCCTGCATTGGGGCCTGCACGGCTGGGCGATTTACGCACTGGTCGGTTTGGCCGTGGCGTACTTTGCCTACCGTCACAACCAGCCGCTGGCGTTGCGTTCGGCGTTGTACCCGTTGATGGGCGAGCGTTGGGTTAAAGGCGCTGCGGGCCATGCGGTAGACGGCTTCGGCATGTTCGTGACCTTGCTCGGTCTTGTGACCAACCTGGGCATTGGCTCGATGCAAGTGTCGTCGGGGCTTGAAAACCTGTTCGGCATGGAACACAGCAACACCAACTTGCTGATCGTGATCATCGTGATGAGCACCGTGGCCACCATCGCTGCGGTGTCCGGCGTTGAAAACGGCATTCGTCGCTTGTCCAACCTGAACATCGTGCTGTTCAGCGGCTTGCTGATTTTTGTGCTGTTGTTCGGCCCAACGCTGCACTTGCTCAACGGTTTTGTGCAAAACACGGGCGATTACCTCAACGGCATCGTCATGAAAACCTTCGACCTGTACGTGTACGAAGGCGACACCAAAAAGACCGAAGGCTGGTTGGGGCTGTGGACCCTGTTCTACTGGGCATGGTGGATTTCCTGGGCGCCATTCGTCGGCATGTTTATCGCGCGTATTTCCCGTGGTCGTACCGTGCGCGAGCTGGTGGCGGGCGTGTTGTTGATTCCGCTGGGCTTCACCTTGGCGTGGTTGTCGATCTTCGGCAACTCGGCACTGGATCTGGTGGTTAACCACGGTGCGGTAGAGCTGGGTAAAACGGCGCTCGAACAGCCGTCTATGGCCATTTACCAACTGCTTGAGCATTACCCTGCCTCGAAAATCGTGATTGGCGTGTCGATTTTTGTGGGTTTTGTGTTGTTCCTGACCCCGGCAGACTCCGGCGCAGTAATGATGGCCAACCTGTCGTGCAAAGGCGGCGACGTCGATGAAGACGCTCCGCACTGGCTGCGTATTTTCTGGTCGGTCGTGATCACGCTGGTGACCATTGGTCTGTTGTTCGCGGGTAACTTTGCGGCCATGCAAACCATGGTTGTGTTGGCAGGGCTGCCGTTCTCGGTGGTGTTGGTCCTGTTCATGTTTGGCCTGCACAAAGCGATGCGTCAGGACACCCAAATGGAGCAGGAACAAGCTGAACTGGCGGCCCGTGGTCGCAGTGGTTTCTTCAGCGAACGTTTGACCGCCCAAGAGCTGCAACCCACTCAAGCCGTGGTGCAACGCTTCATGGACAAGCACGTGACCCCGGCGCTGGAAGAGGCCGCGGCGCAACTGCGCAGCCAGGGCTTTGACGTGCAGACCTTGCTGGGCAAAGCCAAGCGCTGCATGGGCCTGCGAGTTGAAATGGACGAGGGTAACCCGTTTGTTTACGAAGTCAGCCTGGACGGGTATCTGGCCGCACCAAGCGAGTCCGCACAAGACGCCGCCAGCTCCGATGAAGTGCGTAGTCGCTACTACCGCGCTGAGGTTTACTTGCACAACGGCAGTCAAGAATACGACCTGATGGGCTTCACCCAAGAGCAAATCGGCCGTGACGTGCTCGATCAGTTTGAAAGCCATCGCCAACTCCTTGGCCGGGTTTACAGCTAACGCAGCACATCCCCGGTAGGAGCGAGCAAGCTCGCTCCTACCCGATGGGGCAGTTGTGCAATCACCCCAAATTTTTACCCAACAACGCGTGATACAGCTCGGTATCGCCCAATATCCCCACCAGCCGTTGATTGTCGTGCAGCACCAGTTTGTTGCCGGTCTGATAACGAATCTGTAGCGCATCGCGCATGCCAATACTCGAATCCACCAGCGTGGGTTTGCGGCCCAAACCTTCAACCGGCTGGCCGCAGCTCCAGTGTTGTAAATCAACAGTGCTCGCTCCCTGACGCGCACCTTTTATGGTGTTGCCTTCTGCCAGGTCTATCCAGGAATCATCCCCCGGATCAATACACACCGAGCCGTTGACGCGTTTGCAGTTGTCCAGCGTGCGCATCAGGCTGCGTCCACACAGCACGTTCAGCGGGTTGGTATGGGCGACAAACGTGCGTACGTAGTCGTCCGCGGGGTTGAGCACGATCTCTTCGGGTTTGCTGTATTGAATGATTTTGCCGTCTTTCATGATCGCAATCCGGCTGCCCAACTTCAGCGCCTCATCTAGATCGTGGCTCACAAACACAATGGTCTTGTTCAGCTTGCGTTGCAGCTCCAACAACTCGTCCTGCAAGCCTTGGCGAATCAACGGGTCCAGCGCGGAAAACGGCTCATCCATCAACAAAATATCAGCATCCATTGCCAGCGCGCGCGCCAGGCCCACGCGCTGCTGCATGCCGCCGCTTAACTCATCCGGCTTTTTGTTGCGCCATTGGGTCAGGCCCACCAACTCCAATTTTTCGCTCACCAACTTACGGCGCTCTTTCTCCGGGCGGCCCTGCATCTCCAGGCCGAAGCTGATGTTCTCGCGCACCGTTAGCCAAGGCATTAACGCGAATTTTTGGAACACCATAGCGATGCGCTGGGTGCGCATCATTTTCAGCTCAGCGGGGGTGCAGGACGCTATGTCGATTTGCTTGCCGTCATGCTCCACGTACAAGTGGCCTCGGCTCACCGTATTAAGCCCGTTGATACAGCGCAACAGGCTGGACTTGCCCGAGCCGGACAAGCCCATCAGCACGCAAATCTCGCCTTTATCAATGTCCAGGCTGGCCTTTTCGACGCCCACAATCTGGCCGGTTTTTTTCAAAATCTCATCGCGCGACAAGCCTTGATCCAGCAGATTGAGCGCCGCACGCGGGTCTTTGGCGAAAATCACATCCACCTTGTCGAAACGAATAATGCTCATGCGTCGGCTCCTTTTTTCGCGTCCGGCTGCTTGCAGATCCGATCGAGCATGATGGCCAGCAACACAATCGCCAGCCCGGCTTCAAATCCAAGGGCAATGTCTGCAGTGTTAAGCGCGTTGACCACTGGTTTACCCAAGCCATCAGCACCGACCAAAGCCGCAATAACCACCATCGATAACGACAACATGATGCATTGAGTGATCCCGGCGGCGATGCTCGGCATGGCGTGGGGCAGCTCGATACGGGTCAGCAACTGGCGGCCAGAACAGCCGAAGGCCTTGCCTGCGTCGAGCAGTTCGACGGGGACGTCGCGAATGCCCAAGTACGTCAGCCGAATAGGCGCGGCAATTGCAAAGACCACGGTAGAGATCAGCCCCGGCACCACACCCAGCCCAAACAGGGTCAAGGTGGGGATCAGGTAAACGAAGGTCGGCACGGTCTGCATCAAGTCCAGCACCGGGCGCATGAAGGTGTAGAACATCGGTTTGTGCGCGGCAAGAATCCCCAGTGGCACGCCAATAATCACGCACACAAAGGTCGCGAACAGCACCTGCGCCAGGGTTTCCATCGTCTCCTGCCAATAGCCCAAGTTGAGGATCAGCAGAAACGACAACGCCACAAACACGGTTAAGCCCCACTTGCGCTGTATCCCGTGCGCGAGCAGAGCGATCAACCCGATAAACACAAAGGGGTTGAACCAAGTCAACGCGAACGTCACGCCGTGGATCATCGTTTCCAGTGTGCTCGCGATAGCGTCGAAGGTGCTGGCGCCATGTTGCGTCAGCAAGTCTACGAAGCCTGCGATGTACTGCCCTAGAGGGATTTTTTGATCAATCAGCATGGTAGTGAGCGTCCGCATGCAAGGGGAGTGAAACAGTGCCCGACGAGCGCGCCGCCGGGCACTTGCGGGTTACTGAGCAAGGCTGGCCTTGACCGCCTCCAAACCTGGCTTTCCATCGAGGGTTGTCACGCCCGCCAACCAAGTGTCGAGCACTTGAGGGTTTTGCTTGAGCCAGGCTTTGGCGGCCACGTTTGGCTTGATCTTGTCATCGAGCACCTTGCCCATCAGGGTGCTTTCCATGTCCAGGGTGAAGACCAGATTTTTCAGCAGTTGACCGACGTTGCTGCACTCCTCGCTATAGCCTTTTCGGGTGTTGGTGTAGATGGTGGCCTGTCCGTAATTGGGGCCAAAAAAGTCATCGCCGCCAGTGAGGTACTTCATCTTGAAACGGGTGTTCATGGGGTGCGGCTCCCAGCCCAGAAACACCACATCCGTGCCGCGACGTTGAGCGCGATCAACTTGCGACAACATGCCGGCTTCGCTCGATTCCACCACCTTGAAACCTGCGTCTTTGAGGCCGAACGCATTCTTGTCGATCATGGTCTGGATCATGCGATTGCCATCGTTGCCCGGCTCAATGCCGTAAATCTTGCCGTCCAGCTCCTTCTTGAATTTAGGCAGATCGGCGAAGTCCTTAAGGCCCTTGTCATAGAGCGCTTCGGGCACCGCGAGGGTGTATTTGGCGTTTTCTAGATTGGCGCGCACCGTTTCAACCGTGCCCGCATCGCGGTAGGGCTTGATATCGTTTTCCATGGTCGGCATCCAGTTGCCGAGAAACACGTCCATGTTCTTGCCGTCAGCCAGCGACTTATAAGTGACGGGCACAGAAATCATGGTGGTTTTGGTTTTGTAGCCGAGGGCATCAAGCAGGGTGCTGGCCACGGCAGTGGTGACGGTGATATCGGTCCAGCCAACATCTGAAAAATTAACCGTGCTGCATTGAGCTGGCTCAGCGGCTTGGGCGAAGGCAGGCAGACTCAACAGTGCAGCCAAAAACAACAATGGGGAACCTTTCATGGGGCGACTCCTGGATGTTTAAGTGGCGGTTTTCGATCGAAACCCGCGCGTATCAGTTCCGGTTGGGCGATGCCCGGCAAGCGAGTAGCCAGTGCATCTAGCAATCGAGTCGAGACTGATCATGTAACAGCCAAAATCAAACGCCTACAGGGTGCGTCGCATCTGGTACAGGGAGGGTCGTATCTGGTGCCGGATAGGTCGTATACAGACCGTGGCTGCTTAAATATGAGTGCAATTGACTGTTGGAGCCGCCGCAGGCTGCGATGTTCTAAAAAACGCAGCCTGCGGCAGCTCCCACGAAGGCACGCTCTTTATAAGCGCACCACGGCACCACGGCACCACGGCGGGGCAAATTCCTACAAATTGTGCTGATAGTGACGTTTCGCCATGCCTGTGTTTCGCCCTCTTCCCACAAGTGCTACCTATTTGCTCAACGGTGCCTCGCGCCCCGGCACGCCTGGGTTAAACGCCTGTTCAGGCTGCGTTTGCCCGCTAGCTAACTAGACACTTTGCGACGTCGTTTTCAGGCTAAGTTGAATGCGCATTCAACTTTAGGCATGGCATTTGCGTTGTGATCACAAAGCCCCTGCCATGAGGGCCATAACAAGAGCCTGTGCTTGGGCCATCACTTGCTGTGTGAGGAGATATCGCGATGACGACGTTCAACTCCGGGGCTTTACCCCAGAACCGTACGCCTCAATCCATCGGCTTTTTGCTGCTGGACAATTTCACGCTTATTTCTTTGGCCTCCGCGATAGAGCCCTTGCGCATGGCCAATCAGTTGTCGGGTCGCGAGTTGTATCGCTGGAGCACTTTGAGTGCAGATGGCAGCCAGGTGTGGGCCAGCGATGGTTTGCAAGTGACGCCCGACGCGAGCATGCACAAGGCCCCGGCGCTGGACATGGTGATTGTGTGTGGCGGCATCGGCATTCAGCGCACCGTGAGCCGCGAGCATGTTTCTTGGCTGCAAAGCCAAGCGCGTCAGTCGCGCCGTTTGGGAGCCGTCTGCACGGGCAGTTGGGCGTTGGCCTACGCAGGTTTGCTCGATGGCTTTGATTGCAGCGTGCATTGGGAGTGTTTGGCCTCAATGCAGGAAGCCTTCCCGCGGGTGGCGATGAGCACCCGTTTGTTCACCCTTGATCGCACCCGTTTCACCAGCTCGGGCGGCACTGCGCCGCTGGACATGATGCTGCACCTTATCAGCCGCGATCATGGGCGTGAATTGTCGGCGGCCATTTCGGAAATGTTTGTGTACGAGCGCATTCGTAACGAACAAGATCACCAGCGTGTCCCGCTCAAACATATGCTTGGCACCAACCAGCCCAAGTTGCAGGAAATCGTCGCGCTGATGGAGGCCAACCTCGAAGAGCCCATCGACCTTGATGAGCTTGCGGTGTACGTCACTGTGTCTCGCCGCCAGCTTGAGCGGCTGTTTCAGAAGTACCTGCACTGCTCGCCGTCGCGTTACTACCTCAAGCTGCGGCTGGTGCGGGCACGGCAGTTGCTCAAGCAAACGCCCATGTCGATTATTGAAGTGGCGGCCGTGTGCGGGTTTGTGTCCACGCCGCACTTCTCCAAGTGCTACCGCGAGTACTTCGGGATTCCACCGCGCGACGAACGCGTGGGCTCCAATACTGCCCAGCAAACACAGTTGATTCCGATGACCCAATCCATGCTTCTGGCACCCTTGTCCGGGCCGATGTCGGCGCTTAATCAAGCGCGCAACGAATCGACCTTTGCCAGCGTAAGGGTGTAGTCCGAGCTCAATAGCTCGCAGCCTTCGGCAGCGACTACGTTGGGTGACTTTGCTTGAACTGCGCCAAGCCCGGTAGCAGTTGTTCTTCAATGGCTTGGCGCACGGTCGGCAAGATCGTCGCGCTGCCGGTGTAAAGCTTCTCAACCATGCCTTTGAGCGCCCGGGCATTGGTTTCATTCAGGCCGCATACGACTGCCTTACAGGCTTGTTCGGCTGTGCCCGACACTTCAAACCCCAGCGAGCGCAATTGCCCCAGCAAGTCCACGTCATCAATCAAGTCCGCGTGCATCATGTTCTTGTCCTTCTACAGAGGCGTGATCGTGAAGTGATTCTGGTCGGGGTTCGGGCGATGGGCAAGGGCGGTTTGACTTGATGTCTGATTTGCCTAATAACAGGTCGTTTTCGACTCACTGTGCGCATTGCACCCATCACAGATATGGATTCACAACGAGGGGCCAGTCGTGTTTCAACGCAAGCCGGTTAAAGCGCTCAAGTACCAATTCAACAAGCCCCGCAGCAGTGCAGAACATATAGAGGCGCTGTACGAGGAACTGGCTGAAGGGGAAGAAAAAACGTCGAGCGTTTCGCGCATAACCCTCAAAGGGTATGTCATTGAAATGGTTGAGCACATGCGCGCTCGTGCTCAGGGTAAGCGCGATAAAAAGGAGGAAGAGGAAAGCGAGTTCTGGCAAGCGCTGATTGTTTTGGGGCTTGCGCTGGCCGTGCTGATTTTTTTGGGCATTCAAGATGGCAGCGGTTGGGACTGGTTAGATGAAAAACGGTTTGTGTTCAAAGTCTGCGGCACCTTGTTGGGGTTCATTTTTGTGCTCGTTCAGATCGAGCGCATGGCCTTTTTTAAGGTGTTGTGGAGGTTCGGATTTACCAAGTTCATCGTGTCGGTCGCGGCCACAGCGCTGTTGGTCTTTGCTACGGGAAAGGCGGCAGGGGTGATTAATGGGGTGTTTGGCATTGACGCCACAGCGCTGCCGTTGAGCCTGACCTTTATGACGGGCTTTATTTTTTTTAAATACCTGTCGCCTGTTATTGCGCTGATCGGCTTATTGGCTGTCGTACACGGGGTCAGCATCGTGGTGTGGGTAAAGGCGATTTTTAAAGGGCGCTACCCGACCGGCCCATTGATGAGTTCTACGTGTTTCTTCCTGGTTTCATGTGTGGTCATGGGCTTTTATTGGGGCTGGGGAGGCAACAGGTTGAGCGATGAACGCCTGCCTGAGTTGGCTTATAAATTGGCTCACGTGCTGGACTTCAACAGTAAGCACACCTGCGCGAACATACCCGCCAACGACGCAGTGGTGTTTATCGGCCCCAGCCAAAATGTGGTGCTAACAGATCCCAATCGTATTGATATTGAGAGCCTGCAGGCCTTCTTTGAGGAAGACCTTTATGTACCTGCCTCGTTTGCCCGAGAGGCGTGCGCATTGCCCCAATCGCCCCGGAGGGCGGACGCATCAGCGGGTTTTTAACAGCGCCGCGCATGCGGCTTTGTAGGCGTCATGTTGGTATTTGTTAAGCGATGCGGGCAGCTCAAACGCATGCTTTTTGAATTGAGCGTTCAGGGTTTGCGGCGACAGCAACTGGACGTCGCAGTTATCCAATAACTGAATGATGCCCTCGATTTTAAACGTGGTCGGGCCACCGGCGAATTCGCCTTTTTTGCTGCGCTTTTTGATGGCGATGCGGGTAATGCCGTTGGCCTGCACGAACGCCCCAATTTGGGCGGCAAAGGCTTTGACGTTGGCAGCCTCTTCATCGTCTTCAAGGGCGATTTTTTTGGTCGCGATGGCGGTGTGTTCAAGGCCGTTGGCGCCTTGGGTTGCCAGCGCAAAAATAGCTTCGCTGCCTTTTATCTCGATCCCGCAAATAGTCATAAATACCCTTGGTTAAAAACACCTGCTCGCAACTGCCGATCAGTCTTGGCCGATGGTTTCCAGAAATTCAGATCGGTCGTCGCTGACACGAGCAATGCACTCGTTTTGCGCAATGTTGAACGCTTCAGTGCCCGCCGTGGCCGGGAACACAGCAATGGCGCAGTCAGCATCGCGTTGGTGCAGCCACAACGCCTGAGCGGTCTTGATCTTGCTGGTGATGTTGTTGAGTTGGGTCGGGTTGCTGCCATACAACTGCGTCATGCGCGCTTGCAGGGCTTCGTAGTTTTCGGTCAGCAACTGTTCGGCAGCGTTGCGGCTGTATACCGAGCACGCCAGGGTTTGCTGGTCGTTTTCGACGGCATCACATGGGTTGTAGTCGGCATCATCGGCCGCATACGCACCGCTTGTGATCAACGCCAAGGCCAGGAGAATCGATTTCATTGCGGCTTCCTAATCCAGAGTTGAGGCGGATTCTGGCTCAAGCGTGGGCCAAAGAATAGCCACGCAGCATAGGCCATTTGATTGCCGTTGGCCGCTTTGGCGTGGGTGACGCTTTCGGCAATCACGCTGTCGCTTTTGCACTCGGCCGGTTTTGACCCCAAGCCTATGCTGGCCCCAAGGCGCCGGCAGACGGTTCGGCGCAGCAATCGCCAATAAGGGGACGCCTGATGAGCCCAGCCGAGTTGCACGCCGACAGCATCGTTATCGACGGGCTGATTATTGCCAAATGGAACCGCGAGTTATTTGAGGACATGCGCAAGGGCGGTCTTACCGCGGCCAATTGCACGGTGTCGGTGTGGGAAGGCTTTCAGGCCACGATCAACAACATCGTCGCCAGCCAAACCCTGATTCGCGATAACAGTGATCTGGTGATCCCGGTCAAAACCACCGCGGATATTCGTCGCGCTAAAGAACAAGGCAAAACTGGCATCATCTTTGGCTTTCAAAATGCTCATGCGTTTGAAGACCAACTGGGTTACATCGAGGTCTTCAAGCAGCTCGGCGTGGGTGTGGTGCAGATGTGCTACAACACGCAAAATTTGGTGGGTACCGGCTGCTACGAACGTGATGGCGGGCTCTCAGGTTTTGGTCGCGAAGTGGTGGCCGAAATGAACCGCGTGGGCATCATGTGCGACTTGTCTCATGTGGGGCCAAAGACCTCTGAAGAGGTCATCCTCGAATCGAAAAAACCGGTGTGCTATTCGCATTGCCTGCCTTCGGGGCTCAAGGAGCACCCGCGCAATAAGTCTGATGCCGAACTCAAGTTCATTGCCGATCATGGCGGCTTTGTGGGCGTGACCATGTTTGCGCCGTTTTTGGCCAAGGGCATTGATTCCACCATCGACGACTACGCCGAGGCCATCGAATACACACTCAACATTGTCGGCGAAGACGCGATCGGAATTGGCACCGATTTCACGCAGGGGCACGGTCAGGACTTTTTCGAAATGCTGACCCACGACAAGGGCTATGCCCGACGTTTGACCCGCTTCGGGACCATCATCAACCCGCTAGGCATCCGCACCGTGGGCGAGTTCCCCAACCTCACCGAAACCCTGCTCAAACGCGGTCACCCCGAGCGCGTGGTGCGAAAAATCATGGGCGAAAACTGGGTCAACGTGCTCAAGGATGTTTGGGGCCAATAACGGTACCGCACCTTGTAGTCGCTGCCCAAGGCTGCGAAGGGTTGTGAAGCAACCCGTTTCCTTAAGGCCCCCAGTACCTCATCGCAGCCTTGGGCAGCGACTACAGGGTTACTCTTATTTTGGAGCTGCATGTCATGGCTAAAATCGCCCCGCAATTGCCTATCGAAGTCGACAGCGAAACCGGCGTCTGGACTTCCGATGCTCTGCCGATGCTCTACGTGCCCCGGCATTTTTTTGTTAACAACCACATGGGCATTGAAGAGGTGCTGGGCGCTGAGGCTTACGCCGACATCCTCTACAAAGCCGGCTACAAATCCGCTTGGCACTGGTGCGAAAAAGAAGCCGAATGCCACGGCCTGGAAGGGGTGGCGGTGTTTGAGCATTACATGAAGCGTTTGTCGCAACGCGGCTGGGGCCTGTTCACAATTCAGGACATTGATCTGGATAAAGGCACCGCCACCGTCAAGCTAGAACACTCCTGTTTTGTCTACGTGTACGGCAAGGTCGGGCGCAAAGTCGATTACATGTTCACGGGCTGGTTTGCCGGAGCGATGGATCAGATTCTGCAAGCGCGCGGCAGTGATATTCGCACGCTGGCCGAGCAGGTTTACAGCGGCTCGCAAGAAGGCCACGAGCACGGCCTGTTCACCGTCAAGCCGTTGTAAACCGAGGGTCGGGATATGGCATTCGAAGCAATGTTTGAGCCGATTCAAATCGGCAAATTGACCATCCGCAATCGCGTACTCAGCACCGCCCACGCCGAGGTGTATGCCACTGATGGCGGCATGACCACCGAGCGCTACGTGCAGTACTACGAAGAAAAAGCCAAAGGCGGCATTGGTCTGGCCATTTGCGGAGGCTCGTCGGTGGTGGCCATCGACAGCCCGCAAGAGTGGTGGAGTTCAGTCAACCTGAGCACCGACCGCATCATCCCGCACTTTCAAAACCTGGCCGATGCCATGCACAAACATGGCGCCAAGATCATGATTCAGATAACCCACATGGGCCGTCGTTCGCGTTGGGATGGCTTTAACTGGCCCACGCTGATGTCGCCTTCGGGGGTGCGTGAGCCCGTGCATCGCGCCACCTGCAAAACCATCGAGCCCGAAGAGATCTGGCGCATCATCGGCAACTACGCCAGCGCCGCAGGCCGCGCCAAGGCAGGCGGGCTGGACGGCGTGGAGCTGTCGGCGGTGCATCAGCACATGATTGACCAGTTCTGGAGCCCGAGGGTTAACAAGCGCACAGACGAGTGGGGCGGCAGTTTTGAAAACCGCATGCGCTTTGGTCTAGAAGTGCTCAAAGCGGTACGAGCCCAAGTGGGCCCTGATTTTTGCGTGGGCATTCGCCTGTGCGGTGACGAATTTCACCCCGATGGCTTGAGCCACGAGGACATGAAGCAAATCGCCAAGTACTACGACGACACCGGCATGCTCGACTTTATCGGTGTGGTCGGTTCGGGCTGCGACACTCACAACACCTTGGCCAACGTGATTCCGAACATGAGCTTCCCGCCGGAGCCCTTTTTGCACTTGGCGGCAGGCATTAAAGAAGTGGTCAAAGCCCCGGTGTTGCATGCGCAAAACATCAAAGACCCGAATCAGGCCACACGGATTCTGGAGGGTGGCTACGTTGACATGGTGGGCATGACCCGCGCCCATATTGCTGATCCGCATCTGATCGCCAAAATCAAAATGGGCCAAATTGATCAGATCAAACAATGCGTAGGCGCCAACTACTGTATCGACCGTCAGTACCAGGGGCTGGACGTGCTCTGCATCCAAAATGCTGCCACCTCCCGCGAGTACATGGGGGTGCCGCACATCATTCAGAAAACCACGGGGCCTCAGCGCAAAGTGGTGGTGGTTGGCGCAGGCCCGGCCGGGATGGAAGCGGCGCGGGTGGCGGCCGAGCGTGGGCATGAGGTCACGTTGTTCGAGAAAAAAGACGCCATTGGCGGGCAAATCACTACTGCTTCCAAAGCCCCACAGCGTGACCAAATGGCGGGTATTACGCGCTGGTTTCAGTTGGAACTGGCGCGGCTGAATGTCGATCTGCGTCTGGGCACCGCAGCGGATGAAGCAACGATTCTCGACCTGCGCCCCGACATTGTGGTGCTGGCGGTGGGCGGGCACTCTTTCGTGGAGCAGAACGAGCATTGGGGCGCGGCCCAAGGGTTGGTGGTCAGCAGTTGGGACGTGCTCGACAGCAAAGTTGCCCCCGCCAAGAACGTACTGGTGTACGACACCATTTGCGAGTTCACAGGCATGTCGGTGGCTGACTTCATGGCCGACAAGGGCAGTCAGGTTGAGATCGTGACCGACGACACCAAACCCGGGGTGGCCATAGGCGGCACCTCGTTCCCGACCTATTACCGCAGCTTGTACCCCAAGGATGTGGTGATGACCGGCGACATGATGCTGGAGAAGGTCTACCGCGAAGGCGACAAATTGATTGCCGTGCTGGAGAACGAATACACCGGCGCCAAAGAAGAGCGGGTGGTCGATCAGGTTGTGATTGAAAACGGCGTGCGCCCGGACGAGGCGCTGTATTACGCGCTCAAGCCGGGGGCACGCAACAAGGGGCAGATCGACGTCGAAGCGCTGTTCGCGATCAAGCCGCAGCCATGCCTGAGTGAAGCGGGGCAAGGTTACTTGTTGTTTCGCATTGGCGACTGCGTGGCCCAACGCAACGTGCATGCGGCCATCTATGACGCGCTCAGGTTATGCAAAGACTTTTAAACACTCGCCCGTAGGAGCTGCCGAAGGCTGCGATTTTTTGATCGTTTAAAAGATCGCAGCCTTCGGCAGCTCTTACGGGGTGTTGTTTTTGGGAGCTTCACCATGCTCACTCTTGTTCTCCCGATGTTGTTACTTGCGGCTCTGGGCTTGGCCATTTTGGGTGCCGTGCGCCGCATCAGCCTGTGGCGCCAAGGCCGCCCGGCCAAAATTGATTGGCTTGACGGCCTGCTGGCCATGCCGCGTCGTTACATGAATGACCTGCACCACGTGGTGGCCCGCGATAAATACATGGCCAACACTCACGTCGCGACGGCGGGTGGCTTTGTGCTGGCGGCGGGGTTGGCCATCGTGGTGCATGGCTTTGGTCTGCATAACCGCATCCTGGGTTATGCGTTGTTATTCGCCACGGCGTTGATGTTTGTTGGTGCGCTATTGGTGTTCAAGCGTCGGCTCGACCCGCCGTCGCGTTTGTCCAAAGGCCCGTGGATGCGACTGCCAAAAAGCTTACTGGCGTTCGCCGTGAGTTTTTTCTTGCTCACGCTGCCCGTGGCCGGGTTGCTGCCTGAAGGCTTTGGCGGTGGGCTTTTGGCTGTTGTGCTGGGCGTGGGGGTGGTGTGGGGCGTGTCGGAGCTGTTCTTCGGCATGACTTGGGGCGGGCCGATGAAACACGCCTTCGCGGGGGCGTTGCATCTGGCCTGGCATCGCCGCCCGGAACGCTTTGGCGGTGGCCGTTCCACAGGCTTGAAAGCGCTGGATTTGAACGACCGCTCTGCACCTTTAGGCGTGGAAAAACCCAAGGACTTCACCTGGAACCAGTTATTGGGTTTTGATGCCTGCGTGCAATGCGGCAAATGCGAAGCGGCGTGCCCGGCCTTTGCTGCGGGTCAGCCATTGAACCCGAAAAAGCTGATCCAGGATTTGGTGATCGGGATGGCGGGCGGCACAGATGCTCATTTCGCGGGCAGCCCGTACCCCGGCAAACCGATTGGCGAGCATGGCGGTAACCCTCATCAACCCATCGTCAATGGGCTGATTGATGCCGACACGCTGTGGTCGTGTACCACCTGCCGCGCGTGCGTTGAAGAGTGCCCGATGATGATTGAGCACGTAGACGCCATCGTTGATATGCGGCGCTTTCTCACGCTGGAAAAAGGCGCAACGCCGAATAACGGCGCGCAAGTGCTGGACAACCTGATCGCCACCGACAACCCCGGCGGCTTTGCGCCGGGCGGGCGAATGAACTGGGCCGCCGATTTGAACCTCACGCTGATGTGCGACAGCCCCGAGGTCGACGTGCTTTTTTGGGTGGGTGATGGCGCCTTTGATATGCGTAACCAACGCACCTTGCGCGCGTTCGTCAACGTGCTGAAAGCGGCCAAAGCCAACTTCGCGGTGCTGGGGCTGGAAGAACGCGACAGCGGTGACGTGGCCCGACGCTTGGGCGATGAAGCGACCTTTCAAGCATTGGCCGCACGCAATATTCAGACGCTGGCGCAGTATCGGTTCAAACGCATCGTGACCTGCGACCCCCACAGTTTTCATGTGCTCAAAAACGAGTACGGCGCCTTGGGCGGTGATTACCTTGTGCAGCATCACAGCACGTACATGGCCGAGCTAATCACTGTGGGTGCGCTCAATCTACGTGCTGACTCGGGTGGCAGCGTGACTTATCACGATCCCTGTTATCTGGGGCGTTACAACGGCGAGTATGAGGCGCCGCGTACGGTGTTGCGGGCCTTGGGCATTGAAGTCAAAGAGATGCAGCGCTCGGGTTTTCGCTCGCGTTGCTGTGGCGGCGGCGGTGGCGCGCCGATTACCGACATTGCGGGCAAACAGCGTATTCCTGATATGCGCATGGATGACATTCGTCAAACGGGCGCCGAGCGAGTGGCAGTAGGTTGCCCGCAATGCACCGCCATGCTCGAAGGCGTGGTCGAACCACGGCCACACATCAAAGATATCGCCGAGCTGGTCGCGGATGCGTTGATTGAGGACGCTGTACCCGCCAAATACGTAACCCGGGGGGTGAGCGCATGAGTGACATTATTCGTCGCGACCCCCACGCCGAACGCATTGCCCGAAATCGCCTGCACCCGTTGCACACGGCGATGCAACCCGCGCAACAGCAATGGATGGGCCCCAACGGCGTGTTACGCAAAAACGTGCATGGCGCAGGGTTTATTGGCCCTAACGGCCTCAAACGCATCGACCGCAGTGGTGCTCAGCAAGGGCGCGCGACCAAACACGTCATCAGCCCGCAGGTGCAATTGCCGCTGCATCAGGTTTCATCGCCGGCGTTTTACATTTGTGTGGTGCCGGACATGGTGGGCGGACGTTTGAGTCATCACGACCGTGACGTGTTGGGGTTGGCGCATCAATTGGCGGGCACAGATGGCGCGGTACTGGCAGTGGTGTTTGGCGCACACAAAGAAACATCTTTCTCTACCTCGGGCGTCGACCGTTTAGTGGTGCTCGAAGGTGACGCGTATGAAGGTTACGCACCGGAGCAACGCGTACTGGGTTTGCGAGCTGTGGATAACCAGTTTTCGCCTCGGCATTGGTTACTGCCCGACAGCCGTGAGGGTGGCGCAGAGCTGGGGCGCCGTTTTTCCGCGAGCCAAGGTGAGCGACCCGCTACGCGGGTGTGGCAGATCAAGGAGGGTGTGTGTATCGGGCGTGCTGGCGCGGGCTTGCAGGATCTGGCCCGGCCGTTGCCGCGAGTGATATTGGCGGCTGTGGAATGCGCCGAACCGGTCAGTGAAACGCGGCATGAAGTGCTGGCTGTGCAGTTATCCACAATCGTGGCGGGCTGCTTGCCGCGCATCGAAGATTTGGGCGCGGTGGAGGTTGATCCGGCAGCGATTCCCATGGCGGAAGCTGAATTTATTCTCAGTGGCGGCAACGGGGTTAAAGACTGGGGAGTTTTCCACAGGGCGGCGCAGGCGTTAGGTGCCACCGAAGGTGCGTCGCGGGTGGCCGTGGACGATGGCTTTATGGCGCGTGATCGCCAAGTGGGGGCCAGCGGCACGTGGGTGACGGCGCGGGTTTACATTGCGGTGGGCATTAGTGGGGCAATTCAGCACCTACAAGGGATTGGCGCGTGCGACAAGGTGTTGGCGATAAACCTTGATCCTGGCTGCGACATGATCAAACGCGCTGATGTATCCGTTATAGGCGATGCCACGGCGATCCTTGAGGCCTTGATTTTGGCTGTTGATAACTGGCGCACTCCATCTCCTGTGGGAGCGAGCTTGCTCGCAATTGAATCCATGTGACGCAGCGGCCTTATCGCGAGCAAGCTTGCTCCTACTGATTTCATGGCATTGGAATTTATGTATGACCATCCCCACCGTTGCACTGGTTTCTATCGGCATTCACCCGGCCTCGGGGCGCTCCCGCCGGGCCGAACAAGATGCGCGCGCGGTTGAACTGGGCCTGCAACTGGCTGGGGATAACCTGCAGGTGCTGCATGCAGGCGACCCTCACGAACCCGCTTTACGCGCCTATTTGGGGATGGGGCTTGATGAGCTTCATGTGCTCGAACAGCCACAAGGGGCTGACGCATTGCCGGTATTGTGCGACTACGTGCGCGAAGCGGGTGTGCAACTGGTGTTGGCTGGGGGGCAGGCTGAAACCGGCGAAGGCTCGGGCATGCTGCCCTATCTATTGGCCGAGCAGTTGGGCTGGCCGCTGCTGGTAGGCATTGCGCACATCGAATCTATCCACAACGGCGTGGCAGTGGTGCTGCAAGCCTTACCCCGTGGTCAGCGTCGTCGGTTAAGAGTACGGCTCCCGTTTATGGCTACTGTGGATAACGCCGCTCCCAAAGCACGGCAAAGCGCTTATGGCCCGGCCACTCGCGGCTTGGTCGAGGTGCAGGTGGTTGAAGCCATTGCAGATGACTTATCCACAAACGCTGTTTTGCAGCCCGCCAAACCCCGGCCCAAGCGGCTCAAGGTCATTAAGGCCAAGAGTGGCGCCGAACGCATGAAAGCCGCTACAGCCAAGGCGGCAGCGGGTTCTGGGCAAGTGCTCAAGGGATTGAGCACCGAAGAAAGCGCCCAGGCAATTTTGAACGTGTTAGTGGAAGAGGGCGTTGTGCGCTGAGCACCGCTGCACGTTACCCACAAAGTCTGTTAGCGCTTATGTGGATAAGTTGTTTGCTGTCAGCTGCAAGCCATACCAATCAAGGCTTGTGGCGTATTGATTAAAAAACGTACAAAGCTCTGCTTTAGCTCTATCTCCGCGCTAAAACCCTCGATATATCGGGGCCTTGAAGGGTTTTCCACAGTCATGGGGCGCGGTGCATAAGTTGCACACATTCTCTGTTAGCGTATGTGTGGATAACCTGTTCGCCTTCCTCTACAGGCCTTATAACTAGGGCCTTTCAATGATCTGATCAAAAAACACTCAATCTAGACGTGGGCTCCGCTATTTAAGGAGGGTGGGTTGTTATTTGTATTTTTCAGTAAAACTTAAGATGTTACCCACATTAACTGTGGGTTGGGCTGTGGATAAGGTGTGGGCGAAGCCAAGCCGAGCATGCCCTGCGGGGTTTATAGGGTAATTGGTCGAATTTTGTACAGGTTGAAAATAGATCTGATTTATTACCGCTCAATGTAAGGATAGTTGTTAGATCTGATGCATACATATTTTGACGATGTTTACGGGTATTCAAAAGTGACGTTTTAGTTCGTTAATTATCCCGGTTGCAGTTGGTCAAACTTAGGAAGTTGATGGCTACTGTCGCGCGTCAATGCGTCGTCAATTAAATCATGTCAGGAAGTTAATGATGATTAGGAATAAGAGCACGGGATTGTTATTGTCTTTATTTGTGTTTCAAACGTTGGCAGTCGCGCAGGTAGCTGCCAATGAAACTGCTCCCGGTATCACGGTATTGAATAAGCCGTTTGATCAGTACACATGGGTGACAGCGCATAATGGTTATCTCGATGATATGAGGACTCAGCTTAATCGTGGCGTACGTGGTTTTATGTTGGACTTGCACCCCGGCAACTTGGAGGGCGGAAACAAAGTTTATCTTTGCCATACTTCTGACACAGGTAAGTGTGATATTCGTACCCAGATGGAGTTTTCGGCGGCGCTGAATAATATATTTCTGCCGTTCTTACGCAGTAACTCCAATGCTGTGGTGACTTTGCTGCTAGAAAATCGTGTGAGCCGGGAGAACTTTGCGGCCGCTATGGCTAAGGTCCCTGAGCTGGCTAAATGGGTTTATGAGCCAGCCGTCGGTACGACCTCTTGGCCAACACTAGAGCAGATGATACGCAGCGGTAAACGGTTGGTTGTTTTATCTGATAGACAGTCAGGTAATTACCAGGTGAACGGACAGAAAGTGTCGATACTTCAAGACAACCATTGGGAAATGCAAAACTACTGGGACTTGGGCACTACTGCGTTGAAACACGATTGGAGCTGCCCGTCGCGCTGGAGCAAACATGAGCCAAAAGTGGCTGGCGCAGGCTTCACTTCATGGAACCGCTTGTTTGTGATGAATCAGTTCCATAGCTGGGGAGCGACGAGTCCTCACGCTGGGGGCATGGATAATAACTTGACCTACCTTGAGCGCCGAGTGAATCAGCATTGCAAAAATGCGATCGGTTATCGTAAGGCGCCTAATTACTTGGCGATAGACTTTAACCAGGCAGGTGATGCATTTCCTTATGCAGCAGCCTTGAGCCAAGGGGGGTTCTATTTTTACGAGCAGAACAACGCCAATGAAAAAGGCGATACAACGTGTGTAGTACCCGCTGGTAAAAATGCTGAGTTCAGCCTCCCGAACAGGGGGTGTGAAGCTGATGATATCCGGTCAGGAAAATTGCGGGGTATTGCTAAGGGCACTCGCCTTACCGTATTCGACTCGCCTTCAGGCAGCGGAGAAGATGACCGCGCGTATATTGATGTAAAACAAGATATTGATGTGAATAACGACGGTGTCATTATTGGCAGTTTTGAAAAAAATATGGAGAACCAATATTTTAAAATGACGTATGTTCGTAATAATGGGTTGGACGGCAAAATTTCTAGAATCAAAATTGAGCAAAATCCGCCCACTGATTTTTCCGACAGTTCTGTTGTGTTTTACTTCGGCAATAATGGCAAAGATAATATTGTGTGTACCATTGGTTTGGCAAAAAACATGCAGGGTAACTTCTCCGGTGCATGTAATAACGACGCTGCTAGATCGGCCGTGATACTCAGGGCCAAAGCCGGTACTCGCTTTACGGTATACGGCAACAAAAATGTAAATCCAAATCAAGGATATGCAGAGGTCATTGTTACGCGGGATATTACCTCGCCAGTGGTTATCGACACCTTTGAGAAAACCGTTGGGAGAAGCCACTATGTGGTTAATCGTGGTGGTTCCAGTAATCAGTTAGACGGCAAAGTATCGAGTATCAAAGTGTCAGTGCCTTAAAACAGTTGGCCCGCGATGGGATTTACCATCGCGGGCTCACCCGTTAAACAGGTTATTCGGCCATCACCCCTTTCAAATACGGCGCAGGTGCAGCACCAAGGTTGTTGAGCAGGCGTTCGCTGTACCAGTCCACAAAATTGACCACGCCAAACTCATAGGTCTTGGAGTACGGCCCCGGCTGGTAAGCCGTGGAGTTGATACCTCGCTGGTTTTCTTCGGCCAGCTTGCGGTCTTGATTGTTGGTGGCGTCCCAGACGGTGCGCATGCGTTCCACGTCATAGTCCACGCCTTCAACGGCGTCTTTGTGAACCAGCCACTTGGTGGACACCACCGTTTCTTGGGCGCTGATGGGCCACACCGTGAACACGATGATGTGATCTCCCATGCAGTGGTTCCACGAATGCGGCAAGTGCAGGATGCGCATCGAGCCCAAGTCCGGGTTTTTGATGCGCCCCATGAGTTTTGCACAGCCTTGTTTGCCGTCCAGAGTCATGGACACGGTGCCTTTGAGCAGCGGCATGCGCACGATGCGATTGCGCAGGCCAAAACTGGCGTGTGCGTAGGGGATTTTCTCCGCGTCCCAAGCCGCAGCCGACGCGGCCACGTGATCCTTGAACGCCTGATCGGCACGTGGGTCGGTTACGTCGTCCCATTCGAGCAGGGTTTTGAGCAGTTCAGGGTGTGACGCGTTGCAGTGGTAGCACTCGCGGTTGTTCTCCAGCACCAGCTTCCAGTTGGCTTTTTCCACCAGGGTGGTTTGAATCGCCACCTTGGTGTTTTCCATGTCGTAGGGTTCCATGTAGTGATCGAGCGTGGCGAGAAACTCGTCGATAGCGGGCGGGTTCTGGGCCAGGCTAATAAAGATGTAACCCCCCGCCGTTTTGACGTTTACCGGCTTGAGGCCGTATTGCTTCATGTCAAAGTCGGCACCCATCTCTGTGCCTGCAAACAGCAGGCGTCCGTCCAGTTCGTAAGTCCACTGGTGGTAATGACACACCAGCTTGGCGACCTTGCCTTTTTCGGTGGTGCACAGCCGTGAGCCGCGATGGCGACACACGTTATGAAACGCATGCACCTGACCTTCGGCGCCGCGAATCACAATGATCGGGTTTTTGCCCACTTGCAGGGTCAAAAAGTTGCCCTTGGTCGGGATCTCGCAGGTCATGCCTGCGATCAGCCATTCCTTCTGAAAGATCTCCTGCATGTCGATGTCGAACAGGCGCTCGTCGTTATAAAACGGCTGGGGCAGCGAGAAGGTACGCTCACGGTTGTGCAGCATCTCGGCGGTGGCCTTGCGTGCGGGTTCCAGTGGATCGCCCAAGCTCAAGGTTGCGGTGACGTCCATCGTTGAAGTCCTCATGGCCATTGGAGGTGGCCCAAAAGTGGCTGATCGGGTTACGACGCAAGGCAAAGCAGTAAACGCTGGTGAGTGGCGCTGAGTGTGCGGTTGAAGCTGCTTGCGGCCATATCTGCGGGCGACATGGCCCCATCTGTTCCCGACGCGCCAGCCCCTGTTGTCAGGGGCTGGTCGCGATAAGCATGCCAATGTCGCGAATAGATAAATGGTTGCTTCGGGGCATGCGCAGAATCGTCATCAACAGGCCGGCTGTCGGCCGTGGAGAAGCCCATGTCCAACAGCTTTCTGTACCCGGTTAACACCCAGACCTGGGCCAACGGTCGACACATCGTGCGCTGCGTCAAAGTGATTCAGGAAACCTGGGATGTGCGCACCTTCTGCTTTATGGCCGACCAACCCATTCTGTTTTTCTTCAAGCCGGGGCAGTTCGTGACCCTGGAGCTGGAAATCGACGGCGAGCCGGTGATGCGTTCGTACACCATCTCCAGCTCGCCATCGGTGCCTTACAGCTTTTCGGTCACCATCAAACGTGTGCCCGGCGGGCGGGTCTCTAACTGGCTGCACGACACCCTGATTGAAGGTCAGGAGTTGGCGGTGCATGGCCCGGTCGGGTTGTTCAATGCCATTGATGCACCGAGCCCCAAGGTGCTGTACCTCAGTGGCGGCGTGGGCATTACTCCTGTGATGTCGATGGCGCGCTGGTTTTACGACACCAATGCCAATGTCGACATGGTGTTTATCCACAGTGCCCGCTCGCCCAAAGACATCATTTACCACCGCGAGTTGGAGCACATGGCATCGCGTATCGACAACTTCAGCCTGCACCTGATCTGTGAAAAACATGGGCTGGGTGAGCCGTGGGCGGGGTATCGCGGTTATTTGAATCAAAAAATGCTGGAGCTGATGGCGCCGGACTTTATGGAGCGTGAAGTGTTTTGCTGCGGGCCAACGCCGTACATGAGTGCGGTCAAGCGACTGCTTGAGGCCAACGGTTATGACATGAGCCGGTATCACGAGGAGTCATTCGGTGCCACGCCACCTGAGGCGCGGGCCGACGCAGTGGAGCAAGCCGAGCAGGCGGCGGATGCGCCGCAGCTGGATGCTGCGGACTTGAATCAGGTTGAGTTCACGTCGTCTGGCAAGAGCATTCGTGTTGGCCCGGCTGAAACCGTGCATGCTGCCGCCGCCAAACTCGGGCTGCTGATTCCCAAGGCTTGCGGCATGGGCATTTGCGGCACGTGCAAGGTGTTGAAGCTGGGCGGGGATGTTGAGATGGAGCACAACGGTGGCATCACCGACGAGGACGTGGCCGAAGGCTACATCCTGTCGTGTTGCAGCGTGCCCAAGGGTGACGTGCGGATCGAGTTTTGACCTGACCCGTGGGCGCTGGCCCAAGAAGATCAAAAGATCGCAGGCTTCGCCAGCTCCTACATATCTATTGGGCAAACCGCGCTCTGCGTAGGAGCCGCCGGAGGCTGCGATCTTCTAGAGGCTCAAAAGATCGCAGGCTTCGCCAGCTCCCACATATCTATTGGGCAAACTGCGCTTTGCGTAGGAGCCGCCGGAGGTTGCGATCTTCTAGAGACTCAAAAGATCGCAGGCTTCGCCAGCTCCTACCTATCTAATGGGCAAACCGCGCTTTGCGTAGGAGCCGCCGAAGGCTGCGATCTTTTAAAGACTCAAAAGATCGCAGGCTTCGCCAGCTCCTACATATCTAATGGGCAAACCGCGCTTTGCGTAGGAGCCGCCGAAGGCTGCGATCTTTTAAAGACTCAAAAGATCGCCAGCTTCTGCAAGCGTTGGTTACAGGCTAAAGCGCGAAACCATTGTGTTGAGGTCTACTGCCAAACGCGCCAATTCGTTACTGGCCGAGCTGGTTTGGCTGGCGCCTGTAGCCGATTGCACCGACAAATCGCGGATGTTGACCAGATTGCGATCCACCTCGCGGGCCACTTGGGCTTGTTCTTCGGCCGCACTGGCGATTACTAGGTTGCGCTCGTTGATTTCAACAATCGCGCTGTTGATGGTTTCCAGCGCCAGGCCTGCGCCTTTGGCGATGCTAAGGGTCGACTCGGCGCGCTCGGTGCTGTTACGCATCGAGTCCACCGCGTGCTCGGTGCCGCCCTGAATGCTGCCGATCATGCGTTCGATTTCGCTGGTCGATTGCTGAGTGCGGTGTGCCAAGGCGCGCACTTCGTCAGCCACTACGGCAAAGCCACGGCCGGCTTCGCCTGCGCGTGCGGCTTCAATGGCAGCGTTCAAGGCCAGCAGGTTGGTTTGGTCCGCCAGACCGCGAATCACGTCCAGCACCTTGCCAATGTCTCGCGACTCGGTGGCCAAGTTGCCAATCAGCGTGGCAGTACTTTGCACGTCACCGCTCATACGCTCGATGGCGTTGACGGTTTCTTGCACCAGATCGCGACCATCGCCAGCGGAGGCTGTTGCGCTTTGCGAGGCTTCAGATGTGCTGACAGCGTTACGTGCGACTTCTTCAACAGCGCTGGTCATTTCGTTGACGGCGGTAGCGGCTTGCTCGATTTCGTTGTTTTGCTGAGTCAGCCCTTTGGCGCTTTCTTCAGTGACACAGTTCAGCTCTTCAGCTGCCGAGGCCAACTGAGTCGCAGAGCCCGAAATACGTTGCAGCGTGTCACGCAGCTTGCCTTGCATCTTGGCCATCGCCTGCAACAAACGGCCAGCTTCATCGCTGCCATCGGCTTTGATCGGTAGCGTCAGGTTGCCCTCGGCAATGGCTTCGGCGGCTGCCAGCGCTTGAGCAATTGGCTGGGTAATGCTGCGAGTCAGCAACAAGGCACAGACGATGGTCAGCGCAGTGGCCAGTATCAGCAGGAACACCACCAGCTTGATCGCTGCCGAATACATGTCGTTGGAGTGATCGTTGGCTTCGACGATTTGCTGGTTGTTGATGTTCATCAGATCGTTAAGCGTTTTGTTGATTTCTTCGGAGTTGCTCAATAGTTCGCTGTTGAGCAGCTCGCGCAGTTGATCAACCTCGTTATTGCGCGACAGGCTGCGCATGCGGTCTTCGAGTTGGTGGTACTGGCCCAACAGTTGCTGATACTTATCGTAGGCCGTCTGTTCTTGCGCGCTGGTGATGAACTTCTCGTACTCACGTTGCGCCGAACGGATCTGCTGATTGCGCAGGTCCAACAGCTCCAGGGTTTTTTGTTGTACATCGGGTTCGCGGTTAATCAGCAAACGATATGACAGCACCCGCAGGCGCAGAGTCAGTTGTGTGAAGTCGTCCAGGCTCTGAATGCTCGGCACGCTGCTGGTGCTGATTTCTTGAGCCGCCGTGCGGATTTTGCTCATCTGGAGCAGCGCACCGGCCCCTAAAATCAGCATCAAGGTGCCAATCAGCGCAAACCCTAAAAAGGCGCGCGGGGCGATATTCATATTGCGTAAAGACATGATGGTTCCTGAAGGGGAGCGCGCAATCCGTGCGATGTTTTTGGCAGGTAGATGAGACGTATCGGTCATAAGACTAAAGTCTTGAACGGAATGTGCGCTTTTGTCGCAGGCGGGGCTTTGCCGACAAGGGGCGGGAACCTAGTTGTAAAAGCACAGTCACTAGGGGGCTTAAGGATCGTCGCCACTAGCTAAATAGGGCTTTTGCGGCCGAATAACCCTAGCTTAGAAGGTGACTTTTCTTTATCGTACGCGCCCTCTGAAACTGCTTGAGATCACCACCATGATGGAATCATCCCTTAGCAAACTGGAACAACTGGTCAGCGACCTGGTTCAACAAAAGCAAGAGCTTTTGGACACCAACGCACAACTGAACGCTGAACTGGCTCAGGCCAAAGACGAAAACGAAAGCCTGCAACTGAGCCTGATGGAGCAAGAAGAGAAGCAAGGCGCAACCGCAGCACGCATTCAGGCACTGGTTGAGCGCGTAAGCGTGAGCCCTGTCAACGCATGAGCGTGGACAGAGACGGTGTAAATGTCGTCTCGATTTTGGGTAACGACTACACGATCAAAGCGCCGGAAGGGGAGCAAAAAACCCTGATGGCGGCCACGGTCATGTTAAAAGCCGCCCTGGCCGAAACGAAACGAAAGTACCCGAGTTTGATCGGGGACAAACTGCTGGTGCTGGCAGCACTGAATCTGTGTTCGCAGCAGATTGAGTTGCAACTGAGCCACAAACAGGAACTCGACCGTTATCAAGAGCAAGTCAGCGCCACGGTCGATGTGATTGAGCGAACACTGGGTCAATCCTGACTGTTCGCCAAACACTGTAGTCGCTGCCGAAGGCTGCGATAAGAACCGCAGGGTCTTCAAAAAGCGGGCCGCTTCGCAACCCTTCGCAGCCTGCGGCAGCGACTACAGTTTTTACCCCCTCGTTACCCTGCCATTACTTCGCGAATATCTGCGGCCAATTCGCGCACGCGGGCTTCTTCGGTGTCCCACGAGCACATAAAGCGCGCGCCGCCGTTGCCAATAAAGGTGTAAAAACGCCAGCCCTTGGCTGTCAATGCCGCCACCGCAGGTTCCGACAGTTGCAGGAACACGCCATTGGCTTCCACCGGAAACATCAACTCAACCCCCGCAATGTCACTCACCAACTCGCTCAGCAATTGTGCGCAGTGGTTGGCATGACGGGCATGTTTGAGCCACGCGTCGTTTTCCAGCAAGCCCACCCACGGCGCTGACAAGAAGCGCATTTTCGAGGCCAGTTGCCCGGCCTGTTTGCAGCGGTAGTCAAAATCCACTGCCAAGTCGTGGTTGAAAAACAGAATGGCTTCGCCCACGGCCATGCCGTTTTTAGTCCCGCCAAAGCACAGCACATCCACTCCGGCTTTCCAGGTCAGGTCGGCGGGCGTGCATCCCAAATACGCGCAGGCGTTAGAGAAGCGTGCGCCGTCCATGTGCAAATTGAGCCCCAGCTCTTTGCAGGTGCTGCTGATGGCGCGGATTTCATCGGGGGTGTACACGCTGCCCACTTCGGTGGCTTGGGTGATGGTCACCACGCGCGGTTTTGGGTAGTGAATGTCTTTGCGCTTAAGGGCGATTTCGCGGATTGACTCTGGGGTGATCTTGCCGCCCGTGGTGCGGGCCGTCAGCAGTTTGGAGCCGTTGGAGAAAAACTCCGGGGCGCCGCATTCGTCTGTTTCGACGTGGGCCGTTTCAGAGCAGATCACGCTGTGGAAGCTTTGGCACAGCGACGCCAACGCCAGTGAGTTGGCGGCTGTGCCGTTGAACGCGAAATACACTTCGCAGTCGGTTTCAAACAACTTACGAAAGTCATCAGCTGCGCGCAGTGTCCATTGATCGTCGCCATAAGAGCGCTGATGGCCAAGGTTGGCTTGCTCCATAGCGGACCAGACTTCGGGGCAGATACCGGAGTAGTTATCGCTGGCGAATTGTTGGCTCTTGTCAGTCATTTCCCGGTTCCGTGGTCGAAGATTGTCGTGCACTTTATCCAAGAATCTTGCGAGTGCACAGACACGTCTATCGCGGTGGAAATCACCTACGAAAGAACCAGCCCAAAACCACCCCGCCCGCTTTGCTTGGGAGCTGCCGCAGGCTGCGATCTTTATAAATCAAAAGATCGCAGCTTGCGGCAGCTCCCGCGGGGTGAGGCATGTCGTAAACGCACCTTTGTGTGGCGTCCATAGGCATTTGAGGGTTGTGCGTCGGCTCTACCATCAGGCTCAAAGGGCAAGTCCCATTGCAACCAACGCGCCGTGTTTGCGTTTTATTGCTGAGCACAGTTTGGAGTAATCCCTATGCAGCGGTATTCAGGCTTCGGCCTCTTCAAGCACTCCCTCAGCCACCACGAAAACTGGCAAAAAATGTGGCGCACACCCACACCGAAAAAAGTCTACGACGTGGTGATTGTCGGTGGCGGCGGACACGGGCTGGCGACCGCGTATTACTTGGCCAAAGAGCACGGCATCACCAACGTGGCGGTGGTCGAAAAAGGCTGGTTGGGCGGAGGTAACACCGCGCGCAACACCACCATCGTGCGTTCCAACTATTTGTGGGACGAGTCGGCGCACCTGTATGAGCATGCGATGAAGCTCTGGGAGGGCTTGTCCCAAGACCTCAACTACAACGTCATGTTTTCCCAGCGCGGGGTGTACAACCTGTGTCACACCCTGCAAGACATGCGCGACTCGGAGCGTCGGGTGAGCGCCAACCGTCTGAATGGCGTAGATGGCGAGCTGTTGAATGCCAAGCAAGTGGCGGACGAAATTGCATACCTGGACTGCTCAAAAAACACCCGCTATCCGGTGATGGGCGCCACGGTGCAACGGCGTGGCGGTGTGGCCCGGCATGATGCCGTGGCCTGGGGCTTTGCCCGCGCCGCTGATGCGCTGGGCGTGGACTTGATTCAGCAAACCGAAGTGCTCGGCTTTCGTAAGGAGAACGGCGTGTGCATTGGCGTCGAAACCAACAAAGGCTTTATCGGCGCCAAGCGCGTAGGTGTGGTCACGGCTGGCAACTCCGGGCACATGGCGCGTCAGGCCGGGTTTCGCTTGCCGATTGAGTCGCACCCGTTGCAAGCGCTGGTCTCGGAGCCAATCAAGCCGATTATCGACAGCGTGATCATGTCCAACGCCGTGCACGGTTATATCAGCCAGTCCGACAAAGGTGACTTGGTGATCGGCGCCGGTATCGACGGCTACAACGGCTACGGCCAGCGCGGCTCGTACCCGGTGATCGAGCACACGCTTCAGGCGATTGTTGAAATGTTTCCGGTGTTGTCCCGCGTGCGCATGAATCGCCAATGGGGCGGCATCGTCGACACCACGCCAGACGCCTGCCCCATCATTTCCAAAACCCCGGTGCCGAATCTGTTCTTCAACTGCGGGTGGGGCACGGGGGGCTTTAAGGCCACGCCGGGCTCGGGCAACGTATTTGCTGCCAGCTTGGCCAAAGGTGAAATGCACCCGTTGGCGGCGCCTTTTTCCATTGATCGGTTCTACAACGGCGCATTGATCGACGAACACGGCGCGGCCGCTGTCGCTCACTAACAGGAGAAACACCCATGCTGCATATCTTCTGTCCCCATTGCGGCGAGTTGCGCTCCGAAGAGGAATTTCACGCTTCTGGCCAAGCGCACATCCCGCGCCCACTCGATCCCAACACCTGCACCGATGCCGAGTGGGGCGACTATTTGTTCTTTCGCGATAACCCGCGCGGCTTGCACCATGAGTTGTGGAACCACGTGGCCGGTTGCCGTCAGTTTTTTAATGCCACACGCAACACCGTCACTTACGAAATTCTGGAAACCTACCTGATCGGCACACAGCCACGCTTCACCGAACAGGCTGCGCCACTGACTGCCACGGCCCCCCGCGAGCTGGGAGAAAAGGTATGAGCCAAACCCATCGCTTGCCTAACGGCGGTCGTGTTGATCGCAGCAAAGTGCTGAGTTTTACCTTCAACGGCCAGTCCTACCAAGGCTACGAAGGCGACACCTTGGCCGCCGCTTTGCTGGCCAATGGCGTGGACGTGATTGGGCGCAGTTTTAAATACTCACGCCCACGGGGCATTTTTGCGGCGGGGGCTGAAGAGCCCAACGCGGTGCTGCAAATCGGTGCAACCGAAGGCACGCAAATCCCTAACGTGCGCGCCACCCAACAAGCGTTGTATCAAGGCTTGGTCGCCACCAGCACCAACGGCTGGCCCAGCGTGAACAACGACGTGATGGGTATTTTGGGCAAGGTCGGGGGCACGTTGATGCCGCCGGGGTTTTACTACAAAACCTTCATGTACCCGCAGTCGTTCTGGATGACTTACGAGAAGTACATCCGCAAGGCGGCCGGGCTGGGCCGTTCGCCCACGCAAATCGACCCCGACACCTACGACTACATGAACCATCACTGCGATGTATTGATCGTCGGTGCCGGGCCTGCGGGTTTAGCGGCTGCCTTGGCGGCGGCGCGCAGCGGTGCGCGGGTGATGGTGGTAGACGAGCAGGAAGAGTTTGGCGGCAGCTTGCTCGACAGTCGCGAAAGCCTGGACGGCAAGCCTGCGATGGAATGGGTGGCCAAGGTGATTGCCGAACTCAAGGCATTGCCCGGCGTCGTGTTGCTGCCACGGGCAACCGCCAACGGTTATCACGACCACAACTTTGTGACTGTTCACGAGCGCCTCACCGATCACCTTGGTGATCGCGCACCCATTGGTCAGGTACGTCAGCGTATTCACCGGGTGCGGGCCAAGCGCGTGGTGCTGGCCACCGGCGCGTGCGAACGCCCGTTGGTGTACGCCAACAACGATGTGCCGGGCAACATGCTGGCGGGAGCTGTGTCTACTTACGTGCGCCGCTACGGCGTGGCGCCGGGTAAAAAGCTGTTGCTGAGCACCAACAACGATCATGCCTATCGCGTGGCCTTGGATTGGCTCGATGCCAGCCTGACGGTGGTAGCGATTGCCGATGCGCGCAGCAACCCACGGGGCGCGTTGGTAGAAGAAGCGCGCGCCAAAGGCATTCGGATCTTGACCGGCAGCGCGGTGATTGAAACCCGTGGCAGCAAACACGTCACTAGCGCCCGAGTGTCAGCCATAGACGTAAAAGCCCACAGCGTCACCAGCCCCGGCGAATGGCTGGAGTGCGACTTGGTCGCGACCTCTGGCGGGTACAGCCCTGTGGTGCATTTGGCCTCGCACTTGGGGGGCAAGCCGATTTGGCGTGAAGATATTTTGGGTTTCGTACCCGGCGAGGCTCCGCAAAAACGTGTGTGCGTAGGCGGCGTGAATGGCGTGTACAGCTTGGGCGACAGCTTGGCCGATGGCTTTGAAGGTGGCGTGCGTGCCGCGTGCGATGCTGGGTTTAGTGCGGTCGAAGGCGTGCTGCCCAAAGCGTTGAATCATCATCAAGAACCCACGCTGGCGCTGTTTCAAGTGCCCCACGAAAAGGGCACAGCGCGGGCCCCTAAGCAATTTGTTGACCTGCAAAACGACGTCACCGCCGCCGCCATCGAGCTGGCCACCCGCGAAGGCTTTGAGTCGGTGGAGCACGTCAAACGCTACACCGCGCTGGGCTTTGGCACAGACCAAGGCAAGCTGGGCAACGTCAACGGGTTGGCCATTGCTGCGCGTTCGTTGAACGTAAGCATCCCGCAGATGGGCACCACCATGTTTCGCCCCAACTACACGCCCGTTACGTTTGGCGCGGTGGCGGGGCGCCATTGCGGGCCGCTTTTCGAGCCGGTGCGCTACACCGCGCTGCACGCCTGGCATGTGAAGCAAGGCGCTGAGTTTGAAGACGTCGGCCAATGGAAGCGCCCGTGGTACTTCCCGCGTCACGGCGAAGACCTGCATGACGCAGTTAAACGTGAATGCCAAGCGGTGCGTGAGAGTGTGGGCATTCTCGATGCGTCAACGCTGGGCAAAATCGACATTCAAGGCCCTGATGCGCGGGAGTTTCTCAACCGAATCTACACCAACGCCTGGACCAAACTCGACGTGGGCAAGGCCCGTTACGGGTTGATGTGCAAAGAAGACGGCATGGTATTCGACGACGGCGTAACCGCCTGTCTGGCCGACAACCATTTTGTGATGACCACCACCACTGGCGGTGCGGCGCGTGTACTGCAATGGCTGGAGATCTATCAACAGACCGAATGGCCAGAACTTAAGGTGTACTTCACCTCGGTGACTGACCACTACGCGACGCTCACGTTATCTGGCCCCAACAGCCGTAACCTGCTCAGCCACGTGACAGACATTGATCTGGACCGCGATGCCTTTCCGTTTATGACCTGGAAAGAAGGGTTAGTAGGCGGCGTGCCTGCGCGGGTGTTCCGTATCTCGTTTACTGGCGAGTTGTCGTATGAGGTCAACATTCAGGCGGACTACGCGATGGGCGTGCTGGAGCGCATCGTCGAAGCGGGCAAGCAATACAACCTGACGCCTTATGGCACCGAAACCATGCACGTGTTGCGGGCCGAGAAGGGCTTCATCATCGTGGGCCAGGACACTGACGGCTCCATGACCCCCGATGACCTGAACATGGGCTGGTGTGTGGGCCGCACCAAACCGTTTTCGTGGATCGGCTGGCGCGGCATGAACCGCGAAGACTGTGTGCGTGACCAGCGCAAACAGTTGGTGGGCCTTAAGCCCGTAGACCCGACGCAATGGCTGCCTGAAGGGGCGCAACTGGTGTTCGACGCCAAACAAGCGATCCCGATGAGCATGGTCGGGCATGTGACGTCCAGTTACACCTGCGGCTCGCTGGGGTATTCGTTTGCGATGGGCGTGGTCAAAGGTGGCCTCAAACGCATGGGCGAACGGGTGTTTGCGCCTTTGGCCGATGGTCGAGTGATTGAGGCGCAAATCGTGTCATCGGTGTTCTTCGACCCCAAAGGCGAGCGGCAGAATATTTGACGGGTGTCTGACCCCAACGCGTCAGCCCCACCAACACAGCATTGAGCGGGTAACAACATGACCACAGCCAACGTGTATTCACAGCGCCCGGAGTCGGGTGCCAAAGCCGAGTCATCGTTACACCACACCAACCTTGCCAGCCTGATTGGCAAGGGCCGCCAAAACCCCGGCGTGACGGTGCGCGAGAAAAAACTGCTGGGCCATCTCACCTTGCGTGGCGATGCCAACGACCCGGCCTTTGTCGAAGGTGTACGCAAAGCGCTGGGTTTGGAACTGCCGGTGGCCTTGAGCCTGGTGGCCGAGGGTGATTTGTCGCTGCAATGGATGGGGCCAGATGAATGGCTGCTGATCGCGCCCACAGGTCAAGAGTTTGCGCTCGAAAAAGCCCTGCGTGACGCGTTGGCCGGGCTGCATATCTCGGTGGTCAACGTCAGCGGCGGGCAACAAATATTGGAACTGAGCGGCCCCCATGTGCGTGATGTGTTGATGAAATCCACCAGCTACGACGTACACCCGGACAACTTCCCGGTGGGCAAAGCCGTGGGCACAGTGTTTGCCAAATCGCAGTTGGTGATTCGCCACACGGGCGAAGACACTTGGGAGCTACTGATCCGCCGCAGCTTTTCTGAGTATTGGTGGTTATGGTTGCAGGATGCTGCTGCCGAATATGGGCTGAATGTTGTGGCCTGATACAGGTTGTAAACATACCCGTAGGAGCTGCCGAAGGCTGCGATCTTGTTTCAGGGTCAAGAGATCGCAGCCTTCGGCAAGCTCCTACGCAGGTTCGCTTAATAGCAGGAGTTACCCATGAGCCGCGCCCCCGATACCTGGATTCTCACTGCCGATTGCCCCAGCGTCATGGGTACGGTGGACGCGGTGACGCGTTATCTGTTTGAACAGCGCTCTACTGATCCGCCGCAGCTTTTCTGAGTATTGGTGGTTATGGTTGCAGGATGCTGCTGCCGAATATGGACTGAACGTTGTGGCCTGATACAGGTTGTAAACATACCCGTAGGAGCTGCCGAAGGCTGCGATCTTTGTTTCAGGGTCAAGAGATCGCCGCCTTCGGCAGCTCCTCCGCAGGTTCGCTTAATAGCAGGAGTTACCCATGAGCCGCGCCCCCGATACCTGGATTCTCACTGCCGATTGCCCCAGCGTCATGGGCACAGTGGACGCGGTGACGCGTTATCTGTTTGAACAGCGCTCTACTGATCCGCCGCAGCTTTTCTGAATATTGGTGGTTATGGTTGCAGGATGCTGCTGCCGAATATGGGCTGAACGTTGTGGCCTGATACAGGTTGTAAACATACCCGTAGGAGCTGCCGAAGGCTGCGATCTTGTTTCAGGGTCAAGAGATCGCCGCCTTCGGCAGCTCCTACGCAGGTTCGTTTAATAGCAGGAGTTACCCATGAGCCGCGCCCCCGATACTTGGATTCTCACTGCCGATTGCCCCAGCGTCATGGGCACAGTGGACGCGGTGACGCGTTATCTGTTTGAACAGCGCTCTACTGATCCGCCGCAGCTTTTC